>JAJXAL010000014.1:0-50016 GCA_021628325.1 Segatella copri | reverse complement strand
AAGCCATCAATATGTTGAGCGAACGTTTCATACCTATTTTTTGCACCTTTCTTTTTTCAAGTTGCAAAATTAAGCATTTTCATCAGAACAAGAACTTAATACCCCTATAATTTAATAACCTTTAACAGCTCTTGAATGAGCATGAATGCCCCCACACTTTCTGTTAATCTTTACTATATTCCTGCGAGAAAACTTGCAGGATAAAGGGAATATGAGTAACTTTGCACACGAATTTCTGAAACTATTGTCTTACAAAGACATAAAATAAGAGAGAAACTATTTTTTAAGGATAATATTGACTCATAAGAACAAATGAAAAAAGGACTATTTGCACTCGCGCTGGGTACCTTTACCTTGGGCATCGCTGAATTCATCATCGAGGGCATCATCACAGACATCGCTCACAACATGAACGTTTCCATCCCGGAAGCAGGACATCTCATCTCTATCTATGCACTCGGCGTCTGCGCCGGAGCTTTCTCGCTGATTCTCATGCATAAATACAGACCCAAGAATATCCTGATGTTCCTGGCTTCGCTCATCACCTTCGGAGCTGTCATCGCCTCAGTAGCACCTAACTACTGGCTCTTGCTCAGCGCCCGCTTTATAGAAGGTCTGCCTCATGGCGCCTACTTCGGAACGGGTATCATCGTGGCGGTAAAGATTGCCAAAGAGGGTAAGGGAACCAATGCCGTGGCAATGATGTGCGCAGGTATGCCGGTGGCCAACCTACTGGGTGTGCCGGTGGGAACCTTCCTGAGTCACATGTTCAGCTGGCGAGTACCTTTTGTCAGCTGTATCGTGCTCGGACTCATCACCTTATACATGATTCACAGATGGGTTCCGGATGTAGAAGCACTGCCCAACAACGGTATGAAGGCACAGTTCCATTTCCTCCGCAACAAGGCTCCTTGGCTCATCATCGCCGCCACCTTCCTGGGCAATGGCGGCATCCTCTGCTGGTTCAGTTATATCTCGCCGCTGCTTCAGATAGAGGGCGGATTCAGCGCAGCCAGCATCTCTCTGCTGATGATTCTTGCAGGCGGCGGAATGGTAGTAGGCAATCAGGTGAGTGCCTTGCTTGCCGACCGCTTCAAGCCGGGCCGCTTTACCTGTTATCTCCAGTTTCTGGCGGCAGTGGCACTTCTGCTCACCTTCTTCCTCGCCCCTTTCAGCTGGGTATCAGTGGTGCTGATGTTCATCTGCTGCGCCTGTCTTTTTGGCATCGGATCGCCTGAGCAATTCCTCATCGTGAAGCATGCCAAGGGTGGCGAAATGCTGGGCGGCTGCTGCATTCAGGGCGCCTTCAATCTGGGTAACGCCATGGGAGCTTTCCTCGGTGGTATTCCTGTTGCGATGGGATTGGGATACAACTTCCCTGCCCTTATCGGTGTGCCGATGGCATTGGCAGGAGCCATCTGTCTGCTGATTTTCCATAAGAAATATGAATAAAAATGCGATAATCCGAAATAAATCACTATCTTTGCAAACGAATTTCAAATAAACAAAGAAACATGATGAAACTTAACAAGACTTTCCTTACCCTGGGCTTGGCCGCAACACTCTTGCAGATGCCAGCCTCATCGTTCGCACAGACTGCGGGCGGTAACCGTCAGAATCCTCTTTTAACAAAGAGCAGTCTTCCATTTGGTGCTCCTGACTTCAGCAAGATTCAGGAGAGCGACTACCTGCCAGCCATCGAAGCGGCTATCAGGGAGCAGCGTGCCAACATCCAGAAGATTGTAAACAACAAGAAGAAGCCTAACTTCCAGAACACCATCCTCGCCTATGAAGAGAGCGGTGCGCTACTAGAAAAGGTGACTAACATCTTCTTCGGTCTCACCAGTGCCCACAAGACTCCGGGCATCGCCGAAACCGAAAAGAAGGCTACCCCATTGCTGACCGAACTCGACAATGAGATTTCGTTCAACAAGAAACTCTTCGAGCGCATCAAGTATGTTTACGATAATGAATATAAGAAACTCAAGGGCGAAGACAAGCGTCTTACTGAGGTTATCTATAAGAGTTTTGTACGTTCAGGCGCCCTCCTTTCTGCCGAGAAGATGGAGCGCATGAAGCAGATCAACTCCCGCATCTCTGAATTGCAGCAGGAGTGGGGCAATCTTCTTCCTGCCGCTACCAACAACGCCGTGGTTTGGGTGAACAGCAAGGAAGAACTCGCCGGATTGAGCGATGCAGACATTGCACAATGCAAGAAAGATGCAGAGAGCCGCGGAGGCAAGGCACCTTACTGCATCGTCATCATCAACACCACCCAGCAGCCTATCCTCACCAATCTCCAGAACCGCGAACTGCGCAAGAAGGTGTATATGGCAAGCATCCACCGTGCCGATGGTACTAACCCAAAATTCAACACCTTCCCTATCGTAACCGAGATTGCCAAGTTGCGTGCCGAGAAGGGCAAGCTGATGGGATATGACAACTATGCCGACTATTCGCTCGAAAAGACGATGGCTAAGAACAGCAAGAATGTGGATGATTTCCTGAAGCAGCTCATCAAGGAATATGCTCCTAAGGCTGATGCTGAAACCAAGGCGATAGAAGAGTATGCCCAGAAGACTGAGGGCAAGGACTTCAAACTGCAGCCATACGACCGCTTCTATTATTCTGCGAAGATGAAGAAGGAGATGCTCAACATTACCGATGATGAGATTAAGCCATACTTCAACATCGACAGCGTACAGGTGAACGGTGTGTTCTATGCCGCTCATCGTGTTTACGGACTGAACTTCAAGCAGCGCAAGGATATTCCTACCTATCACCCAGACATGAAGGTATTCGAGGTAAGCGATAAGAACGGCAAGCCAATCGCCCTCTTCTACAGCGATTACTTCCGCCGTCCTACCAAGCGTGGCGGTGCATGGATGAGCGCCTTTGCCAAGCAGAGCAAGCAGCGCGGCCAGTTGCCTATTATATATAATGTATGCAACAACGCCAAGGCACCTGAAGGTCAGCCATCTCTCATCACATGGGATGAGGTTACTACCCTGTTCCATGAGTTCGGCCATGCGCTTCACGGAATCCTTTCCGACTGCAAGTACAATACTCTTTCAGGAACAGCCGTTGCCCGCGATTTCGTAGAGATGCCATCCCAGTTTAACGAATCGTTTGCATCTATTCCTGAGATATTCGACCATTATGCCCGTCATACCGAGACCGGTGCTGCGATGCCAGCCGACCTGAAGGAGCGCATGCTGAAGAGCATCAGTTTCCAGACCGCCTATTCATTGGGCGAGAATCTGGCTGCCACCTGTCTTGACCTTGCATGGCACAAGATTAGCGAAGAAGAGGTTCCTTCACCTTACATGGCAGGTGCCTTCGAGAAGGAAGAGCTCCATAACATCGGTTTGCTTAACACCCAGATTCCTCCTCGTTACAGCACATCATACTTCAACCATGTATGGGGCGGCGGTTATGCAGCAGGCTATTACAGCTATCTCTGGACAGAGGTGCTGGCTGTGAACATCGCCGACTACTTTGCAAAGCATGGAGCTTTGGATCCAGCCGTCGGTCAGGCATTCCGCGATAAGATTCTGAGCCGTGGCAACACCAAGGACCAGATGGAAATGTTTACCGACTTTACAGGTATGGAGAAGCCAGATGCTTCCGGATTCCTGAAAGCAAGAGGTTTGTAATGCATAATATTACAATATGAAACAGGTAGAGGGTGTGTCATAAGTTAATGACACACCCTCTTTCTTTATCCTTTTACTGCCTGAGGTGTCCAGCTCTTCAGGAATCTGAGCACCTTTTCTTCGTTATATCCCTTCCCCTCTTCCAGGAAACTGGAATCCTGGATATGGAGAACCTTTCCGGTTTCATCAAGCACCACAAAGACCGGGAATCCGAAACGCTGAGGATTGTTCAGTCGCTTCATCAGCTGCTCAGCCTTCTTCACCGCCGCATCACCGGCAGATTTTCTACGATTGTAGTTTACATGAATATATTCGAAATGATCATTCACCATCTTGTTGACCGCAGCATTCTTCTCCACAAAATCGGCAAACTTCAAGCACCATGGACACCAATTACCACCTACCTGACAGATAACAAACTTGCCATTCTTCTTGGCTTTAGCCAAAGCCTCATCAATCTGAGCCATCGGATCGATGCTTTCATTATACACCTTCTTGAGAGCAGTCTGCACCTGAGCAGGTTTCAATGCTCCAGCCTGGTCGAGCGAATCCAGTTTCTTCATCATCTCCTCCGCCTTCACGGTAGAGAATACAACCTTACCTTCCGGATTGATCAGATAAGAGGTAGGAATCCATGAGATGTGATAATCCTTGGAAATCTTTGTTTCCTTCCATTTCTTAAACTCACAGTATTGCAACCAGCTATACTGATTATCGCCCAGATATTTCTTCATCTTCGCCTCGTCGGTATCAAAAGAAACACCCACTACCTGGATCTTGGTGTTGTATTTGTCACAGATAGCCTTCACCATCGGCATGTCTCTTCTGCAGTCTGGACACCAGGAAGCCCAGAAATCGAGCACGGTCCAGACACCTGGAACCGTCTTTCCGTCTTTATCCTTCTGAGTCTTCTTATCTGAGAGCTGGAAGATTTTCTTACCCGTCTTACTGTCAGTAATCGTGAAGTCGGGAGCTTCGGTGCCTACAGGCAGCAAGTCAAGCGATGTCTGTGCTCTACCGACGACAGTCGTCATCAGGAGCAAAAAGAATAATAGTTTCTTCATACAATTTTTCTGTTTATGTCTGTTACTTCAAATATATATACTTCAACCTACAAAATTACATCATTTTCCAGTATCAAGTCCATAAAGCAAGATTTTATTACAGAAAATTAACCATAAAAGACTAGAACTGATAATAAATGAACGGCTGTACACTCTCCTGAGAAACCTCAACCACCATCTGCAGACAGATGATGAAGAGCAGCAGTTTAGCCACCCAAGGCAGGAGGATGAACCGCGCCTGAAGACGGTGATATTGGCGCTCGGTAAAGAGATAGCTCAGCATGACACCTATGATGCAAAGCGTCCAGGCAGGACGGGCATGGAAGAAAGGCACCAGATAATCGATGCTGAAATCATTTGCCACCTTATCATACATCTTCCCCAACACACCCAAATCCTTGGCACGAAAAAAAGACCACGCAAAGCATATATATAAATAGGTGATGAGCCAGCTGAGGGAATTGCCTGCCAGCGTACGGGGAATGCTTATGCCCAACTGACGGCTGAAGAACTTATGCACCACAAGTCCGAAACCATGAAGAGCACCCCAGATGACGAACATCCAGGAAGAGCCATGCCACAAACCTGCCACCAGCATGGTGAGGAAGTTGTTGAAATACATGCGCACCTTTCCCTTCCGGTTTCCGCCCAGCGGAATATACACATAATCGCGGAACCAGAAGGAAAGCGAGATGTGCCAGCGACGCCAGAACTCAGTAACCGAGAGTGAACGGTAAGGGAAATAGAAGTTGTCGGGCAGATAGAAACCCAGAATGGCTGCCACACCGATACTCATATCGCTGTATCCCGAGAAATCGAGGAAAATTTGGACAGGATAGCCGAAGAGCGCTGCCAGATTCTCGAAACCCGAGAAGGTTTGCGGCGCATCAAACACCCAGTTGTTGAACTGTGCAATATAATCGCTCAGCATATTCTTCTTGACCAGTCCCAACATGATGAGGAAGAGTCCCGTCCACAACATTCTGCTGGAAGCCTGTTCGTTTCGTTTCAGTCTGGGTATCAGGTTGGCGGCACGGGTGATAGGACCCGCCATCAGCAGCGGAAAGAAGGTGAGATAGAAGCAATATTCCAGGAGCGTTACCTCCATGTCAAACTTACGCTTATAGGTATCTACCGCATAGCTGATAGCCTGGAAGGTATAGAACGAGATACCTACAGGCAGAGCGATAGACTGCAGCGAGAAGTTGGTGCTGAACATCTCGTTGACTACATCGCCAATGATGAAATTGGTATATTTGAAATAGCACAGCAGAGCCAGGTCTACAAGCACTACAAAGGTGAGCAGCGCCTTGCGCGCCTTTCCCTCATGCAGTCTCATTTCCTGGGTTACGGTATAATTGATGCAAGCCGTAAGCGGCAGCATCCACATCACCATTCCGTTCACCTTATAGGCAAAGAAAAGGCTGAAGCAGATGACATACATCATCATGGCTGTGCGCGAATAGCTCTTGAGCAGGGTATAAATGGCAAGGAAGAAGATGAAGAGCAGCGCAAACGGAATGCTGCCCATCATCAGCGGAGAATCTGCCTGATAAACAAACAGCCGCTCTATCCAATGCCACAAGGCACTTATTTCGAATGTTGAATAATTCATTTGTCTGTTCTGAAGATATTATTTATTGAACTCTTTCTTATACGGAGTCTTTATGGTTTACATGCTTTACCGCTGGAACCGTCTTGTCAGCAGCCGGAGACGTTTTTCCAGCAGTTGCAGGTTCCTTGGTTGCAGCAGGACTTTCTGTGGTTTCAGGCACAGTTCCCTCAACAGGCCTAGAAAGAGAATCCTTCTTCACAGCCGTACTGTCTGCCCTATGTTTGGTTCCAGGAGGCAAGATGGTAATCTGTCTGTATCTGCGGTCACGCTTATCCGGCATTTCCAATCGGAACGGATGCACACAATGACCGCTATTCATCCACTCTACAATCTTATCCATCCACATGGCAGATGAAGCCATAGTCGGATGCCGGCCGTCTTTCTGGCGTTCGAAGGTAAGTTTGTAACTAGGATAATAGCCTCGTGGTCCCATCACCTCACGGAGGAGTTTGTTATATCCATTATCCTCACACCAGTTTGGCGGACCGATCCATATCGTCGGAATATGACCAATCTTGCTCAGGATGGCACGGATGCGTTTTTCACATCCCTTCATATCAGACGTATACAGTTCGTTACTGCCCAGACATACAAAGACATGGGTAGGTTTGATACGTTGGATATAATGCTGCAGGGTATCGGTAGCAGCCCAGTTTCTGGTGCCCGAACTCACCCAGGTAATACAGGTGAGTTTATGACCGTTCTTGTTGGCATAATCAGCCAGTCGCAGACCTAGATATTCCGACATCGAGTCGCCGAAGATCAGTACTCGCTGCGCCGCCGTATCCACGGGTTCCTTTATCATGCTGTCAGCCTTTTCCTCTTCAGCAAGCTCTGCCTCGCTTTTACTGGTGAGCGCATCCATTCCAATCTGTTTCAGCGGAATGTTTTCAGCCACTTGCTCTGGAATGAAGGCATAAGCCAGCAGTCCTCCAATGGCTATTGCCAGCAGGGCTATCATTTTCCAGGTTTCTTTCATTTAATATCTTTAATGAGTTTTGGTTATTCTTTTTCTTATACATTCGCCCGACATTACAGCTGAAAGGGAGTGAGCACATTGAGCAACTTTCCGAAATCGGCCTTCGAGATGCGCCTTCCTCTCAAACTGCGCACCTGCGGATAGTCTTCGAAATAGTTCTCCATCGTAGTATACCACTGATGAGAAACCACTTCCCTGACCGTCTTCAGTTGATTTTCGATGCGACGGGCAAAACTCGGATTCACTCTCGAGAGATAATGTCTTCCATCATTCATTTCGATGGCAAGCATCAGATAAATTTGCGGTCCCTTCTTCTCTTTTCTGCTTTTTACGGTTTCGCTTACCTTCCAACCCTTGGTGGATGTCGATACTCTGATATCCCAGCCATACTGGCTGTTGAGCTTATCCATCAGTCCCTTGAATACAACCCCGTGAGCCGAAGTATCTTTCAGTCCCGTATAACCGATGATGTAATGTATCATCTCGTGGAGCAAGACACTCTTTGCCTGCTTGTCGGTCATATCATAATAAGTAGACATGGAGAGTTTGAAATCGTAGAGTTTGGTGCGTCCCCATCTGGAGGCCCGCTTATAGGCAAGTTGCCCCAATCGAGTCTTGGCATGAGTAAGTCCGAGTTCAGGAACAGGCAGCTTTCCCCCGAAATATTCGTGGTCGAACCGACTGAACCACTCCTCCATCCATTCTATTGTAACAATCATGTATGTATATTTATTCAATAATTATTCAGTTCTGTATATCAGATACTACAAAACGTTTGCAAAGATACAACTTTTTCTTTGTTTCTTTCAATATTTATCGAAAAATGCATAACTTTGCACGCAAATTTACAATAAAAATGAACAAGACAGCACAGCATATGCTACTCTACTCCCCTATCTTCATCATCATCATCGGTATCTCGCTCTTCCTGCTAGCCGTAGTCCTTGCTCTCACGGTATTCGTTGCCATCAAGAAATATGAGCATTACAAGCACAGAAGGCTGTCGAGGAAACACCGCAGAAGACATGTGGTAAAGGTAAAAGGGTAAAAAAGTAAAAGGTAAAAGAGAGGGAAAAACCTATTTTATAGGGGAAAATGAACATTTTTTGAAGGAAAAGAGAAAAAAGTACCGAAAAAATTTGGTAATATCAAATAAAAGCATTACCTTTGCACTCGCTTTTGAGATATAAAGCTTTTGGGTAGTTACCAGAGTGGCCAAATGGGGCAGACTGTAAATCTGCTGGCTATGCCTTCGGTGGTTCGAATCCATCACTACCCACTTTTCCCAAAAAATAACTCAAAAATTTAAGAGTCCGACTTTCGAGAGAGAGCCGGACTTTTTTCTTTCATACAAATTCTGAACAAAAGAAGAAGAGTAATATCACTCTCCTTCTATCTGCGTATTTGGCCAATTCACCAGATATAGCATCTCTGTGGCTCGTGTAAATGCAGTATAGAGCCAGTGGATATAGTCGGGAGTAAGCATATCATCCGTCATATAGCCCTGGTCTACATAGACAAGCGACCACTGACCGCCCTGCGCTTTATGACAGGTAACGGCATAGGCAAACTTCACTTGCAGAGCATTGAAATACGGATCTTGCCGGATTGCCTTCATACGGTCTGCCTTCAGTGGTATGTCCTGATAATCCTCCTCTATCTGACGGAAAAGCTGCTCTTGCTGATCATGGGTCAAAGCTGGAGCCTCACTCGTCAAAGTGTCCAGTAATACCGTAGCCTCCAGTTCATAATTGTCATAATCGGGGAATTTCAACAGAAGGGTGGCAAAATGGAAACCATAGAGGTCGATGCGACGACTCACCTTCATCACCTTCGCCCTATCTCCATTAGCCAGGAAAGCAGGAAGTTCGTTACTTTGAACTTTGAGATTTGAACTTTGAACTTTATGATTAGTTAAACTATTAAATTGGCTTTCCCTTCGGCCGCCGAACGCAGTTTCTTCACTCTTCACTCTTCGTTCTTCACTTAATTCCCTTTCCTTTATTTTCTTTCTTTCTTCCTCCATCCAATAATAATTGTTCTTCACAATCATCAGCATGTCGCCATTCTCCAGTTCCTCTTCCCTATCAAGCACCATGTTGCGGATGCCCTGGTTGAAGATGTTGGCGCGCTTGTTGCTACGAGTCACCACAATGGTATCGTCAAGTCCTACCTGATGATAGCTGTCGCCAAGTGCCTCGATGAGTTCTGCGCCCGGCATCTCCCTGATATCCGAGAAACCGGAGAAACGGATTTTAGGCAGTTGGGTAATGTCATCGTGGGTAATCATCTGGCGGATACGGGTAGCATTAAAGAGAATACCCGACTGCTGACTCTGACGGACTACTTCGTTCAAATCGCACTCATAAACCGACAGTCCATATCCCTGGAGCATCGCAGCAGAAAGAGCTGGTGATTCTTCCTCACCAACAGGAGGCAACTGTGCCTTATCGCCAATCAGCAAAAGTCGGTCGTTACGTCCCTGATACACAAAATGAACCAGATCATCTAGCAGACAGCCGCTGCCAAAGGTGGTTCCGCCCAATCCCAGATTGGCAATCATCGAAGCCTCATCCACCATAAAAAGCGTATCAGTATAGAGATTATCATTGAGATTGAACTGGCCATCCACTCCGGCAAACGCCTTTTCGCGATAGATGCGGCGATGAATGGTATAGGCAGGCATCCCGCTGTTCAGAGAGAAGACCTTAGCCGCCCTACCCGTAGGGGCAAGGAGCATCACCTTCTGGCGAACAGCACGGAGCGTACGGACGATAGCACCCGAAAGCGATGTCTTACCGGTACCCGCACTACCCCGGAGAATCATCACAGCATGAGGATTACTATCCGTCATAAACTGCACGAAAACATCGAGCGCCTGAGCCTGTTCTGGGGTTGGCGGAAAGCCAAATTGCTGTAATATCTGATATTTTAACTCTTCAATGTTCATATTTCGAAAACTTTTAGTATCTTTGCAGAAAATTTACTGCACCTATTTGCTGTGCAAAAGTAATAATACTTTTTGAAATGAGAAAAAGAATAAAGAATAATTATATTTTGGGAGCATGCGTCATCATCATGATGCTACTCTGTATTCTGAGTGTAAGCCAGCCCATCCGCTTCCAGAAAGCCATGGCTAGCAGAGAAGCAGAGGTGAAGGAGAAACTGATGCAGATACGTCAGGCTGAAGAGAAATACAAGGCGAAACACGGCGTATATACAGGCGATTTCCCGACACTGGTAAAAGGCAAGTACTTACCGGAAGATGCCCAATACATTCCCTATGCCGACGGCAAGAAGTTTACACTCGCTGCCACGGTTATCGTAGGAAAAAGCGGTAAGCAGATTCCGGTGATGGAATGTGGGGCAGGTTATGAAACCTTCCTCGACGGACTCGATGAAGTATCCATCCAGCAGAAGATAGAGGAGGCTAACTATGCCGGTAACTATCCCGGACTCAAGATAGGCGATTTAACGACAGATAATAACAACGCAGGTAATTGGTAACAGATATGCAAATAAAAGGTAACAACATTCAGCAAGCACGACTCACCATCCGCGTGAGCAGAAACACCCTCAGTTTTTCGGTAGTTGACCGTGAAGCTGAGCATCAGCTCATCTATGAACCTTATACGGTAAAGAGTGGTGTTTCGATGGCAGCCAACTTGCGTCAGGCTTTCAAGGAGAGTACTCTCCTGCAGCGGGGATACCAGAAGGTACGCGTATATCTCGATTCGCCTATCCTGCTGGTTCCTATCGAAGAATTTCATGAAGAGGATATCGATGTGCTCTATCAGCATGCCTTCAACAGTCATAACAGCGATGCCATTCTCTACAGAGTGCAGCCGGAACTGAATGCGGTAGCGGTATTCCCTATCAACAAGGATTTGAAGATGGTGGTAGAAGACAACTTCAAGGATGTCCGCTTCACACCTATCATGCAACCGATGTGGCACTATCTGCATCATCGCAGTTTCACCGGCATTCACCGCAAGCTCTATGTTTATTTCCACGACAAGAAGCTGGACGTTTTCGGTTTCGAGAAGAACCGTTTCAAATTCTTCAACTCGTTCAATGCCGAGCATGCCAAGGATGCCCTCTATTTCATTCTCTATGTATGGAAGCAGTTAGGATTCAACCAGATGCAGGATGAGTTGCATGTATCAGGCAATGTTCCTGATAAGGATTGGTTCCTCTACAACACGAAACTCTATATCAAGAAGACCTTCATTCTGAATCCTGCCGCCGAATTCAACCGTGCGCCCATCACAGAGATTAAAGGTCTGCCATTCGATTTGATGGCACTGTACTTAAGTAAGTAAGACAAGAGTTGATAGTTAAAAGTTGATAGTTAAGAATTCAACAGAATAGCTTATCATAAAGTTCAATGTTCAACATTCAAAGTTTAAAGTAAATATGAGAATCATAACAGGACTATATAAGGGACGCCATTTCGACATTCCACGTTCGTTTAAGGCGCGTCCGACAACAGATTTTGCAAAGGAGAACATCTTTAATGTGCTGCAGGGATATATTGATTTTGAAGATACCTCTGCCCTCGACCTTTTTGCCGGCACGGGCAGCATTTCGCTCGAACTGGTATCACGAGGCTGCAGCCGGGTTATCAGCGTAGAGGCAGACCGCGACCATGCCAACTTCATACGCCAATGTTTTCAGAAGTTAGGCGAAGACAAGGATATTCTGATTCGTGGTGATGTATTCCGCTTTCTGAAGACCTGCAAACAGAAGTTTGACTTTATCTTTGCCGATCCTCCATACGCTCTGAAGGAGTTGCCGCAGATTCCAGACCTCGTTCTGAATGGCGACTATCTCAACGAAGGAGGCATTTTCGTCTTTGAGCATGGCAAAGACTATGATTTCTCCGAGCATCCACGATTCCTGGAACACAGAAGTTACGGAAGCGTAAACTTCTCGATATTCAAGTAAACGGCTATCGGTTCGTCAGACTTACATCGGACCTGCATCGGACCTGCTCTGGAATTTTCTTGAGTTTTTAGCACAAACTAGCATTTCTCAGGAATTTCAGTGGAGTCATGCCGTATTTCTTCGTAAAGAGACGATAGAGCGAGGTAGAGGAGATGAAAGTGTATTCTTTCAATAGCTCTTCCACACTGGCATATTTACCCGAAAGCAAAAGCTCAGCCACATACTCTATGCGCAGGTCGTTGATATACTCACTGAAGGTCTTACCAGTGTATTGACGAAACAGACCTGCGAATTTGTTGGCAGGGATATTGAACTCGTCCATGAGCGTCTTGCGAGAGAAGGTGTTGTCGAGGAAGAACTTTTGGTCTATGATTTTCCCTTTGATCTGCTCGAATAGGAGCAGGTCAGGATTATCATCTTCACTCAACACAACATTGCTTGGCAATGAGCTACGATTCTGTCTCTCCAATTCCTCCTTATATTTCATTGCCTCTTTCACATTGGCAACCAAGGAGATGTTCTTCTTTCGGATGATATGGTTGTTGTAAGCCAACACACTACCTATGATAACCACTGCCACCAAGAAGCCTATGACAATCACAAGTCCCCAACGCTGATAGGCGATTTGCGCCTCTTTCTCCTTGACATCATAGATAAGTGACAGTTCCTGCGAAGAGCTGCGCAATTCCCTGATGCGCAGACTGTCTCTCAACACCCCAAGTCGCTCAAAATAACTCGCCGCCTTGTCGTATTGCCCCAGTCCTCGATATGCCATGCCATAGAATTTTAAGGTGGAAGACATGTAGAGATTGATGGTATCAGCTTTGTCCTCCATCTCTTGCTCACGCTGCTTGCACATCGCCACAATTTCATGATAGCGATGCTGGTCGAAGAGATATGGTACAATCAGGTAGGCATATCGGCGATTGATGCGTCCCATCTTCTTGAATTCTTGATAGGCATCGTCAGCTTTCTTTCCATGCCCCAACTTAGAGCATACCACTGCACGATGAGCAAGCCACTTACATTTTTCTTGCTCATAGAGTCCCTCCATCTCTGTCTCACCAGGAGTCTTTGCATTCAAATACTTCTTTAATTTGGCTAATACCTGCAGGGCATCCTCATACCGTTTGTCTCGCTCATAACAGATGAGCAGGTCGTTGCAGTCGGCACGCAGGTTGTCGTACTTGTGGTCGTAATGCGACCGCTCCATCATGTCCAAGGCTTGCAACATATAGGCATAGCCTCGCTCTTTGGTACCTTGCTCATGTAGACTCTTGCCCAGATAGAACAAGGCTATCGACTCCATTCCCTTGTCGCCTACTTGCTTAGCATCACGCATCAAGAGCCTCACCGTCTCAGCCTTCCGTTCTTCATCATACAAACCATCGTAGCAAGAAATCAAACGGTGCAGTAGTTTCATCGTCTTCTGCATATCTTGCTTCACGGGCTTGGCGGCAAGGGCATTCTTATAGAAACGAGTAGCCATGATGAAACGACCTGTATTATAATACAAGTCCCCCTCGGCGATATCGAGTTCGTAGGCAGATTGCTTGCCTTGCTTGCGCAATTCCGCCATGATTTTCTCTGCCAACAGAGTGTTGGAAAAGGTATATTCGTATACCTTGTCTTCTGTCAACATACTATCTGGCAAAACAGTATTGCCGGCGAACACAGTCATTGTCCACCAGCCAAAAAGAAGTAAACAAAAATATTTTTTCATCGTTCTATGCTAAAACTTTTTTCGTTATACGGTGTCATAAAAGTGATACAAAAGTACTAATTTTATCTGAATTACAGGGATAAAATGATACTTTTAGTAATATTTGGGCAAGAATATGAAGATTTGGGAAGGAAATGAACAATCGGGAATGGAGAATGAATAAACGAAAGGCGCAATTTCCAAAAATATCATCCTTTAGTTATATCTTTGCAAACAACAAGACAATCACTTTAGAAATTACTTCATAATAACATAAATAAAGGAACGTAACGATGAACAAGAAACTATTTCGACAAGGCTTGGCTACGCACTTGCCTTTTATGATGGTAGCAGCCGCTATCTTCATCGTGGGTTGCTCCCAGCAAGAGAGAGAAGCTTCCTCCTTACATGAGGGACATGGGTATGCCGACCTCGGCTTACCTTCTGGCACCATGTGGGCTACTGTGAACCTCGGTGGAGAGGAAGACTCTCTGGCGACCGATTATTATTCTTGGGGAGAGACCGAGACCAAGATGCTCTACTGCATGAACAGCTATCAGTGGGCAGAGGGCTACCCCAATGCTCATGAAAACATTCTTGAAAAGGATGATGTGGCTCATGTGAAATGGGGAGGCAAGTGGCGACTGCCTACCAAGGAGGAGTTTGCCGAATTAGAGGATACCATCCATAACACAACTTGGATACCAAGCCCTATCAAAGGGCGAGTGAGTTGGATTGTCAAGAGCAAACGCAATAATCAGAGCATCCGTCTCACAGCTTTTGGGTACAAGAAAGGCAAGTTGGAGCAAGACTCCATCGGTTTCTATCTGGGTGCCACGATAGGAACAAGCATCAAGAACACCTTTGCCTGCATGGGCTTCTCCAAGGACACCATCAACATGGGAGAAGCTGGCAGATACTTCGGCTATAGCGTGCGCCCAGTGTTCAGATAAACCTTCCTTAGCATTCACAAATACAAGTGGACAACACACATTTCATATATAATATACTGTTTATGAAGAAATTTATACTAAGTTTCGCATTGATGGCTGTATGTATGTCTATGGCAGCCATTCCTGCACAAAAAAGAATAAAGAGACATATTCGTCTCGAAAATGGCACGACAGTACTTGCCGAGCTTAGAGGTGACGAGTTTGGCAGTTGCTGGCAAACCAGGGATGGCCGCATATTCACAATCGTCCCGGGCAACGACATATATAAGGAGGTATCGGCAGAGAACTTAGCCTCTAAGGCAAATCAAAAGCGTATAGCAGCAAGTAAAGCACGTGCAAAGCGCACAGCATGCAAGGTGGGCACACGCAGCGTTAGCGCAGGTGAACACCAACCATACATAGGCAAGAAGAAGGGACTGATTATACTTACCCAATACAGCGACCTGAAATTCCTGCCAGATCACGATGCAGTCTTCTACAAGGATTTTGCCAACAAGGAAGGCTTCACTACTCAGTACGGACATAACGGCTCTGTACGTGACTACTTTATGGCGCAAAGCAATGGACGGTTTGAACTTGACTTTGATGTTGTCGGTCCTGTCACCCTCCCCAAGAAATACGCCTACTATGGAGCGCACACAGAAGATGGTGCAAACGATGCCCATCCAGGCGAAATGATAGCAACGGCATGTGAACTTGCCAACGAGCAGTTTGACATCAACTTTGCCGACTACGACTGGGACAACGACGGCGAAGTGGAACAAGTGTATATCCTGTTTGCAGGACGCACAGAAGCCAGCGGCGGCAACGAGAATACCATTTGGGCTCATGAGTGGAATTTAGTGGAAACCATAGGGGCACCTATAACACTTGACGGTGTGAAAGTGAACACATACGCATGTGGTTGCGAACTGGCTGTAACATACACCTATGACGAGGAGAATGATACATATATTGTTACGGAGCGTCCTGATGGTATAGCCACCGTCTGCCACGAATTCGCTCATTGTCTGGGATTCCCCGACATGTATGACATCTTGTATAGCGGATTGTATGGCATGGGGTCTTGGGATTTGATGTGCATGGGATGTTACAATGGTGACCCAAGTGGAACCTGTCCGCCAAACTATACGGCATGGGAGCGTATGTATGCAGGATGGCTGGAGCCGATGGTGCTCGACAAGCCTACGACTGTCAAGGGCATGAAGCCGTCAAGCCAGTACGGGCAGACGTTCATCATATACAACGACAACAACAAGAATGAATACTATCTGCTCGAAAACAGACAGCCGGATGATTTCTATGATTCTGCATTGCCAGGAAGTGGACTCATGATTACGCACGTTGACTATGACCCCACAATATGGAAATACAATATAGTGAACACCAAGCTCGACAAGGACAACAATCTCGGCGAAGAATACAAATTGTTGGAAAACGACCATGAACGTTGTACCTTGTTCCGCGCCGGCAACCCAGAAGATATTGATTACGAGTATACCGATCTTTATCCGTCAAATGGCAACAACCAGCTCACCGACACATCCACACCCGCAGCAAAGCTCTACAATGTCAACAAGGCTGGTACGCTGTTGATGGGCAAACCTATCACTAACATCACCCAAAACGCTGACGGCACCATAGACTTCGACTTTATGGGTGGAAGCGATACTAATGTTGTTACCGCAGTAAATGGTGTGAATGTTATGCCTACAATGCAACAAGATGGATACTATAACATTGAAGGCATATACGCAGGAAAAGACTTCAACACACTGGAGAAAGGCGTATATATGTCTAACGGAAAGAAAATCATAAAGAAATAAACAACTTTTTTTAATTTTACAGATTATGAATTACAAGAAAATGAGTTTAAGAGCCTTGATGCTCGGTTTTATGGCAGTATTGTTTGCTGGCTTTACAAGTTGCAGCAGCAGTGATGACGATGAGAACAAGACTGTGGAGGAGAACAATGCTCCTACCTCTGGAGTTTTGTCATGTTCCTTTGAACCTTCAGAAGATGAATTGGCTTTATGCAACATCACGGCGGAGTATACCGATGCATCTGGGAAAATCCAAACGGAGGAAATTACTGGAAAATGGGAAAAAAATATAACTTTCACAACATTGCCAACTAAAGTCTCAGTGACTCTCAAGCACTCGTTGAAAGCAAATGTTGAGCTTTCAAAAGAAAGCTATCACTTTGGTGGTCTGTGGGACGATGTGGTATATGCCATCAAAAAAGATGGTTCAAAATACTGGCCAATCCAAATGGGACCTCGTTTAATTCACAACAATGCTGTAGGAAAAGCAAAAGTAGAGGATTTTATTACAAGAACAGCAGTGCTCAAAACAATCTCCTACACGATTAGCAACAAGCCAAATGAAGACGGTTCTTACATTTATTAAGTAACTACAAGACAATGAGACAAACCATCATCACATTGTTTTTTCTTTTATCAATCGGAGTATCATGGGCTGGAGAGCGCAATAGTACCATTACATTGGGCGTGCGCAACTTCACCTATACTCCGAAAGAGGAGAAAAAGACCGTAGGAAGCGCATTGGGAACTATCGCAAGCATGGTAATTACTGGACAGAACACTACCCAACAACCACAATATAAGGATGCGGTGAGGGCTGCCATCGTCAAGGGATTGGCTTCTGGTTTTCGCACTGTTGCCACCGACATGGAGAGTGTTGGCGACAAGGCAAATGGCGAGTTCGATTACTATGTGGATGCGACTATCAACAATATCTCCACGACAACCAAGACCGAGCCGTTGACTACCGTCAAGGATGGTGTTAAAACTTGGTATAAGGCTATGGTTGGAATTACCATACAGATAAAAGACCCCAAAACAGAAAAAGTGATAGCCAGCCCGATGTTCAAGATTTCCGATGTAGACATTGCTTGGATAGAAACTGAGGAAAGTGCCATGACCAGCACTCTCAACAGATTGGCTGGCTATGTTGGTAGATATTGCAACAGTTGGTTTCCCATCTATGGCACAATATTGGAAAGTTCCAGACAGACCAAAGACAAGCAAAAGGAAGTGTACACAGACCTCGGTACCAACCTTGGAGCCTACAAGGGACTTAAACTTGCCGCCTATACAGTAAAGACTATCGCAGGAAAAGATGCAAAGACCCAAGTCGGGAAATTGAAGATAGAGAGTGTACAAGGCGAGGAGATTAGCCTTTGCAAGATACAAAGCGGTGGCAAGGAAATAAAAAATGTCTTGGACAAAGGTGAAACCATCATCGTAAAAAGCACAGAGTAATCAATAATAATACTGAATATGAGAAGATCAAAAACATCATTGGCATCCCTATTTTTTATATGCCTCATCGCCACAACCTCTTGTAGCGACGACAATTCTGAACTACAAACTCCATCCACTGTTGATACAAAGACATGGACAGGCGACAAATACATGAACCCCAATGTCAAGCCTGGAGACAACTTTGCCATGTATTGCTGGGGAACATGGTATGATAACACTCCTTTAGGCAATGAAACATCCGTAGGGCTGTGGGAAAGCGAAGCCTATCCTGCCGTCAACGAAAGAATGAAGCTGAGTGTTCAGCAAGTAACACAGTTGAAGACGGACATGAGTCAATTGACTGAAGATGCTGAAGCCATCAACAAAATTAAAGAGAAAATAGCCAAATTAGAGAGTTTAAAAACATCTAAAGAGCAGGCGTACGCATTGGGAGAGTACTTACGTGAAGGCAACTGTACTTACCTCAAAGGCAGCCTTACTGTATCCGACGGAGAATTTTACTATGTTTTAAGCAACAATGATATACTGTCTGACATATTAGGGAAAAACAGCTACCAAATCAAGCAACGTCAAGACTGGCTCAGATGGGCGTTGATACAATTGGGATTCGATGAAGCATCGGCAAAAGACCGAGTGGAGAACGCAATAGATATACTGCCAGAATTCTCCACAAGTACCACCAGATCGTTGAGCGATAAGCTCAATGACCCTGCATATCACGAAAGCCTTGTCTCGGCAAGACATAGTGGTACACGCTCAAACGAGTCTGGATATGAACAAGACTTAAAGGCTTTCTATGATGGCTTGGGAATTGCTCCAGAGAAAGTTATTATAGAAGAAAATGCCTCCACCATACTGGTGGATATGTTGAGTTGTGCAGAATTAGGATATAACGATCTCATCAGCGTATTGGAATGTGGCATTGCGGCAGATTTAGCCTTGGCTTCTCAAACTGCAAAGGAAAAGCTAAATACAGACTCCGATTCTAATTATGACCAATATGCACTGACAAATTGGATTGGGAATAAGTTAGATTACACTATAGCCAAGACTTTTTGCGACACTTATATCACTCCATCATACAAGCAAAAAATGAAAGACCTCATGGAGGACTTGCGCAAAACATTCAAGAGTAGAATCGAGAATCTTGACTGGATGAGTAGCACTACCAAACAAAACGCCATCGACAAACTACAGAAGATGACATTCCATGTCGCCTCACCTGACACCTGGTGCCAGGAAGGAATACCACAATTGGAAGGCAAGTCTCTCTATGAAGATATGCTTCTGCTCAGAAAGAGCCAACATGACATGCGAAGAGCATTGCTTGACAAACATCCTAAAGATGAACTGGCAAGCTTTGCCTATTTAGAGGGCATAAGTGTTTCAACTCTAAACGCTTTCTATTTTTCGCCATGCAACTCATTGCTCATCTTGCCCAACATCATACTGAAGCCTTTCTACGATGAGAGCGAATCCGAAGCAAAGCTCTATGCTTTAAGTTATGTTTTCGGGCATGAAATAACTCATGGATTCGATAACAATGGAGCTAAATTTGATGCGGATGGGAACATGAAAGAGTGGTGGACGGTTTCAGACCAAATCGCATTTAACAAAAAGACGGAACTTCTGGTAAACTGCTACAATCATCTTCCTGTATATGTAGGTTCGAGTGAAGAATATGTCAATGGCGAGAAGACACTCGGTGAAAACATCGCTGACCTTGGCGGATTGGAAATCGCCCATCAAACGTATGTGGAGAAACTGAAAGAGCAAGGATATTATGGGGATGAGCTCATCAAGCAGGAGAAAAAGTTCTATCAATCTTTCGCCGAAATTTGGAGGGGCAAATACACAAAAAGATACCTTCAAAACTTGAACAAATCTGATGAACATGCGAACAATATCACACGTATCAACGGTACTACGATGAACTGTGATAGGTGGTATGAGCTTTACGATGTGAAATGGGGTGACACCAATTATTTGAGTCCAGAGCAGCGTACAAAGATTTGGTAAAGCCCTTCCCCTCCATGAATATTATCTATGATAAAGGATAAAATATCATATTTGATTCGCAGGTATCGGATTTATCTCGAAAGAGGAAAGTCGATACCTGCCCTATCTCTTACCACAACGACATGCAAGCATTGTGGCACGGAGTATCGTGGCAATTATTGTCCCAGATGTGGACAGAGCCATAAGGCAGGAAGCTATCGCAACAAAAAGATGTACAAGACATTTCGGGAAGCCTATCCTATGCTCTCAAACGCTTTTTTCCGCACCATCATAGAGTTGATTACTCGCCCAGGCTATATGATACGAGACTATTTCCGTGGTCATCAAGTCATATACCTGGGACCTGTAACCACCTTAGTTGTCGCCATATCATGCATAACAATATGTGGACACATATACGATGAGATAGAACTGTCAAGCTTTCCAAAGAAAGAGATAACCCAACCACAAGTTGACTCTTCGGGAAAGACAGAAAAGGAGATTTACAAGAAATGGGGACTCACCATTACCAGCAAGGATGACGGACGCATGGACAACGGAGTGGTTGCTGCCATCTGGCGAGTATTTAGGGAGAAATTGGAAGACGACACGACACTTTTCCTCTTTGCCATCTTCCCAATGTATGGGCTTGCAGCAAGAAGAGCGTTCAAAAAATGCAAATTTGTGGCACATCCCCTCACTGTCAGTGCCCACTACATGACTTTCGTCTATCTTTATGCGCTTCATGCCTTGATTCCTCTCCCTATACCAGTGATGCTATTTTATCTCGTTTGGACTTATCGAGGAATATATGGGATGAAATGGATAGAATCCACCAAGCATGTAGCATTTACCACTTGCTGGTCAGCTCTTTATCTCGCAGCACTCTTATCAGTGCTTGCATTGATAGGCGTAGCCACTGTTTATATCATCAATTACATTTTTTACACATAATAAATATCTGAAACAATGAAGAAGACTTTATTATTATTTCTGAATATCATATTAGCATGTACAGTGACATTCTTCGCATCTTGTAGCAAAGATGACGATATCGTTGCGCCACCCACACAGCCAGAGGAACTGCTACCCCACCGCCAACTACCTATACGGTGATGCTCTACGGCTGTGGTGGAGGTAATCTTGACACAGAACTCGATTACAACCTAGAACAGATCGTTGGCTATGGGAAAACAAGCAGAGTCAATTTCACTGGGTTGGTAAAGTATTCTATGCCTTACCAATCCAAGAAGGATTGTGAAGGTACCCGTCTCTTGAACTTGACTGAAGACGGATTGAAAAACGAGAAGAAATACGAAGCGTCTTATCGCTTGGACAACCCTGAGCATCTCGCTAATTTCATCAAGAAAAGTAAGGAAAAGATGCCTGCCGACAAGTACATACTTATATTTTGGAATCATGGATGTGAATTCGGACCATCTGATAAGCTTGTACAATCCAGCTATCCAGAGGTCTCAAACCAATCGCGCAGCGTCTGCTTTGACGATAACACGGGCAACGAATTATCTACTTACGAAATAGAAAAAGGCATTAAAGATTCAGGCACAAAGCTAGATCTCATCTATTTTGATGTTAGCATGATGGGGATGGTCGAGCCTTTTTACCAATTAAAGGATTGTACAAAATACATGATGGCTTCATCCCATAATTCATATGGCGGCAATTATACACAACTACTAAACAATCTTCAAGAAAAGGATTCGTTGGTAGATGCAATCAAGGATTATGTACCTGCTGTTATAAAAGAATGGCAAAACAAAGAATGGTATACTGGCGACTTGGCATGTTATGACATGCAATACATGGACGAGTTCGCACAGCATGCAAAGACGGCAACAGACGAAGTAGTAAGGCTAAAAAAGGAAAAAACTGAAATTCCAGAAGGGTTTGATGAGTGGGACGAAAGACAACAGATGAATGATGACTGGTTTTCACATATTCAATTTGGGGAACAATATAATGGAATCATCTATCCTTTTGACACCAATAGCTACAGCGTAGATTTATGCTCTTTATTGACTAAATTGGCTGGTTTCTATCACGATGGAAAGTTGTCAAGCGCAGCCACCCTTGTCCGAAGCACACTGGAGAAGATGACGGTAGTAAGTGCCTCTTCCGGGCTGCCTCAATGGTTGGACAGGGTTAGCCTAGGTGTCACTTGGTCTACTCCTGAATTTATAGATTTGCTGTCAGATGAATATAAGCAGATACTACGTAATTCAGCATTTAACCAAGCCACAGGATGGGACAAGATATTGCTTGACACGAAGAACCCTACCATGTCTTGGATAGAATCTGCCTACTATAGCAGATATTATTTCTTTTACGAGGGTGAGCTGTCTGCATACAAATATGCTTGGGATGTTACGGTCTCTGTAGATGAGAGCAAAGTTTATGAGGAGAACAGGGAAGCTGTAAGACAAATTGTTTCTGCTCTCGACCAAATCGCTGCCGGAGCCATGGCTCAAAATACTTATCCGTTACGTCATAGCAGAGCACTTGCAGCAGACCTGTACTTTGTCATTGATTATCAATATAAGCAAGAACTGATGTCATTAGGTGTCAAGAAAATCAATGTCCATGTACAACTGAAGGATGGAGAGAGCATCGATCCTGATGATAAAGACGCTGTCAAACATCCAACGACTGTGGATCAAGAATTTGAATTCGAGGGGGCGAATTTCTTATAGAATAGCTAGAAAAGCTAGGCTCAAGCAAGCAGAGCCTAGCTTTTATTTTTCACAACAATGGCGACAGCAACCTAACAATGCTCTCGAACAATCGCTGCAAGAATGGGCGCTTAACAAAATAAGTGACGTCATCCACAAGGATGCTCTGCGCCTCATCCTCTAGATACACGTGCTTGATGCGCTGAGCCATCTCCTCATCGAAGAAGAAGGCATTTGATTCGAAATTATTTTCAAAACTACGGAAGTCAATATTCGTACTGCCTACCGTACAGAGATTATCATCACTTACGAGCAATTTGCTATGATTAAAGCCTGCCGTATAGAGATAAACCTTTACGCCAGCCTCTATCGCCTCCATCACATACGAACGTGATGCCCACTCAACCAGTTTGGCATCAGCATGACGGGGCAACATCAGACGGATATCCACACCCGCCAAAGCTGCAGTTCGCATGGCAAACAATACTGGTTCAGTTGGCAGGAAATAAGGCGTTTCCATATACACATACTTCCGGGCCTGAAGCAGGATGCGGACATAGCCCTGCATGATGTCAGGCCAAGGACTGATAGGACTGCTCGTAACTATCTGTACGAGACAATTGTTGCGGATATGCGCACTGACTGGCGGATAATACTGGCGATTGGTAACCAATGTACGGTCTACGAAATACCAGTCTACCAGAAAGGCTCTCTGAATGGCGTAAACGCCACCGCCCTCAATACGGAGATGCGTATCGCGCCAAGCCTGTTTCTTATCACCCTTCACATAGCGCAAAGCTATATTCATGCCGCCGATAAAGCCCACCTTACCATCTATGACACAGAGTTTGCGGTGGTTACGATAGTTTACCTTACTCGTAAAAGCCGGAAAGCGGACTGGCATGAACGAATGTATATCAATGCCTGCATCACGCATACGTTCAAAGAATTCATCCTTCACCTTCCAGCAGCCTACATCATCATAAATCAGTCGCACCTCTACTCCCTGCTCTGCCTTATCAATCAAGGCATCAGCTATCAGATATCCCAAGGCATCGGCTTCGAAGATATAGGTATCGAGATGAATATGATGCTTTGCCTGTCCTATATTATATAATAAGGTAAGGAAGAAATCGTAGCCATCAGTATAAATATCCACCTGATTATCTTTAAAAGGCAGCGCCCAACTCTGGTTGGCAAAGAGATTCATCAGCGTTTTATTGCTGTCTGGCAGGTGAAGATTCTCCTGCTCTACGAACTCGAGCATGGAGCGCTTGGTGAGCTGGTCCATGCTGCGGTCGCTGATAAGCCGTTCCTTGCGGGTATTCTGTCCGAAGAAGAAATAGAAGATAATACCCACAAAGGGGATGAAGAAGAAGACCAATATCCATGCCATCGTCTTGGCGGGCTGACGATTGTCCATCAAGACGGTGATGATAGCCGGAACGGTTATCACGACATAAAGCAACAGATATATCCAGTGAAAATAAATCATATAGCGTTTCTCCTTTTTAATCTCTAATACTTCTTTACAGAGTTTCTCCCCCACAAGACAGGGGCTCCGGTTAATTGAAGATATTGTTTGCCTGGCTCGCCAGAAGCGTGTTCATCTGCTTGAGTTTCATAAACTCCTGCAGCAGTTCACGATTGGTCGGATTCTTGGCAAACTCCTGCTGAACCTCTATAATACGCTGAGCAATATAATGAGTGCGGAAACTCAAGATGTCTTTAAAGACAAACTGACGGAGCTTATCGGCGCTCATCTTCATCTGCAGACTAGCCGTAGATACCTCCTGGGCACCTGTAGGCAAACCTGCCAACCTGCTGATATCCGGATTCGGATGATTGGCAAAATAAGTTTCGGCCACAAAATCATCTTCTTTTTCCAGATGTTCAACAGCCTCCTGCATAATCTGATTATATAAATCATTATGAAATTTGAACCCATCTCCACCCAAATCAAGACTGATATACTGGGCCACAGCTACCTCCACATCATTGCCGTCTACATCCTGTACCGTGATGAGCTGGTCGCCATGATGAATAATCAACTGTACCAGAAGTCCTTCTACCTCCAGGAGTTTATCCAGTGGGGTAACCGCTCTCATCGCTGATTGTGCCTGCTGCGCTGCCGCTACAGGCGAATCTTTCAATCCCGCTGCACGTCGCTCTGCCTTTACCTGCTCACTCATACCGTTGCGCACAAAATTATTCAAGGCATTCACGATAATTGCCTCGTTCACGCCCAAACGGTGAGAACAGTCGGTGATATAAGAAGCGCGCGTTATCTGATTCTTGATTTTAGAGATGCTCTCAACAATCGAATTGATAGCCTGGCTTCGCTTTACAGGGTCTGTCACGCCGCGTAGCAGAATATCGGTCTTAAACTGTATGAAGTCGGTCTGATTCTCCTGAATATATCTTCTGAATTCCTCTGCCGAATGACTGCGGGCGAAACTGTCAGGGTCATTACCGTCAGGGAGAAAGAGCACCTTTACGTTCATCTCTTCTTCAAGCAGCATATCGGTACCTCTCAGCGCAGCATGAATACCCGCATTATCGCCATCATAGAGAAGAACGATATTACTGGTAAAGCGGTGCAGCAGTCTGATCTGATGCACGCTCAGCGCCGTACCCGAGTTGGCCACTACATTTTCGATGCCACACTGATGCATCGAGATAACATCGGTGTATCCTTCCACCATAAAGACACAATCCTCCTTCGCTATCGCCTTCTTGGCCTGATAGAGTCCATAGAGTTCGCGTTCCTTATGATAGATAACGCTATCAGGCGAGTTGACATATTTCTGGCTGATGCCCTTGGTTCTGCTGTCGAGCACTCGTCCGCCAAAAGCCACCACCTTGCCGCTCACGCTGAACCAGGGGAAGATGGCTCTACCCGAGAAACGGTCAAGAATCTTATCCTCACCCGACTTATTGCCGGCTTCGTCCTTATCCACCTTGAAGCAGAGTCCCGTATCAACCAGATATTTCGGATTATAGCCAGCCGCCTTAGCCGCTTCAGCAAGAGCAGTACGCTTAGGGAGCGCAAAACCCAACTGGAATTTTCTGATGATATCATCTCTGAAACCTCTTCCTCGGAAATAGGCCATACCGATAGCAATGCCATCCACATCATGCAAGAGAATATCCTGAAAATATTTCGCCGCCCAATCGTTGACGATAAACATGGATTCTCTTTCGCTCTCACGCTGTTTTTCTTCGTTAGTCAGTTCACGTTCCTGAATCTCTATTTTATATTTCTTGGCGAGCCAGCGAAGGGCATCAGGATAGGTCATCTGTTCCAGTTCCATCAGAAAGTTGATTGCATTGCCTCCCTTTCCACAGGTAAAGCAATGACAGATACCTCTTGTTGGAGATACAGAGAAAGATGGATTGGAATCGTTATGAAAAGGACACAAGCCGACATAATTGATGCCACGCTTCTTGAGCGTAACAAATTCAGATACCACCTCTTCTATCTTGGTGGCATCCATAATTTTTGCTATCGTCGGTCTGTCTATCATTATATATATTCTTTTTTCTGTTTTTACTATGCAAAATTACTATTTTTCTTTGAAAACACAAAGAGAAACGGACAGAAAAGTAAAAATGAAACATATTAAAAACTAAAGGTTACATAAAATAAGGTACATTCGGATAGTTTTGGCTATCTTTGCAACCGGCAAAAACACATTGCTGACAATCGGAAAATAACAACAAAATAAATAAATATGAAACTAAACAACATCAAGCAAACATTCCTGGCAAGCGCTGCCCTGCTCTCAACTATCAGCATGAGCGCAGCCGACAGATTTGTGAATTTCAAGCAAGGAGACTTGCTGCTGAATGCCAATAACCGGATAGAAATCTACATGGACACCAACGACTGCAAGGGAGTGAGCTATGCTGCTCATGCCCTGCTGAAAGATATCAAAAGTGTGAGTGGAGCCACAGCCACCCTCACCACGGATGCCGGTTTTCTGAAAAAAGCCGACACAGCCCGACCAGCTATCCTCGTAGGCACCATCGGCCATTCTGCAGCCATCGACCAACTGGTGAAACAGAAGCGCATCAACGGAAATCTGCTGAAGGGCAAACGTGAAAAGTTTATCATCACGCTCATAGATGGTCAGCTCGTCATTGCTGGCAGCGACCGACGAGGCACCATCTATGGCATCTACGAACTCTCGCAGCAGATGGGCGTATCGCCTTGGTATGACTGGGCAGACGTGCCTGTAGAGCACCACGATTCCATTTTCGTAAACAAGGGTATCTATACAGATGGCGAACCTGCAGTACGTTATCGCGGCATTTTCCTCAACGATGAGGCACCTTGCCTAACGTCATGGGTAAAAAACACCTACGGCACCGGATATGGCGACCACCGTTTCTATCAGCGCGTCTTCGAACTGGTATTGCGACTGAGAGGTAACATGATGTGGCCTGCCATGTGGGGCTGGGCGTTCTACGCCGATGACCCGGAGAACGAGAAGACGGCAGATGAGATGGGCGTAGTGATGAGTACTTCCCATCATGAGCCGATGGCCCGCAACCACCAGGAATACGCCCGCAACCGAAAGGGATGGGGACCATGGAACTACCAGAAAAACAAGACAAACCTGCAGAAGTTCTTCCGTGAAGGCATTGAGCGAATGAAAGGTACTGAACAGATTGTAACCATCGGAATGCGTGGCGACGGCGATGAGGCGATGAGCGCAGAGGCTGATACAAAGCTGATGACCAACATCATCAACGACCAGCGTAAGATTATCGCTGACGTAACCGGAAAGAAGGCAAGCGAAACCCCACAGGTCTGGGCACTATATAAAGAGGTGTTGGATTACTACGACAAGGGCATGAAGGTGCCTGATGACGTAACCCTCCTGCTCTGCGATGACAACTGGGGTAACGTGCGCCGTGTGCCGAATGCCAAGGAACGCAAACACAAAGGCGGTTGGGGCTTATACTATCACGTAGATTACGTAGGTGCTCCAAGAAACTCAAAGATGCTCAACGTTACTCCTGTGCAGAATCCTTGGGAGCAGTTGACACTTGCTTACGAGAATGGCATCGACCGTCTCTGGATTCTCAATGTTGGCGACCTCAAACCGATGGAATATCCTATCAGTCAGTTTATGGACATGGCTTGGAATCCACGTAAATACGATGTAAACAACATCACCCGTCATACCCGCGACTGGTGCGCACAGCAGTTTGGTGAATCGCAGGCCGATGAAGCTGCCCGCATTCTTAACCTCATCTGCAAGTACAATGGCCGCTGCACCCCTGAGATGCTCGACAAGAACACCTACAGTCTGGAAAACGGAGAATGGCAGGAGGTGGTAAACCAGTATCTCCAGCTCGAAGCCGATGCGCTGCGCCAGTACAACAGTCTGCCGGCATCCTATCACGATGCCTATCGCCAGATCATCCTCTTCCCTATCGAGCTGATGAGCAATCTGCACCAGATGTACTTTGCCCAGGCACAGAACCATGCCCTCTACAAGCAGGGCAATCCGAAGGCGAATGTATGGGCTGATGAATGCGAGCGCCTCTTCAAGCGCGATTCCCTCATCTGCGACTATTACAACCATAAGATGGCTGGCGGCAAGTGGAACGGAATGATGACCCAGAAGCATATCGGCTATAAGAGTTGGAATGATGATTTCGAGAAGGATACCTGTCCGGAACTCTTCCGGGTAACCTCCAAGGATGGAGTGATTATCAGCGAAAACAACGGCGTGGTAGAAATCGAAGCTCCTTACTATAGCAGCAAGACGGATGCTGCCGAGGCAAAATGGACAGAGATTCCATTCATGGGCAAAAGCGTATCGGCAATGACTCTGATGCCATATACTAAGAGTGTAAAGGGAGCCAGCATCACTTACAAGTTTAAGATGCAAGTTAGCAAAACTTCGGATGGCAAGGCATTTAATGGCAAGCAGAAGGTTCGCATTCATGTGATTACCAAATCAACCTTGGATTATCTCAACAAGGGCGGCTTAACCTATGGTGTAAGTTTAGATGGTGCTTCTCCTGTAGAGGTTAACTTCAACAAAGATTTGAACGAGAAGCCGGAGAACATCTACAATATCTATTATCCAACGATAGCCACTCGCATCGTGGACAAGGTGATAGAGCTAGAGCTGTCAGCCTCATCCGATGGCATCCACACCCTCACCCTCACTCCTAACGACCCAGCCATCGTCTTCGAGAAAATCGTGATTGATGGAAGAGGAGGGAAAAAGAGTGTCAAAGTGATTTAAAGGTAGCATATAATAAAAGGTATAGGCACGCACCCACGAAAGGATGCGTGCCTATTCTTTTTACGCAAACTATCACTATCTTCTTATGTTCCATACTGCGTAGCATTCATTTTTACATAAACAATCACAATAGTAACAAATAAATGAAAAAAAAGAGTATTTTTTTAATCTTTTTTGAGAAATATACGTTTATATGAGTAAAGTTAGAAACATAGAAACAAGAAACGAATGAATATAGACAACCCAAAACTCATAAAACAACTGGAGAGTCTTGTCGACAATCGGCAAGACTGGCTATTTCGTTTTGCCTATATTCGAATCGGGCAACGTGAGGATGCAGAAGATATTGTGCAAGAGGTGCTGCTTGCAGCTTTCAAGAAACTGAAAGAAGGGCAACAAGTAGAAGAGTTGGACCGCTACATCATTCGCTCTGTTAGCAACGCATGCCGAGACTACTTGCGCAAAAATCGTCCGCAAATCATAGCTATCAATGAAGCAGCAAGCATACCTAACAGCAATGGTGACAAACAAATACACGAGGAATTTCTCAGAATATCAAAACTGCTGGAAGATATTCCACAGGAGCAAGCGGAAATCGTAAGAATGAAATGTTACGACAACTTGACGTTCCGAGAGATAGCCGAACTGGAGGAGATACCAGAAGCTACCGTGAAATCTCGCTATCGCTATGCCATCCAACATATCCAACAACGACTCAGAAAGGAGAAAAGTATATGAAAGATCAAATGAACATCCATAATGACAAAGGATTTGAGGATATAGAGCAACTGCTCCAACCTCAATGTGATTTCCATGCCTCCTCCCAAACCAAGCAACAAGTAATAGAGAAGGCAAGGAAGAGCTTGGTCAGCCATCGCACCTTGCGTATCTTTCCATGGATTTGCGCAGCATGCGTGGCTGGCATCATCGCTATCATCCTGCAACCACCCAAGGATACCACTTCTGCGTCGGGCAATGCGACAATGGCTGTGAGAAAGGCTACACAGCCGATGCAAAAAGCTATGACGCAAGAAAAGAGTTTGACGGCAGAAAAGGAAAATACAGCAGAAAAAGACATCACAGAAGAGAGCAGAACATACGAGAAGAAAAAGACTTTCGCCAAGCTAAATGCTCCCAAAAGGGAGGATAAGCCTAAAGCTGAGTTTGGAGATGACATGCCAGACACCGAAGAAAAAGGTCCGGTACTCTTCCCTATGTCAACCTTGCCCAAAGAGCATCTTTTCAAAATGCAGACAGCAGAGGTTCAAGCCACTACATGCAATGCCGTGCAAAGTGAGGATGACCGCCAACAAATACGGCGAATCACCGTTAAACTCTAAAGAAAGTATATATAATTAAGGTATAAACATTAAAGAACAAAGAACATGAAAAAGTATATCATATATTTATTGCTCATGATGTTCTCATCAATGGGAGCACAGGCACAAAAGTCTTATTTCAAAGAGGCTTTGGAGAAATTGGTAAGCAACAAGGCGTTCACCATAAATCAATCAGGAGCAAAAAATGAGGTTGGTGACACAGCACAATGGAGTTGGAAAAAATATCGCTTTAAAACTCTCAAGAAAGACAAGTTTCTCAAGGAACTGGACAGAATCAACAAGGCTTTTCAAAAAGATTGCAATCAGCCAGCAACTGACTTTTACTATATGGTGGATGGAAACAACAACCCACTTGAAACATGGATGAACTTTGACATATCTGTAGGCAACGACCTTATTATGGTTGGAAATTTCTCGGCATATAGCGTCCTTATCAATCGCCAACAAATGGGTCACTCTGGCATGCGCAGAGTCTGTGCCATAGAATGGGACCATATCGTAGAGAATGGTTGGGTTAACGAAAAAGGCTATGAAGGAAACATCTGCATCGTAGAAGGAAAAGCTCCTTTAAACAAGCACCGCGTAGCTGACGAAATAAAACAGCAACCATATAATGCCGTCCACTATACAGGTGTTCTTACCCCAATAGACACCCAAGAAGAAAAGGCTGCTCCAAAAGAAGAGACTAAAGAAGAAAAAGAAGTGCCTAATGAGCAATTGACCAAGATGCTAAAAGATGCTCAGACCAACCTGAAAGGCAACTTTGAGATTATTGGCAAGCGTGACCCTGAACTTTGGGACCGTGGCTATTTTATCTGTTACAAAGACGAAACAGATATGTATGTAGAGCCCATTCTTGTGGCTACCAACGGCACAAACTTCTCATACAAGCACGACCTGAAGGACATTACCATGGGAAGAGTGAGAGCACTGATGAAAGATGGAACCATCTGCTCGGAATGGATAGACATTCCTTTTGTACCAGGAGAGATAGCAGAGCTAAGCGTACACAATGGTTACTACAGCCTCACAGGATCAAGTTTCTATAAGCAGTGGGTGGAAGAGGAAAGCAAGAACCATGATGGATGGGACGAGCGCAAGTATACGGATTACGCACTCAGCAATATCCATTCTCCTGGCATCATCTGCTATCTGTTCTATCAGCATTTGATAAAAGGTTCTTCGAATCAAAAGAAAATATTCAAAGCCCTCCCAACAACTCTACAAGAGAATCATGTGGGTCGCTTTATCAAAAAGTATATGAACAATAAATTATAAAAATTCAGTCACATTCATTTAATGCATATGTGATGTAAGAAAGGACATACTGCATAGAACCCAATGCCACCTCTATCAGTTTTGATGGAGATGGCATTTTTGCTTCAAATTAGCGCATCCCCAATAGAGGTAAATTTCAATGCCGACATGAATGAGAAGCCAGAAAACATCTACTGCATTTACTATCCTACGATAACCACTCGATGAGTAATATCTATCATTTTTACTCATTCTGAATGAGTAATTCTGAGCAAAACCACTCATTCTGAATGAGCGTTTCTTGAAAAGTGCCTTTTATTCACCTTCGACCTTGCATCCACTGAACCCCATTTCCTGCGCCTTCTCAGGTCCGAAGGTGTAATAGATAGTCTCAGCCTCATCACATACCTCCCCCTGCGGATTGCCAAGGGTGAGATGGATGGTAACAATGTTGTGACTTATATGATGCAAGGAAGCAATTATAACGATGCAAGGAAACAATTATAACGATGCAAGGAAGCTATTATAACGATTGCGTGACATTTGTCATGTGATTATACGACACTTATCATACGGTCGGATGACAAATGCCGTATAATCACATGACATATACCAATGTTTAAATAAACCTAATAGTTTACACCAAAAGATACAAGTTATCACATTATTATATATATTTGCATCATCTTTCATAGAAAACAAAGAATATAGAAAACAACGAACCATCAAACAACAAGAAATATGGAACTGAAATACGACATTTACATGCTCAACAATGCCCAGGGCATAGGAGAAAAGCGCCAATACGTTCGCATCGTGCAGCATGAACCTATGACCGAGAAGCAATTGCAAGAGAAAATCCAGAACCGCTGCTCACTCACCAAGGGAGATGTGGCTGCGGTGTTGGCAGAGCTTCACGACCTTATGGTGGAAGAATTCTCACTGGGACGCCGCTTTTACATCCCAGAGATAGGCTACTTCTCCATGTCGGCTAGCCTAGAGATGCCAGAGGAGAATCCAGACAAGAAGATTACGGGCAAGGAAGTACGCATCACCGGCATCAACTTCCGACCAGAAGGTAAGCTAATGGAGGAAGTACAGCGCAACGTCCATTTCGTCCGCTCCCGCTATTCCAACCAATCTACAAAATACTCCGAGGAAAAGATGTTAGAGAATATCAAGGAGTATCTTCAAAAGAATCGTTACATCACCACTCGCATCATGCGCATCCACTTCGGCTTGACTCCTTACATGGCACAGAAGTGGCTCAACCATTTCTGCGAGAAAGGCATCATGGAGAAGGAAGGCACCCAGCATGCTCCTATCTACTTCTTGAAGTAGCGACCGCTCCGTCCCTTCACTGCAACTCACTGATTGACAGAGGATGATAGGTAAAAGTGAAAGGAGAAAGAATTTCAATTACTCAATTAAATCATCATTAAGATTATGACCAAGGAAGAGCTGATAGATAGAATCAACGACATCGAATGGGAGGACTTCGAGGCCAAGGAAGCCAAGAGCGAACTACCCAAGAATATATGGGAGACCGTAAGTGCATTCGCCAACACTTCTGGCGGATGGATAGTGCTTGGAGTGAAGCAGAATGGCAAGAAGTTTGAAATATCAGGAGTTGACAATGCAGAGAAGTTGGAACAAGACTTTCAGGGCACCTTGCGTTCTCAGAAATTCAATGAGCCAGTCGATGCCAAGAGCATGCTCTATCATATAGATGGGCATAAGGTTTTGGCATTTCATATCGCCTCATCACCCCACAAACCCATCTACTATAACAATCCGCAGAATACATTCATCCGATTCGGCAGTGGAGACCAGCGAGCTACCAATGGCGAGATAACCGCCATGTTTCATAACCAATCATTCGGCATCAAGTCTGAGCAGATACTCTTAGACTCCGACCTCTCCATGCTCAATGAGGACACCATTCGTGACTATCGTAATTACTTCAAGCTATACAGTCCTCGTCCCAATCTGATAGGCAATGACATCGCCGACTTCTGCAAGCGCATCGGCATCGCCGATAATGAAGGGCATCTGAACTATGGTGGTTTGATGTGTTTCGGCAAAGAAGAATGGGTTCGTCATTATGTACCGACGTTTTGGATGGATTTGGTGGAGATTCCAGGTAGAAGTGTAAGAGAAGCCCGAACCCGCTATACCTATCGCATCCCAGAGCAAGAGAACCTTTGGGAGTATTTTCAGATTATGATCAGGAGACTGCGCCTCATCGTGGATACGCCTTTCATGATGAACGATGAGGGTTTCAATGTGGAAGATCGCTCGCAGTTTAAGATTTTGCGAGAAGCATTAGTCAATATGCTCTCTCACTTCGATCCATTCAGCACCATTCACTCCTGCATTCATATCTATACCGACAGAGTCGAGTTCTTCAATGCCGGTGGCTATCCTGTGCCTATATCCCAACTGGGCAACCATCTCTATTCCAATCCTCGCAACCCGATTATCGCCAAGATATTCAGACTGGTAAATCTATCAGAAACCATCGGTTATGGTTTCGACATGATGAATGAGTGGAAGAAAATCACAGGAAATGACGTGACTTTTGAGAGTGATATCTGCACCAGCACTGTCACTTTTTGGCTGGATAGTGACAGAGCTAGTGACAGAGCTAGTAACAGAGCTAGTAACAGAGCTAGTAACAGAGCTAGTAACAGAGCTGAAGAAGATACATACATAGATGCTACAGACAAAGTTGTATCCATTCTCAAATTTTGCAAAGACCCGAAATTCAGAAAAGATATATTCGAGCTACTCGGTGTTACTTATCAATCAAAGAACTTCAAGGCATTCATCGAGCCTCTGTTACTTCATGATTATCTGGAACTTACGGTACCAGACAAGCCGACAAGTCCTAAGCAGCAATACAGAACGACCAAAAAGGGTTTGTTGTTCTTGGAGACAATATAAACAATACGACTCTGTCGTTTTTTAGTACTGAACGACAGAGTCAACGACAGAGTCAGGCATTTCAAGCTCTGTTACTTTTCGTAAAATCGTAACAGAGCTAGTAACAGAGCTATAGCAACTATGTTAGTAACCATGTCAAAACAAAAAAGGAAATTAGAATGAAATTAGGATTCATAAACTTCAGTTCCGAGGAACAACTGAAAATGCATCAAGTTATACAAGCCATCCAAGAGCATCAAGCAATTGACGAGCTTGGTCTGGGACGCATTCGCGATGCATTTTCAAACAAGCTGTTTCCAGGAATCTCCACATTACATAATAGAGCGAAATACTATGCCATACTCCCTTCCTTGTTTTTGGAAGCAGAGAAAGGCACATACAAAAGCGCAAATGAAGTCAGAGCCAAGGTGTTGAATCTGGAAATTATGCTAACACGCCAACTTTTACGAGGTACAGAACCAGCCAACAACTGGGGAATAACAGGAAGTAGTGTAATCGATGCGGCAGAAGCCGAGAATAGCAAATACGTAAAATACGACCCAGTTTACATCTATTATGGCGCACTTGTTTCTTATGGTATGATATTGACAAACAGCAACATCTACAGTCTTATTTATGAAAAAAGCAAGACCATCCACAAACAACCCAAGAAATACATTTCCCAAGATGAAGAAAAAGAAATGGGAGATGCTAATCAGTTATCAGGCAATTACCAACTATTTGATGGCGGTGGATTGTCATATACATTTGATGGCTACACTCCCATCAATATAGACTTGACATCTGACGAAGCTAAGTTTATCAAAGACAAGATAATAGCCTCATCAATAGCCAAAGATTCATTTTTGGCTACTATTCTTCGTGACAACTACCCTATTGGACTTGCCCAGAAGTCATATTTCGACCTTGGAGACCAATGGAAGAAATACATAACCGATGAGCATTTCATGATTTATACGCTATCCGCAAGATTTTCTAAGTTTCAGTATCTTCTTCGGTTAGTCTATAACTATGTGTTTTACACAAGAACAGATAGAACAGAAGAAGCAGAAAAGGAATTTGAACGTTACGAACAGTTGAAAGAAGAATGGAAATCAGACATTAGCGAAGAAAACCTCTTCCAAGCATTAGATTTCGTTGGCTATACCCTACAAGACAATGGATCCATCAAATTTTGCAAAGAAGCATGCTCATTAATTAACAACCCTACAGATGAAAACTTCATCCGATTGCAAGAAATCATTGTTAATCGGGAAAAACAAACAAAAGGTTCATCAAGAAGTAAGTTGGCGAATCCTAACAAATATAAGGGAATCGACAGAATAGAAGCCTATTTCTTCGATTATCGTTGGGGAACCGTATATAACATCATCACAGAAATAAAGAAAGGACTGTCAAATGGCTAAAGAACAACTCTGCAATTATACTTATGGCGAGATGCTGGTCTCACCAGGCTATGACGTGGACTTCGCTATTGGTACAACCTATAGCGTTAATCCACAAGCATTGCTTATCATCCCTATGGCATTAGGTTTGCTAAGCAGCAACAACGAAGCTGCCGTTCAATCCCCCATTTGCCTATTAGAAGGAATTAGAAGAAGTGCAAACAAATTTGTGTTGTTCTGCAACAAAGGTGGAACGCACATACCATCAAACTGCCAACCCTATCTATCCCTCATGGATAACTGTATCTATGAAGTACAAAGCCCTCAAAAGTCTCAATTTCTATCCAACTTCCATCCGAAAGTATGGATTATCAAAGAGACCAACAGAGAAGAAAAAAACGACCAGCAAATCAAAGTCATCGTCATGAGCAGAAACCTTACTCTAGACAATAACCTTGATATGGTTGTTAGCCTCACAGGTAAAATCGGGAAACAAACCATCAACAACAAGAAGCATAAGCCTCTCATTGACTTTCTGACTTCATTAATTCCCTTGATGGGAAATGGCACTACCAACAACCAGCACATCATCAAAGACAAGAAGAAAAAGATGAAAATGGTCATTGAATCCATAAGAAAAGTCAAACATTTTGAGATAGATACAGATTTATTCGAGAAGGATGGGTATGAATTCATCCCGATACTCTTTGGGCAAAACCTGAACAAGAACATCAGTTATCCAGAAGCATGGCAAGGAACAGACCAAATGTCCATCTCTCCATTTATTGACATAAAAACTCTACGAGAGTTAGACAAGAATGCAAAAAACAGGCACATTCTCGTTACCACATCAGGATATGTATCTAAAGACATATACGACCTGTTCAATAAAGAAAATCATGAAATCTACGTAATGAAAGATGGAATGACGCATAACGACATTATGCCAACTGACCTTCATGCAAAGACATTTCTAGTATGTAACCCTAAAGGGGAATACGGAAATTTTCTGTTCGTCGGATCTGCTAATGCCACATATGCAGCCTTCCATAAAAATTCAGAATTCATCATCCGACTGCAATACAAGTATGGCAAGCATTTAGTATTTGACTCTTTCAAAGAGGAATTTCTACAAATGGATGCAAGAGAAGAAAGTAAAATCTTTGAGACCGTCAACTTCCCTCCAGAATCAGAAGAAACGCATGAGACATCAGAGCTAGAAGCCTTTGTACGAAATTATATCACGAATAACTTCTTGGCAAAGTGCTATTCCTGTAAAGATGGCAACTATAATGTCATTATCAAGGCAGGACATCACGACAACAGGTACAGAATACAGATTGCACCCATGCAAACAGCAGGTTACAAAGTAGAACTAGAAAACGAGGCAATACTTTCAAACCTGACATTGGCTCAACTGTCAGACTTCTACATTATATCGGTACAAGATGCCAATGGACAGAATATGGACAAAGTCATCAAGATTCCGACCGAAGGCATACCATACGAAGATAGAGACATTGCTATATATAAAACGTTTGTGGATAGCAAGGAGAAGTTTCTCCGTTACTTGTCATTTATACTGACCGATGACATAGACGAATATCTGTTTGATGCAGAACAAAGCATGAAGCTGATTGCTCAGCACGGCAATGATAAAGATTCCGTGCCTCTCTCACTCAACATTTATGAGCAACTGCTGAAAGCTGCTAGCAGCAATCCCAAAAAGTTCATAGAGATAGAGGATGTCATCAGAAAAATCGGCAAAGAAGAATACACCCAAGAATTTCTTGAGATCTACAAAACTTTTAAGGAAGCCATAAAACAGAAATAATGATGGAAAAGGAATTAAAGGATTTTCAAAAGGCAACGGTAAAACACATCGTTGATATATTCAAAAGCAAGAAGCAACGCCGAGTTCTGCTTTCAGACGAAGTGGGACTGGGTAAGACTATCGTGTCCAAAGGTGTCATTCAAGCAGTTGGAGAATTAAGCGATGAATATGGTATATGGGACGACAACACCTATCGAGTAGTGTATATCTGCTCCAACGCCAATATCGTAAAGCAAAACACAGAAAACTTGGGAATAGAGGATGTCATGAACATAGAAGAAAGCAGATTGTCCATGCAGCACTTCATCGTGGCTAAAAAGGTGAAAGAGCTAATCGAGGCTAAGAAGGACAAACCTAGCATATTGATTCCTCTCACACCTGGTACATCTTTCAATCTCCAAACATCAGCGGGCAACATGAACGAACGTGCGCTGATGTTCGCTATACTTAGCCATGTGAAAGACTTCAAAGAACATACGAAGGCATTGAAGAATCGTCTAAACATTTATGAAGCAAATAACGACAATTGGGAAAATACCATCAAAAAATACGAAAACGAAGTCACTGAAATAGAAAAGGTATGCACTGGATACAGAGAAAACATCTGCAAAGAAGTGGTAAAGGATGACAACTATCAAGAGGCTAAGAATTTACTTCTCAAAGCCATAGAGGAAAAAGCTGACTATAACACCAAGAACAGAGCCATCACTCAGTTCAGAATCATCTTCTGCAAAATTAGCATGAAAGAACTTAATCCCGATTTGGTTATCATGGATGAGTTCCAACGCTTCAGTTCACTTCTTGACTTGGAAGGGAATAGCGAAGAGGCTATGCTAACACGTACATTTTTTGGAAAAGAGGATGGTCCTTTCATATTGTTAGTGTCTGCCACACCTTACAAACCATTCACGACTTTGGAGGAATTGAATGAAAACAAGATAGACACTCAATATCAAGACTTCAACAAGTTGACAGATTTTCTCTTTGACAGCAGAGAGGACATTACATTCCAACAGGTTTGGCATGACTATTCAAAAGAATTGTGCCACATCTCATCGGATAACTTAGACATACTCATTGCTAGAAAGAACATAGCAGAGGAAGCAATGTATCAAGCCATGAGCAGAACAGAGCGTTACCGCAATTCTGCCCAAGATGACACCCACTTGAAAATCAGTACAGGGGATATTGTGTCTTATTGCCAAATGCAAGAGATTATTGATGAATGCAACAAAATGAGCGAAGGAAGATTCAGCGTAAAAACTTTGCCTATGGAATACGCCAAATCTTCTCCTTATTTGTTGTCCTTCATGGATAAATATAAGCTAAAGGAGAAACTTGTAAAAGCATACGTTGAGAATCCATGGAATAGCAATATGCAGAAACAAAGACTTCTGTTGAAGACAAATGATATATATAAATATAACGACATTCCATTATGCAATGCAAAATTATCCAAACTAAGCAACATTCTATTTGATGAAAAAGGTGAAAAGCATGGAGAGCAACTATTTTGGATTCCAGCGTCTCACCCTTATTACAAGATACCAGCCAACAACATGTTTGCCAAGAACCATGACTTTTCCAAGGTGTTGGTCTTTTCTGCATGGGAAATGGTACCACGTATGATAGCTTGTATGATTTCCTATGCCGTCGAGCAAAAGAGTATCAGCCGTGCATTTCCATCTGCCACATATACAAACACGAAAGAAAATTCCGAAAAGGATGCACTTGATAAACAACAGGGAGAAAAAGCCGGAACAGGAAGATTACGTAGAGAAAGCTTGGAACTGGTAACTTGCAGCTCTGATTTCTTGACAGATGCCTATAATCCAAAAACCAACCTTGGACAAGACATCAAAGAAATAAGAGCCAACATAAAGGAGAATATAAAGAACACAGGCCGACTCACCTTAGTTGAGCAGCCAACAACAGCAAAGTTTCTTTTGGAAGCCATAAGACTTTTAGATTCGAATGCAGGAGAGAAAATTCTAATATCCGAAGACGGCTTAGACACTTTGGTCAATATGGCTATAGGTTCACCTGGTATTTGCTTTTATCGTCTATTGGGCAACAAAGACTTAGCCCAAGAAGCAGCAACAAAATTCTGCAATAATATCTTCAACCGTAGATACAATGCAGCCGTCATAGACATACTCTACAACAAGAAGAGCGTTCAAACCTACTTCAAGCAAGTCATCGATTATTGCGTGATGGGCAATCTGCAAGCCGTATTGGATGAGTTCGCCTACATGATAGATGAAAGAAGTAATGGTGAGCGAAATGTAGAAATGATTCAGAAAAGAATGATAGAATCGTTCATCGATCGAAACTATCAAGAGATTGATACTACCGAGTCATTTGGCAAAGAGAAGAAAAAGAAATGGAGAATCCGCACTCATTACGCTATGCCTTATGGCAACATTAGAATGACAGATCAAGCCACCAACAGGGCAAATGATGTTCGTTTGGCATTCAACTCTCCTTTTCGTCCATTCATCTTAGCCTCAACAAGCGTAGGACAAGAAGGTCTTGACTTCCATTGGTATTGCCGTAAAATCATGCACTGGAACATCTCATCCAATCCACAAGACATGGAGCAGAGAGAAGGAAGAATAGATCGATACAAGAGTTTGTTTGTAAGACGAAACGTAGCCAAGTTCCACCCTGAGACATATACCTGGAATGAGATGTTTGATTTGGCAAGAACCGAAGCTAAAGAAAAGGGCTTCTGCGAGCTAGTTCCCTATTGGTCGATTCCACAAGATATGCTAAAAAGCATAGCTGAAACTGACAGAGAGTATATCGAATCTATTGTACCACTCTATCCTCTGAGCATGGACTATGATAGATACAGACACATGAAGTCTGTATTACGCCTCTACCGTCTAACCATGGGACAGCCCAGACAAGAGGAACTTCTAGAGTTCTTCAAAGACATGCCAGCAGAAGACATAGATAAATTATTGTTTAACCTCTCTCCTATCAAGAGAAAAAAGTAACAGGAATATGAAACATTCACTTAACAGAGAAGAGCTTATTGAGCAGCTAAAGGAACTAGCTGCTCAAAAGCTGCCAACGTATCTGGCAAATCACATGGGAGCCATGTGCTATGAACCTTCGATGATAGATAGTTTTTCCACAATATGCCAACATTGCCATCGTCCATTGACCTATCAAGCTTTCCACAGTGATGAAGAAATGTTCAACTCCATCATCAAAGAGATAAAAGATTTGGGATATGATGCGTCTCTTGAAGTAATATGTGGTTCATGCGCCCTAGAAGCGAAGGAAGAAGCAGAGTTTTTCGATTTACCATTTACTTCCGAAGATAATATCTGTGAGGAAAATGCGTACCATCTTTTCTGCTTCAAGACAAAAAGCGACAAGGACTATCATCAAGCTATAACTGATATGGAATCACTTTATGACTATCAAGCCGTATTGGCATTCTTAAAAGGAGAGTCTTATTTTGAAGATAGTTATGATCGCTACCATAGCATTATGGATGAGCAAGATACTATCAAGAGAATGACGGGAATAGAAATAAACGAAAATGATAGCAATGAAGAATAGCATACCCATACTTCCGAAGTCAGTCGCTTTGGAACTGACATATAGGTGCAATCACCATTGCTTGTTTTGCTCATGCCCTTGGTATGCGCCTAACTCTTCATATCCATTAGGAAAGGAACTATCTACCACACAATGGAAATGGGTAATAGAAAAACTATACGACTATGGAGTAAAGACATTTTCTTTGTCTGGCGGAGAAGCATTGCTAAGAGAAGACCTTCATGAAATCATAAGGCACATCAGAACAATTGGTAATCAGAGGAAAATAGATTATCCCATCATACTCATCTCCAATGGAAGACTCATGAATGAAGAACATCTCAAATTCTTCAAGGAAATGAATGTTCATCTTAGCATGAGCCTTCCTGGCTACCAATCATTTGAAGAGCATACAGGAGTTGCTAATGCAGATTATGTGTTAGAATACTTTTCGAAAGCCAAAGAAATCGGCTTAGAATGCACAGCAAACATTACCGTTACAAAAAAGAACTATTATGAGCTATTTGAGACCATATCGCTTGCCCTCATCAATGGAGCTACAGAAATTCTTCTCAACCGTTTTCTGCCTGGTGGACGTGGTTTGAAATATATGAATGAACTTTGCCTTTCCACAGAGCAAATCAACGGAATGCTTGATACTGCAGAAGAAGTACTAACACTAGCTAATCGCTATGGAAATGTGGGTACAGAAATACCAAAGTGCATCATAGCTTCTGCTAATTCATACAAAAGAATACATGTAGGGTATCTATGCGCTGCGGCAAAAGGATTCTTCGTTATTGATCCAGCAGGACAAATAAGAACCTGCAATCATTCTCCTCACATCGTAGGAAATGTTTTCGAAGAACCTTGGATTAAGGATACTGATTATTGGAACAAATTTGCATTCCGCTCTTATCAACCTACCTTCTGCAATGGATGTTCATCGGCTAAGAATTGTGATTGTGGATGCAGGGAAGTAACCAACATTCTAGGACTTGGCATCAATGGAATAGAGCCCAACTTAACTCTCAAGAAGCAATAGTTTCTCTATAAAAGTGCCGATAGTGGTGCCAAAAGTCGTTTTTTAAAGCACTTTTGGCACCACTATCGGCACTTTTTCCATTGATGTCATCCAATCAATTGGACGGTTTTATGCTTATTTTATCCAATCAATTGGACAAAAAGAGAATCAACCTCTCTGATACTGACAATGGAATCATGAAATAAAAGGGGAAAGTGCCAAATCACTTTCCCTCTTTCTCCTCCATCCATTCTTCCAACACCTTGCAATATTCATCGTTTTGCTCGGCAAATGGCATGTGTCGGGCTCCTACGAAGAGATGCCACTTGGAATCTGGGATACCATCGTAGAGCGTCTTTGCTACCAATGGAGTACAGAGGTCGTTGGTGCCACTCATCACCAAGCAAGGCACTTGGATTTCGCCCAGACAGTCGGTGTAATCATAATCACGGAGCGTACCAGTAGGAGTGTATTCATTTGGTCCCCAACCATGGAGATAAGCCTCAGCACCAGCACGCTTCTTCCGGCGAAGACACTCTGGACTATCCTCCGTCACCTCACCGGCACAATGCAGGAGCATGAAGTGTTCATTCGCCTTGGCATACGCCTCGCTCGAAAAGTCATCCTTCGCCTCAGCCTCAGCGATGGCACGCTGGTCTTCCTCCGACATAAACTTAATCATGCGATGTTGCTCACTTGCCCAAAGCTTGCTGCTCGAAAGAGTGCTGCTGAGGATGGCTGACTTCACGCCCTTTGCTTGCTTCTCTATCAGATAAATGATGGCGAGCATGCCACCCCACGACTGTCCCAAGAGATGAAAATGGTCGATGTGGAGATAGTCGATGAGCACACAGAGTTCGTTGAGCCAAGTCTCAGGAGTCCAGAGTTCGGGATGTCCCTCCACAAATGAGTTGCCACAGCCCAACTGGTCGTACATGATGACAGCTCTACCTGATTCCGCTACCCTATCCAATAGCTCGAAATAGTTGTGGGTACTGCCTGGTCCACCATGCAAGAGGATGATAGGGCTCTTGCCCTCCTCTGTTTTACCTACGATACGATAATATGTTTGATAGCCCATGAAGGGCATATATCCTTCCTTGATTTCCATTGTCTTCAAATGTTTATATATTATAATGTGCAAAAATATAAAAAATATGGCAATTAAACAAATATATCTTGCTTATTTTATCAAAAGAACTTAAATAATTTGGCTGTTTCTAGCTAATGCAATATCTTTGCATTCTAAATAATAATGAAATCAAATAAAAATAGAATATATGTTTAGTGGAATCGTAGAAGAAATGGCTACCGTTGTGGCTATCAAGCATGATAAAGAGAACATTGACTTTACCCTGTCTTGTTCTTTCGTTGATGAACTCGGCATCGACCAGAGCGTGGCGCACAACGGCGTCTGCCTCACTGTGGTGGAAATCAAGGACGGTACTTATACCGTTACTGCCATGAAGGAAACCCTGGACCGCAGTAATCTGGGTCTGCTCAAGGTAGGCGACAAGGTGAACGTAGAGCGTTCTATGGTGATGAACGGTCGTCTGGATGGTCATATCGTACAGGGACACGTGGACGAGACTGCCAAATGTATCGCAATGAAAGACGCTGATGGCTCTACTTATTTTACTTTCGAATATGAGCTCAATAAGGAAATGGCTAGAAAAGGATATTTCACGGTCGACAAGGGCAGCGTTACCGTTAACGGCGTTTCGCTCACCGTCTGTGATCCTACAGACAACACATTTACCGTTGCCATCATTCCTTATACCAGAGAGAATACCAACTTCTGCGACATCGAAGTGGGAACGGTAGTGAATATCGAATTCGACATTCTGGGCAAATATATCGCTCGACTCAAGAGCTTTGAATAAGCCAGCAAAGTTAAGTACGGACGTTCTAAAAAACTTGCACATTTCTTGCGTTTTGCGCACAAAGCAAGACTAAATGGGCATTTTTTTTATAAAATATTTGCGTAAGCCATAAAAAAGTGTTACTTTTGCCCCCGTGTTTTGTCCCAAATTGAACATTGGACAGTAACTTATTAGACGATAGCAAGTCTGACAATCGCACTAGACGACGTACAACTTGAGTACTGAGCACTAACAAACTTAGGAAATTATAACAATAACCATTTTTAAAAATATGAGTTTAAAAATCGTAGTACTTGCCAAGCAAGTACCTGACACAAGAAATGTGGGTAAGGATGCGATGACCGCCGAAGGCACAGTAAATCGCGCTGCCCTTCCTGCAATCTTCAATCCTGAAGATTTGAACGCATTGGAGCAGGCTCTCCGATTGAAAGAGCAGAATCCAGGTTCTACAGTTGGTATTTTGACCATGGGTCCTCCACGTGCTGGAGAAATCATCCGCCAGGGTCTTTATCGTGGTGCAGATACAGGTTGGTTGCTTACCGACCGTCTCTTTGCCGGTGCTGATACATTGGCTACTTCCTATGCCCTTGCTACCGGTATCCAGAAGATTGGTGACGTTGACATCGTGATCGGTGGTCGCCAGGCTATCGATGGTGATACAGCCCAGGTAGGTCCGCAGGTGGCTCAGAAGTTGGGATTGAACCAGGTAACCTACGCAGAGGAAATCCTCAAGGTAGAGGATGGCAAGGCTACTATACGCCGCCTCATTGATGGTGGTGTGGAGACTGTTGAGGCTCCATTGCCATTGGTTATCACCGTAAACGGAAGTGCTGCTCCATGTCGCCCATGCAACGTGAAGCTCGTAATGAAATATAAATACGCTACCTGCCCTATGGAGCGCAAGGGTGATGAGCCTTGGGCCAACCTCTATGAAGAGCGCCCTTACCTCACTCTGAACCAGTGGAGCGTTGCCGATGTTGACGGCGACCCTGCACAGTGCGGTTTGAGCGGTTCACCTACCAAGGTGAAGGCCGTGAAGAACATCGTGTTCCAGGCTAAGGAAAGCAAGACCTTGACCAGCAGCGATGAAGACATCGACGGACTGATGAAGGAATTGTTGAACGAAAGTATTATCGGATAATTTTGAAAAGACAATGAACAACGTATTTGTATATTGCGAGGTAGAAGGCACAACCGTTGCCGAAGTATCTCAGGAATTGCTCACCAAGGGTCGTAAGCTCGCTAACCAGCAGGGCGTGGAGCTCCATGCCATCGTAGCAGGTACCGGCATCAAGGGTCAGGTAGAGGATCAGATTCTCCCTTATGGTGTAGATAAATTATTTGTTTTCGATGCTGAGGGATTGTTCCCATACACTTCAGCTCCTCATACAGACATTCTCGTCAACCTCTTCAAGGAGGAGAAGCCTCAGATTGCACTGATGGGTGCTACCGTTATCGGTCGCGACCTCGGTCCTCGTGTTTCTTCTTCATTGACCAGCGGTCTTACCGCCGACTGTACAGAACTTGAAATCGGTGATTACGACGACAAGAAGAGCGGCAAGCACTACGAGGGTCTGCTCTATCAGATTCGTCCTGCCTTCGGTGGTAACATCGTGGCTACCATCGTAAACCCAGACCACCGTCCACAGATGGCAACAGTCCGCTCTGGCGTGATGCAGAAGAGCATCTACGAGGGTGAGTGCAAGAAGGAAGTGGTTTACCCTGAGGTAAGCAAGTATGTTCCTGCTGAAGACTTCGTAGTAAAAGTACTCGACCACCACGTAGAGGCTGCCAAGCACAACCTGAAGGGTTCTGCCATCGTTGTAGCCGGCGGTTATGGTGTAGGAAGCAAGGAAGGTTTCGACCAGCTCTTCGAGTTGGCTCATCTCCTCCATGGTGAGGTAGGTGCTTCCCGTGCTGCAGTAGATGCAGGTTGGGTAGATCACGACCGTCAGATTGGTCAGACTGGTGTTACCGTTCATCCTAAGGTATATATCGCTTGCGGAATCTCTGGTCAGATTCAGCACATCGCCGGTATGCAGGATTCAGGCATCATCATCTCTGTAAACAACGATCCTGATGCTCCAATCAACAAGATTGCCGACTACGTTATCAACGGCAATGTTGAGGATGTGGTTCCTAAGCTCATCAAGTACTACAAGCAGAATTCTAAGTAATCTGCATTACACATTATTTAAATAAGAAAAGCAAAATGGCTAATTATTATACAGACCATCCTGAGATAGAGTTCCACTTGAATCATCCGCTTATGAAGCGTGTTGTGGACTTGAAGGAAAGAAATTATGTAGAAAAAGACCAGTTTGAAGATGCTCCAGTAAACTACGAGGATGCCATCGAGAACTACAAGCGATTGCTGGATATTACCGGCGATGTAGCTGCTAACATCATCGAACCAAACTCTGAGGATGTTGACCTCGAAGGTCCACACCTGGAGAATGGCCGCATGATTTATGCCAGCAAGACATTCGAGAACCTCGATGCTACCCGCAAGGCTGGCCTCTGGGGCTTGTCAATGCCTCGTCGTTACGGCGGCTTGAACCTGCCTAACGCCATCTTCTCTATGGCTTCAGAAATCATCGCTGCTGCCGATGCCGGTTTCCAGAACATCTGGTCGCTCCAGAGCTGTATTGATACACTCTATGAGTTCGGTTCTGAGGAGCAGCGCCAGAAGTACATCCCTCGCATCTGCGCAGGCGAGACCATGAGTATGGACTTGACTGAGCCTGATGCAGGTTCTGACTTGCAGCGCGTGATGCTGAAGGCTACACAGGATGAGGACGGCACATGGCGTCTGAATGGTGTGAAGCGTTTCATCACCAATGGTGACTCAGACATCCACCTGGTTCTGGCTCGTTCAGAGGAAGGCACCAAGGACGGTCGTGGTCTTTCTATGTTCATCTACGACAAGCGTGATGGCGGCGTAACCGTTCGTCACATCGAGCACAAGTTGGGTATTCATGGTTCTCCTACCTGCGAGTTGGTTTACAAGAATGCCAAGGCTGAGCTTTGCGGTAACACCCGTCTGGGTTTGATTAAGTACGTGATGGCTCTGATGAACGGTGCCCGTCTGGGTATCGCTGCTCAGAGTGTGGGTGTTGAGCAGGAGGCTTACAATGAGGGCTTGGCTTATGCCAAGGAGCGTGCTCAGTTTGGTGAGAAGATCATCAACTTCCCAGCTGTATACGACATGCTTTCAAGAATGAAGGCAAAGTTGGATGCAGGCCGTTCACTCCTCTACTGCTGCGCTCGCTACGTAGATATCTACAAGGCTTTGGAAGACATCGCCCGCGACAGCAAGCTCACTCCAGAGGAACGTCAGGAGATGAAGAAATACACCCGCTTGGCTGATGCATTCACACCATTGGCTAAGGGTATGAACTCAGAGTATGCTAACCAGAATGCATACGATGCCATCAGCATTCACGGTGGTTCTGGTTTCATCATGGAGTACAAGTGCCAGCGCTTGTTCCGTGATGCCCGCATCTTCTCTATCTACGAGGGTACCACCCAGCTTCAGGTAGTAGCAGCTATCCGCTACATCACCAACGGTACTTATCTCAGCATTATCAAGGAGATGTTGGAGAATGAGGTATCAGATGACTTGAAGCCATTGAAGGAGCGTGTAGCTAAGCTCGTAGAACTTTACGAGGCAGCCATCAACAAGGTGAAGGAGGCAAACGATCAGGCTGTTCACGACTTCCTGGCTCGCCGTCTCTACAATATGACTGGCGACATCGTAATGTCTCTCCTCATCCTCGACGATGCAACCAAGGCACCAGAGATGTTTGCCAAGAGTGCCAACGTTTATGTTCGCATGGCAGAGGAGGAAGTTCTCGGTCATTCAGCATACATCCAGAACTTCAAGGCAGAAGACTTGGAGAGTTTCAAGGCATAAGACATTTATAAGAATAAGATAATTTAAAAAGTCCGTGGACATTCATTTGCTCACGGACTTTTTCATTTTATTTTTCTTCTTTGTATTACTTCGAGTCATTGTTGTGTCTGCCACAATTTTTTGCTGCGGATGTCTTGCCGTAAACTTATTCGCTTCATGGTTCGACCTAAAAGTTGGTACATAGTCGTACAACTAAAGAGGGTTGCCACTAGGCTCAGCAGTCGGAATCTTCTAGAAACAGGCTTCGTATACTTAATATATTAGTTCATTGAATCTGATTAAACGCCTTTCGTTACTTACCCAGTCGTCTCGGTGCGTTTATTCAGTCATATTAGGCTTTAGCAGTAAATAATAATCTCTTTTTATAATCACAGCCATTCCCGAAAAGTGAAACAAATAACCAAAATCTGAAATAGGGATTTTCCCTTCTACTTTAGGGAATTCTTCTCTTTTTATTTCAAAAGAAAGCTGTACTTTTGCAACCATAAAACAATATAATAACTTATAAAAACAGTTGAGCTTATGAAAAGAAATGAAGTGATGGCGCTTATCGCCACAACCATATTGATGTTTGCCGTATGCCTCTCGGCTTCGGCTAAAGGAAAAAGAAACGTGGAGCGAGGAATGACCAAGCAGGAAGTAATAGCCATCTTGGGAGAGCCTAAGCTCACCAGTTTCGACATGTTTGGGGACAAATGGGAATATGCCAAATATAATAATCTGTTTGGAGATTCCAAGTACATCACGGTCTTCTTCGACAGAAACGGAAAGGTAGTGCAGTACGATACAAGAATCATAGAACCCAACAGCCAGACATCGAATGTACAGCAGCCACAACACCCTACTCCACCCCTCTACGATGGAAGATGTGATCCAGATGGCAGAATGGATTACGGCTATTGTCTCGACGATGCTTCCTTCACCAAACTATATAATAAGGTGAAGAAGGCAAGCTTTGATGACAAAAAGTTCGATCTGATAGAAGTGGCCAGCCTCGGCTGTTACTATTCTTGTGCCCAAGCCGTCAGCATGATGAATATATTCACTTTTGGTGACAGCAAGATGAAAGCCCTCAAACTGATGGCTCCTCATATCATAGATTTGCAGAATGCCATTATCATCTATCAGCAATTCAGTTTTGAAAGCGAAAAGCAAAAGGTAGGAGAAATATTAAGAAGCAGCAGAATATCTCCTCAAAACTTGCATATTCAATGAAAAAGCATTAATTTTGCACTCAAAAAATTGCAAAATAAATGAATACAAAGATATTATCAAAAGACAAAGACCCGATGGGTGCCGCTATCCTTGATTATCAGAAATCGGGAAGAGCAGGAAGATTGCGTGTGCTATCATCTATGTTCGAAGAGGACGAAATGCCAGTGAAACATCTCTTCAGAAAAGTTGAGGAGATGCCGATGCTGGAGCAGAAGGCCTTGCAACTCACAAAAGGGCGTGTACTGGATATCGGAGCCGGCAGCGGCTGCCATACGCTCGCCTTGCAGGAGAAGGGCTTGGAGGTAAAAGCCATTGATATTTCTCCTCTGAGCTGCGAAGCGATGGAACTGAGAGGAGTAAAGGATGCGGAATGCATCAATCTTTTCGATGAACATCTGGAAACAGGGTTCGATACCATCCTCCTCCTGATGAACGGAACGGGTATCGCCGGAAAGATAGAACATCTCCCTGCCCTCTTCCAGCGCCTGAAGGCGTTGCTGA
>JAJXAL010000100.1:0-14349 GCA_021628325.1 Segatella copri | reverse complement strand
TGATAGTAACAACAACCGCAACATCCTCAATGTCTTTGATCTGTTTATGCATCGCAGTAAGGGTGAATCCCATAGCATCGTATAAAGGAGTAGAACAACATGGTTCATAGTCGTTCATGCTCAACGGATGCGCTTTACCCACAGGAACTTTGTCAAAAACATTACATGTCTCACAGCTACAAAAAGTAACCAGTGAAACGAAATGCTCCTGTGTGTCGGCAAATTTCTCTTGCGCTTTCTTGATTCCAACCAAGGTTTCGTTGAATCCATCCACCGCTGCTTGACGTATTCTCTGCATAGAACCACTACGGTCAAGGATTATCACATTGAAGATTTGAGTCTTCTGCATTGCTGTCTTGTCTTTTAGCTCTTCCATATTATCTTATATTTTTTTGTGTTACAAACTTTATTTGTTTATGTGTATAGAGTAAAACAAGTAACCTTTCCTATCATCAAAGTATATAAAAATCCCTCAGCCCATTCGATTTTATATCAAATTGAGCTGAGGGATACGATTTTCTTTATTCGGTAATTCTTTACTTTACCTATTAATTGATGATATCTATACCATTTCTTACGCCTGGAGATATTCAAGTACACTCTCCCAATTAGGAAATTCTTGACTTCCAAAGCGAAGCCATTCTCCCTTGAATCCACTTGTTCCATGTTTTCCTCTATCATCAATGATATAGTCACCTCTGAGTAAATTCTTGTGGTGAGATAGAATTAGACGTTTACAATAATACTTGTCCAAATATCTATTTATCCATTCCACTTTGTCTGACCATGTTGTTGGATTACTCCAAGGAGAGGTTGAAAGGATATAAACATCGTATTTACCACTTTGTTGTAAGGCATACATAGCCTCGACAGCACCTTTCACAGGTGGTAGATAAGAAACGATGTTCGGCACTTCATCATATCTTCCTGCATATTCCTTGCGAAGTTCATCGCCAATCAGTTCCAGTCCTGCATGAAAATCCATCAGTACTCCACCCATATCAACATAGACAATCTTCTTTGCCGTTGGTTTCTCTGAATCCAAATCACCCAGTTCGTTGGTGACAGACTTTTTGATGAGTTCTTGAGTTTTGTCTCGCTTGTCATAGTTATCACGCAACTCCATCAATATTCCACACAGTTCCGTTGGTGTCAATATCGTCTTGTATGGATTGTTCTCGCCAGTAGAATGTGCCAGTACTATCCCCCTTGTTTGCATCAGAGCAGCACGGAAACGTTCATTTTGTTCAAACATTGCCTTGTAAGCACGATGAATCAAATCTTGGTATGTTTGGCTTTGTCTGTCTATTGCCTTTCCTTTCCACCATACTATTTGGTCTGTTTGCCATGATGTTACACTCATCTTTCTTGCATTGCCACCTTTCATGCTGCATATCTGACGTTGCTTGTTGATGTCTTGTCTCTTCAACGACTGAAGGAACCCCTCCATGCTGCCACATATCATTCCATCGAAACGAAATCCATTGCTGCACAGATTGCTCAATACATTTGAGGGATAAAGACCATTTGAACGTATATCCAACGTATTGGTCTCTGGATTGTACATATCCTTCAGCTCATGTCTATTACGTGAGGTTGCAAAATAATTCTCTTCCATACCTTCTCTACATATAGTTCAACGTCTTCAAATCATATTGTCCTTTGTAAAACCCATCAAGAACTATCTGGAATACATCATCCGGTGATACTGCATCAAACAGAGTCATACAAGAACAAACTTTCATTGCATCAACTTCCCCAAGAATATCTACCACATCCATATCAGTATGCGTCAACAAAGCCTTCGTTACAGCTCTTAATCTCTCACCTAATATCGGATGATTGAGATATGCTTCCGCTTCATCATACCCACTGATGCCATAATACTTGGCATTGCGACTATGACCAAGTATTGCAAGTTGAGGAAATATGAACCATATCCAATGTGAGCGTTTCTGTCCGTCTTGAATTTCCAGCAACGCTTGTTGGTAGCAGTTTGACTGTGCGTCCAAAAAGCGTTGCAGATTGTACTTGTCTTGTTGCCTCCCATTTATAATTTCTACGAACTCTTTTGGCAAACAGACATTTTCCATTCCAATTGCGTTTTTGAATAAAGGTGCTATCTCGTAGTCCATGAACCCGGCAATTCCACAGCCGATGCGTGTGACGAGAAATTGCAACTCTTTATGTTGCTGAGCAAAAGATAGGAATTCATTAACGTATGGGGTAATTGTTTCTACACCACCTTGCATCGTTGGTATAGCATAGCTTTTTCCTTGCAATCCTACACCTTGCCCCCATACTGCTCCAAAACGCTCTTTGGCAATTCTTGCTGCACCTCCGATGTGATATCCATCCAAATTGCTGCCAAAAACAAAGACCTCTTTTTCTTCAAGAGACTCTATATAGTTTGGCGTAAATTTATCTTTCATGCGTTGTTCCTTTTTATTTTATTCTGTGCATTCTTTCCTATATGCCATCCATCACACCAAGCACATTTGTATATAGAGAAATGCACACCATGCTTCTTACCCATAGCCTCAGCAGCTCTTAATGCCACCCTCTTATTCGGATAAGGAATCTTGGGGGTTCCGCTACGACGAGAAATATGGCTATACTCGCTGAATATTCCAAAGGCATTGTGCGTGACAAAAATATTTCGCCATGCTCCCTTTCTTGTCAATTGGTTCCAAATGGCAAGAATACAATTTTTAAAACTTATTTTACATACATTCATCGGCTATAAATTTCTTGATAAAGTCTTATTGTTGGTGTTATATGACTACTATCGTATGCTTTTTTCTTGAGGTTTCTTGACCACGAAAGCCTTCTACTTCAAAAATCACAAATATTCCTCTTTTTAGTGGAGTAAGTTCATATGTTACATTAGAATCGTCAGCACCACATAGCATACGCCGTTCTATTTCGGAATGTACATATTTGTAGTTATATTCCATGCGAAAAGCAGTTTTATCATACTCTATACGATATTCTATACCAACAGAGCCATGAACTCTGCCTTTGAATGTCAAGTGATTACCATTAAGTTTAATTACCTGCATAACCTTTTTGATTATATGTAATAGAAATTGTTATAGTTAAACACAGATAGGGATGTTCTTTCAGCATCCATGTTTTTAATACGCTGTGGTATTTCGCATAGGGGTATTTCCTCGTCAAGCAACCAACGTAAGTGTTCAAACATGATTGCATTGGACTTTAGAATCTCCTGTTTTGTAGCAGTTATATCATATTCTTCTGCTTCACTTTGCTCAGATATTATCATGCCAGAGAATAACCCATGCAGTCCTTCTGCTCTTGCAAACTTGTCTGCATGACACCATATACCAATCAGATTACCACCGTGCTTACGCAAATGGAATGCGTGTGGGTGTCCAACAATGATTTTGTCAAACTCATCCTTAGTGTCATCCTCTCGATAGAACAACCCTTTGTCTGAGCCATGTCCAAGTAGCATGATTCGTTCTTGTGTAGAAACATGATGCAACAAATGCTCCATTTTTTTATTAGAGCAATTACTGCTAACCATATTTGCATCCATACCCTCATATAGTATAGAGAGTACAGAAGTCGTTCTGTCTTTTGGATGTACAACTAACATACTTACTTCTCGTATTTTTTCAACATTTCCTTTACATCGTCCATTGGTTGAAAAGGCACGATGATTTCCAAGTCCTTATTGATAATGCAATAAGCATTCTCTTCGTCATTATCTTCCATTCCGAAACCATCCTCATCAGCAAAGTAGCGTCCATCGGGATATATTGTCCAGCAGATGGCACAAACACCATTTCTGAAATTGTCATATCTGCCGAACCAATATCGAACAGATTTACATCCTTTGAAATCAGGACATCCCTTATATATTGCATCAAAGTCAATCTCGTTATCTGTCACAAGAAGGCTTCCGTCTTCACTTACAAGTTGCCTTGTCTTACCTGTTTCCTTATTGATGATGGTGTAACTTCTTCCTTCACCACTAAACACTGCCATATTCTCACCTATATCGTAGGCATCCTTTAAATTATTCTTGTCCATATCCGTAAGTTTTTATTTGTTGTAATAATTTTCCCATCTGTAATTTTCACTGATTACATTCATGTCCTCACGAAACTTTTCCATGTTAGGAACATTCATGACTGAAGTTGATATTGTCTTCAATGCTTTGGTTTTATAATCAATGGTCTCAAATGTAACTTTGACCTTTTTGTCTGATAGGAAAGAGTACGTTTCCTTTTTCAACGCAGTACCATACTTGCTGATTTCTTGCTTATATGCCAATAGCCCGTCTTTATATACACGTTGATGCTTGCTGCCATCCTCCCACATAACGGAATACACATTCAAGTCATCAGTTATTATTGGAATGAAGACAAGGTCTTTATCATCTGACTCTATACATGGATCATGGTGCCATACTGTTTTGACGATGCGCCCATTCCGATATTCCGATTCCATTGAGGGCAGATAATCTGCAAATCGGCAAACCTTATAATTTTGCAAATCCTTTCTTTTAGGTTCCATTGTCACATGGAAGATATAAAAGCCACCATGCAAGTCGCTTTGCCAAAAACTCAGGCAAGGTTTTACCGCTATGGTCAACTTATATCCGCTTGGCGCAACAATGCTATCACTGCCATATACCATATAGGCTTTTACAGCATCGCCATCTTTATCATATTCAATGTTCGTCTGTTGGTATTTTGCAGTGTCAGGATGTTCATAATCCATATCTGCTATCATTTGTCGAAAGCCAAGATACCCTTCTTTGTTCCTTCCATAGCTTGCGCTGTCTGAATCCAAGCCTTCAAAGATTTCACTTTTATATTGGAGGAGATGAGACAACCGTCCTTCATCATCGTAATCATACACAAGAGTTTGTGCATAACATTCCGATGCCCTTGCTATCGTGGCAATCGTTCGTCCCTTGTTATCAAAGAACTCCGTCAGACTGTTCTGCGGTGCATATTGCAAACGATGCACAGCATATGAACCATCCGAGAATCGAACGGAGTCATATTCTATAAATCCACAAGGCATCATCAAGGAGTCTTCCTTGTTGGTTTTGTCAGAAGTACTTTGCAGTTGTTTGAAATAGGTTATGCTTATATCTTCTCTATTACAAGAAGCTATCAATAACAGTGCAACGCCCAATACAAACAATGTATAACGAGTCTTCATAATTCTTTTCCCTATATTCAGAAACATTCAATCAATATTGCCGTATAATTGTCATCTCCTTGTTTCTTACAAAGGAAATCATAAACGTCAAGTATCTCTTCCAATGGTTTGTCATCCATCATCCTTGCTTGCAAAATGTCAGGAGCCATGCTTTTGTATAGTCCATCCGAACAAAGTAAAACTCTGTCACCAGTCTGTAGTTTGATTTGTCGGATGTCTGGTACTGCCACTTCTGGGCGGTAAGAGAAGAAGCACTTGGCAACAATTTCCCATCCAAAATCAAGCCGGATATGGTCTTTTGTCTGATAAAGTAATCCATCACCAGGTCTTTGTACATAACAGCGACTATCCCCAATATGCGCAATGGTTGCCACATCGTTTTCAATACTTACCATGACCATAGTCGTACCCATCTCTGCATGATAAAGCTCAAATGCCTTTTGATCAATGGCACAACTTGCTTTCTTGCAAGCGAGTTTTACCTTTGAGTCACAATCGGGCGTACTGATATGCTTCTTCCAAAAGTCAGATATAGTATTGCATACCGTTTCACTGGCAGTCTCTCCAAAGGAATGACCACCCATGCCATCACAGACTAGTCCCATAAATCGGTTGTTTTGTGGCATATCAATGACCTTGTAAGCATCTTCGTTATTATGCCTTCTACCAGTCTTACTTATTGTTGCATATCTTATCTCCATATTACGATTCTTTTTAGTTTATGATAGTATAGAGGCAAATGTAACCTCTAATCTATCTGTAACGTAATATTTCCGACAATATTATTTCAATAATATGGAAATCTTGGCTTGCTGTGTCACATTGTTCTATCAATAATATACTTGTGTTTGATACTTGATGTCATGTTCATCGCAATAATAGCAGATCTCGCTTTTCATGCAACTCCCATGTTTTTTGAACTTCTTTTTTAATGATTCGATAAGACTATAGTCGTCAGATGCATGCAAAGACCTCATCAGACGATTAGTATTTGCCACATCAAAGAATACGAAAGATTCAACCTCGCCGTCTCTTGAATATTCTTTCTCAAATTCACCCATATCTTGCTCTGTAATGGTGAGTTTGCCATCTTCTATTTGCGCATAGATTCCTGTGAACTCACCATTCGTTTCATGTTTGTAGATAACCTCTTCCATAATTTCCAAGTGTTAATGTTTAGACAACCATTCCACAAGATTATTCACGATGCCATTGGCTAAATCCTTTGGACCATGAGTTTGTTCATTCGGTCTATTGATGATTACAGCCAAGGCATAGCGAGGCTTCTTGCATGGGAAAACTCCGACAAAGGACATTTCTGCCAATTCATGTTCACCGTTTTCAAGTTCTTTGCCTTGATAGTTGCCATATACTCCTGCTATATCCACTTTCTTTGGGGCATAAGATGCTTGTATGCCTTTCCCTTTGTTCAGACCGATCAATACCTCTTGCAGATATTTACGTCCTAAAGGCGTAATGTTGTCAAATGTTTCCTCAGTTACTGAGTCCCCTTGCAAAGTCGGGAATGTCAGAGTGTTCTTCTGATAGGCACCATTAAAGAGCGCAGCCAATTCCATGGCGTTTGTTTGCTTTTCGTCACTTGTCATTTTCTTCCATATACCAAAAGCATTTTCGCCACGATTTACCAAGAGTATCTTGAACATAGCCACGTTAGATTTATGTGTCAATGCTTGGCGACAAGTCATTATACCATAACCGCCAGACCGCCAGTTATGGTCACGAATGCTGATGCTGTCACCTATATTATATATGCCACCGCACAAATCCATCTTGTCATCGAGTGAACCATTGATATCTGCCAACATAGGAGTAATGCCTACAAGTGTCAAAATGCGAGGACTACATGCTTGTTTCAATAGCTTACCCTCTGAATAATCATCTCTATCTTTCTCCAATGCAATCCATGATTTCAGTCTTCCTGTTTGTGCATCTATAACAGCAATCTGTCCGTATGTTCCATTCAACATTTTCAACCCCTCAGACAAAACATCTTGGCATTTCTGAGTCATCACGCTATCTATTGTCGTGCATTCATCAAGTTTTGCTACATATTTAGGATTGTCCATCCATACACCAACAGTTTGATTGTTTCCTCCAACCACGCCAATGGTGCCACGCTCAATCCCTTTTTCTACATAGAAGTAGAATACCTCAATGCCATCTTCTGACACATAACGACGTGAGAAACCTGCAACATCTAAATCTATCTCCGTTACATTCTCATGCTTCTCCAAGTCATAGATACCCTGTTTGCCACCTTTAGAAACAACGGCAAACTTGGCAATGCTACAAGTGTCTATCTGTTCGCATTGTTCCAATGGTACTTGGGTGATAGGCTTTTTGCCAAATGCTTCTTCTGCGTCTATAGTGTCAGCCACTATCACTTCTTGGGCAAAGGACAACTGTCCGAAAAAGGCTAAAAATATTGTGATTAAGCCTAACTTGAAGTATTTATTTGTGTTCATGTCTTTTATATTTTTGTTTTTATTGCATTTCCTCCATTTTCTGAGTCCATATTGTTTGTAGTTCTTGTTGCTTTGGCTCTAAATATGTCTTGGCATAACTAAGAATATCGTATTCGGTAGTTTCATCATCGCCATCTTCCTCAAAGTCACAAGTAATAGAAATTCCTGTTTTGGAAAAAACCGGTTCAAAGCCAACGCTATATCTGATTCGACTTTCCTTGGCATTCAATTCCTTGCAAAACTCACGAGCCATATCTGCGTGTATATCATTTATGATAACTGCACAAACAAGTGAAATTGCAAATTTATCATTTCCAATAGAAAACACCTTTACTATCCCTTCCGGTAAGCCAAGATACACTTCTCCCGTACCATCCTCATTGCATTTACTAATGTTGTGTCCCAGCTTCTCTTCTTCTGACAGCAACTTAGCTAGCAAGACATAAGAATGTCTGCTTCGGATTTCCCGTTTGTAAGCCCTTTTTTGGAATTTACTGAAAATCCAACTGCAACCAATCATTTGAGCAATGCCTATAACAATGAGCCAAAACTGCGTAGTAAACATAATCGAATTATTAATGTGTCTGGCTATAAACCTACTTACAATTTGGTATGTTCAAGGAAGAATCAATGACGACATGCTCTTCTTCAAAACATATACTCTTCAATGTTACCTTCTCAAGCACACCTTTCAACTGATCTATTTCTGCCAGGTTTATAATTACTCGATTGTTTGAGTTATGAGTTATAAAGTTCGTTTTGTCAGGCAAAAGCCTCTTCAAGAAAGCAATGGTAGGAGTGATAAGCAATTCAATTCCTAACTTACCACTATATGCTATGTGTAGGTTGGAACCATCTACTTTCTCAACACACAAATCTACGCCAATGCTCTTCGCAAAGCCTAAAACCTTTACTTTCGTTGATACAGAAACTGTAGATGGAGCGACAAATGCCAACGACACTTCTTTCTTGAATTTATGCGAGATAAAATCTTGAAGCTCTGAATATTTTATTTTTACTTCCATAGTTGTGTTCTATATTGTTATGTTTTACACGTTGTTTTGATTTCAATCGAATACTTCTATATAACTTGTGTATTCAGGAAACCACTTGTCAAGCAAAGCATCCGTCTTGCGCTCTATCTCGGGAGTAATGTTCTTGCTCACTTTCTGATAGGCGACAGAAAGTGAAAACGCTTCGTCTATCCATCCGATGACAGGCAATCGCTTGGCTGAAATCAAGTCTATTGGGAACACCAAATAGGATAAGGTTGACAAAATCATCAACTTGTCACTCTTCGGAGTATCCTTGCTGACCATGATGAAATAAAGCAACAAGAGTGGGCGAGCACTAATGCGACCAACTTTTATTGCATACTCTTGCAGTTTATCCTTCAATACTGCTGTGTCTATAATACTTGGCTTGTTCATGTCTACTATATTTTTGTTGTAAATTTTATATTATAGAGTGTGGAAAGAAAATCCATCTATCACAAAAAAAGAAAAACTTGCAAACTAATGTGGTTTTTAGTTTGCAAGTTTTCTTTTATCTTGATTTACCACAAAAGCCTTTTATTTATTATGTAGTATATCATGCAACTTATTCAAAGCATCATTACAATCATTGATTATCTTGTCGCTTTTTAGATGTTCTATTGTTTGATTGTAGTCTGCTTGCGAACGACACCCTTTCCAATATTCAATATCGTTTTCTGCTTGCTTTTGTCTGCTTAAAGCATCTTCCAGTTCACTCGCATTTGTTGAATGTGTTGCATCATCCAAAGCTTGGTCAAGCCTGTGTTGCGCATCCTGTAGTTTGCCATCATAAAATGATAAATCATTAGGAGTGTGGATATTTGTTGGAAGAGGTCCTGCGTTAGATGGACTGTCAGAAACAGATGTAGGATTTGTGGCAATTGGTAACCCACTCATAAAATCCGTTAATGTCTGAGCCTGTTCCATATTCATATAATGGTGTTCTCCACCAAATATGTCAGTTACTATAACACCACCATTTGGGTCATTTTCAAATATCGGTGACGTATTCATTGTAGGCGTTGTTTGCCCATTTTCTCCTTGATGAATTTCTTCTATTTCTGGTAAATCATCAGGAAAATCTATTACGTCATCATCATACAAAATTTCAAAATCTTCATCCATAATTATCATTGTTTACATTTAACTATTGCTTTTACTAAAACCTTATTATTATAGCTTAATCCTGGCTTTATAGTCTTTTCTATTATACAACCATTTTGTACAAAAGAAAACGGATGTGGAACATGACGTGAATTGTCAAAAGTTGATTCTTCATTGATTGGCTCACAACCACAGGCAAGCATCATTTCTTCTATTCGGCTTTCACAAAACAGGATTGTAGATATAACATTTTCGTCGGTAGTTTGAGTACGTAACTTATTTAGTTCTTCAAGCAGAGTTGGCAGTTCGAAAATTAATTGCTTGCCACAACTATTATCCAAGTTTGGGTCATCAACATAATCCTTATTATTTTTTTCTTCCTGTATGTATTCTGCTCCTTCTTCTTTTCCGATTTTCTTTTCATCGTTTTCTCCCCTTACTCCTTTGGAATCCATATAATAGTCTATGTTTGGGACATCGCTTAATGGCGTGTTTTTTTCCAGTGCTTTGCTTTCTTCAAACACACTTGACGTTTTCTCTGTTGATTCAAACAATTGGTCGACAGCTGTTGCCGGATTATTTGAGTCAAACATTGAAGACATTAGCTGTCCACATAATGCCTTGCTTCTTTTGAATAAATCATTTAAAAGTTTCATAAGCTATATTTTTAATAATTCCGAGTACATTCTTTTTGCCAGCATTGCCGCATATTGTCTGACGCTATTTGGCAATGACATATTATAAATGGAAGACCAATACTTGTATCTATTGCGTGGATTACCATCTGTGAATTGTCCAGAGAATAATGAGCATAATTCTGCAAACTCTGTCTGTGAAAATTGTTCCTTAGCATCAACTATTTTCATGTACATAATGTATTGGTCATTTGCAAGTTGGAGCTCCGCTTGCATCTTTTCTATTTTTCCTTTCAGACAGAAGATGCGATTCTTGTCATTCTGAACCTGCTCTAATGAAGGAATGTTTGATTTGATTAAATTTATTACCACATTTCGAGTTTTTGTGGGGAGACACTGACAAGAACTTATGCAATCATCTTTCATCTTTGCATAATCCTCGGAAAGGGCAAAAGATTCATCATATATTATACTATTTATGATGCCACGTAAATCTTCTACAACTTTGTTCCCTCTCAGCATATGACTTCGCTTAAAGAAATGGTCAAATATCAAATTCCGTAGATTTTGTATTCCACCCACACCTTTGAGTTTATTCAATGTTGTTGAAATGTCATCAGAGTAATAAAGTTCTTTAGCTATTAGAGCAAACGAACTCCATGCCAAATCATGGGCTGCAAAACTTTCAAGAATTGCTTTCCTATCCGAAACGGATATATTGCAGTAAGGTAACTTTTCATGAAGAAAGGCTGTTTCTGAACCAATGGCTAATAAAAAGCCTTTTTCTACGGAAAATCCTTTCTTTAACTTATCACGCAAATGATAGGCTTGTTCTTCTGATGGTATGTACTTTTCAATCGCAGCAGACGTTGGAACGATTGTGAATAGATTTTGTTCAAACTCTTTACAAAAGTGAGAAATGTTATCTATTTGTGTTAAGTCCTTATCCACTTTGGATAATACCCCTATACCATTTAGTGATGTAATGCCATGTCCTCCATTATACAATGACGCTAAAAAATTCTTATCAGTCTCTGTCGGAACAGTATTGAACAAGTATATTATTGCATCTGCTGTATTAGACAGATTTATAGTATCTTGTTGATGGCGTTCACGCAAATTAAAATAGGCATCTGTTTGAATTTGATGCGAATCTCCATCTTCACCTACCTCAGCACCGATTCCCGGAGTATCTACAAGTGTAACATAATCTAATAATGGATTATCATTGATATACATTATCAGTTTGTCTATCTGGGCTGTCTTTTCTAAAGCCTCTTTGTTTGTACCTTGAAGGGAATCCAAGTATTGCTTAGAAACCCATTCTTTATGACCATCAAGATACACGCATAAAATCGGCCTTTCTTTAGATGGCGGTGTGCCTTTTTTAAAGATGTTTACTGTAGCCGTGGTTTCTGTTGTTCCTGTCATTGCTATATCAACTCCTAACAATGCATTTACCAAGAAACTTTTTCCAGCCTTTACCTTTCCTGCAACAGCTAACACGCATGGAGCTTTCAATTCTTCTTGCAAACTTTTAAGTGCCAACGAGTATTTGTTGTGCCATGTTGTGTTGTCAATATAGGATGCCGTTTCTTCCAGCAAATCGTATATTTGAGTAGTTATATCTTTTTTATCCATATCGTTTTTCTTTTAATAGAGACTACAATTTACATCATTCTATCACTTGGCTGAGAAATATCACAAAAATAAGTGCATCATTCTTGCACCAATAAGATGAAGAAAAATGCACTCTAAAAATTTCACATAAGAGATTCTAATTTTGAGACAACTTCTTTTATGCCATATTTCTCTACTAAGCGAGTCAGTAAAACAAGCAACTTCAAAATATCACAATCTATTTTTTTTGAACGTTTTTTACTGTTTTCACCGTGTCGCCCGAAACTGATTTTTGAGGGTTCGTCTGACCGTTCTTGCTGCAACGACCAACGATCAAAGCTACTACTATAAATGTTGCGATAGTCCCCAAAACTATCAACTTCAGGCGATGTTCTTTTTTTGGCTTAATCGGATTTTCAGAAATTTGGAAATTAGTCGATGTTGAATGCTCTTGTTCACTTATAGGTTTGATTGTTTCTTGTTCTTCACGAATATCTACTCCGTTCACCAAAGCATTTAGGAACTTATATTTTGCCTCTTTTGCATATGCATGATTTTTATTATTGAGACCTGTAACAACCGACAATTCAGTTTCGTTGTATAAAGCTTGTTGAAAAACTTTTATACAATCAACTTTTCCTAAAATTGCACATTTCCCAACTTTATCATTTAAGGAAATACGATTGTCTTGTGGCACAATTTTAAAATAACTTCCATCTATATCAGACTTTTCTACTTCTATGTTCTTTTGTTTAGCATTATCATCACCATATTCTATATTCCAAATAGGCTCTACATATTTTTTATAAACCTTTCTGAAGAACTCTTTATCATATGGTAGTTCTATGATTTCTCCAATTCTGAAAACTATACCAAAGAATCCACGTATCGGAGTTCCTACATAGTCAGTATTACAAGTGTCACTTAACTCCTTGTTCATAACTCCAATGCCAAACAATACAAGATCCTTTCGCTTGGAGTAAAACCAGCGAGGCTCATTCAGTTCATCAACGTATGTTTCTACATCAATGACTCCTTGGATTTCGTATCGAAAAGCTAATCTGTCTTCTTTAGAACAGAAATCCTCAGAAGGAATGGCTATCGCACGATAGTCCAATTCCTTTGTTCTTGTATAAATATATAATTGTGCCATATTTTATACCCTTTCGCCATTTATATAAATTTGTGCACCACTAAGCAGGAATTCTTTTATTGCAGCCATTGAACTATTTAGTTTTTGCAAGATTTCTGTTTCTCTCCCCAGATTGGCTTTGTGCGCGTCTATTTGATTACGGATGCTCGTTTCTTTGTTTATAAAAAAACGAGCAAAAGAACTTCTAGATAATTCATGATTTAATTGCCCATTTGCTCTGTTTAAGCTACTTTCTGTTTCTGATATTTTACCAACTGAAGCTTCTATTTTTTGTCCCATCACATGATATAAAGAAAACAATATTGGTATGCTTAGATTTCCTGCTGTTGCACGTATATCCAACTCTCCTTCCAAGACGCCACCTTCATTTGTCAAATTCTTACCTAAAGACACAGCCGTAATGCCTGTGGTAAGATTTGTACCTCTGCCAAATAAAAATCTCCACTTATCCTTAACGGTTTCATAAGCTTGTGCTAATTCTTGTTGTGTTAATAAATCAGCCTTGGTTATTACTACCATTACTGGGGTTTGAGCCCCATTGTTTGATTCATTCAAATATTTTGTATACATAGAGGCAAACTGACCAAAATTCAAAATCGCTTGAGGAGTATTTTTAGCCTTAATAACATCTGCTCCTATAAAGAATAACAAAACACTCGATTGATTAAACGAATTGTATAATTCATTTTGTTCTTCTTGGGCATCTTCGTCAAGGTCTTGCAATAGTCCACCACGATAATCTTCAACATCAATAGTTGTTAACAACGCCAAACTCTTTAATACATTAAAGTTATAAACAAAAGACTTATCTGTACCTTTTGGCCAACTTCCATTTATCATACCATCATAAGCGTTATAAAGACGTAACATTTGGCGTGGATCTGGTGTTATTACATTCATGATTTCACCATCTGCCAATTCGATACCTTGTGATAATGCTTGTGACATAGCATAAATAAAACAAGACTTACCTGAACGGCTAAGTCCATAAAGTGATATTTTTTCTGCCATATTTTAATATATTGTTATTAAATCTTCACTATTCCATTTTTTTATTTTTGCTGAATTCAACTTGCAAATGCAACAGAATTCTGATTAATAATTTGTTTAAATTT
>JAJXAL010000230.1:0-1899 GCA_021628325.1 Segatella copri | reverse complement strand
TGCGTTAGGATCAACCTTAGTATATGTAACCTTACCGGTCTTCTCCTTGCCTTCAGAGTTTGTTACACTCCAAGTCACTGTCTTGGTGTCCTTGAAGTTCATGTCTTCACCGATAGTGAAGGTAACAGACTTACCAGGGGTCAAATCTACCTTGTCCTGTCCCTCTATCTGATACCAAGCAGACGTAGCATCTTCTGAGACCTCAGCGGTAACAGTTACCGTACTGGTGCGGAAATTTCCGCCAGCAGGAGAAAGAGAAACGCTTACTGGCGGAAGAGGAGCCTCGTCAACCCAAGTTGTACCAGCCTCTTCATTGCCATCATAGGTCTGATCACCCTTATGCTGAGCAGCAGTTTCGTAGATGAAAGCACCATCATCAATGAGCTTGCCACCAGTCCAGTCTTTCACGAGAACGCGAACCTGACCCTGATTATTAGGAGCATCAACGGTGATAGTAGAACCTGTGTAAGTCTTGCCTGTTACCAAGTCTGTATAAGTACCAGCTGGGCAATCTGTAAAGGTAGCACCACCATTGAGGGCTACGAGTGCATAGCTGTCCTTGTAAGCACGCTTGAAAGCGATACCGCCGTTAGCAGCACAACCCTCGTCTGTCCACTGACCCTTACGGAGAGCAGGAACAGCCTGACGAATCTTGTTCAGACGGATGAGGTGCTGAGCGACATCATGATTCAATGAGGCAGCCACATTACCAGAAGCCTTGTATTCACCGAAGTCTGATGCTTCTACATCACCTGTGATATAACCACCGAAGTAAGCACGACCAGTTTCAGAAAGAGGACCATTAGGACCTCTGTCAATCACAACATCGCGACGGAAACCTACCTCAGAACCATAATAGAGACATGGGATTCCACGGAAGGTGAACATCAGAGAGAGATTCTCTGCCCACTGAGCGTCTGAGCCGCCAAAACGAGACCCTGACCCAGGACCATAGTCGTGACTGTCTACATATACCACATTATAGGTAGCGTCATTATATTTCATATCACCAGACTTAGCCAAACGGTATGCGGTGGCAGCATTACCGAAGTTGTAGTGCAATGGGAAGTCGATCACATTGAAACCGCTTGACTGAGAATAGTCTGGCTCATGCCATGCGCCATTCAGCATAAAGGTATTGTTGCTTTCTGGAGAATTCGCATTATCCTTCTCGCAGAGAGGCATCAGCTTATCATCATAACCTGTACCACGGTCATAGATTTCCTGAGTGTCCCAATATGACTGGCTGCCATCAAACTGATCTATCAAGTTCTGTGGAGCCTGCCATGTATAATAATAAGGTGAAAGATTGTCCTGACCACGGTACTGCACACCACTGTAACGGGAACAAACCTCACCATACATGAAGAATGGAGCCTTGTTCAATCGCTTGTTCTCATACTGCTTACCGAGGGCAGCAAACTGAGGAATGAACTGCTTGCAGAAGGTAAGACGTGAGATGTGACCGGATGTATCAATACGGAAACCATCGACACCCATCTTGATGAAATTGCCATAGCAGTTGATAAGATATTCAGCCACTGTATTATTCTCAGTATTGAGGTCCACACAGTCACCTGCAATCTGAGCCCACCAACGATTAGGTAAGTCCCAGTTGAAGCTACCGAAATGATGCCAATAGTTGTGTATATCGTGGTTATTGCCATCTGTATTCTTCATCAGGGCAAGACGACGCTGATACTGACCAGCAGGCAAAAGACTTGGATAGTCACTACCCAGTGTTTCCAAATTAGGAATCATACAAGCATTGATGTCTGCCTGGTTACGAAGACGGGTATCACGGTCGAACTCCTTGCAGAGTTTCTCCTCACCGAAATTACCGGAGTGGTTGAGCACGATATCGAGGATAATCTTGATACCCTTTTCGTGAGCCTTGTC
>JAJXAL010000099.1:0-14409 GCA_021628325.1 Segatella copri | reverse complement strand
TAACGTTAAAAAATACGCTCAAAGCTTGCTCAATTAGAGTAAAACAGGGCGACAGTTTTGCGTCCATAATAACCCAGGGCGTTGCCCTGGGCTAGGAGCTTCTGCCCTTTCAGGGCGTGTGGGGCATATTTGCAAAAGCTTTTTTTAGTTATTAACTGAGTTGAAACTGAGGAGGATTTTCCATGGTAAAGCGCGCAACAATCCGGATGTTTCTTCTCCTAAAAATTCAATTCAGATTATGGTTAAGAAAGTAAATAAGGTTCAGAACAATGCTCAGAATAATGTTCAGAACCAGCAGGTGAATAATAATGACTGCCAGCATGTGCAGTTGGGTGGAATGGCTTACTATGATGCTAAGCAGTATTTCCTCTTCAGTCCTCAGGAATCGGGGGTGAATAAGGTTCCTCGCTTCCGTTCGATGGGCGTGGCTCAGCAAATGCCTGACGGAACGTTTGATTTCGTAGTGCAGCACCGCCTCAGAACTCAGTCGGAACTGATTAAGAAACTGGCGCATGGTCGTGTGAGCAAGACTAAGGACGGAGCTGTTCAGCTTACGCTGAAGGTGTTCTGCCATGAGGGAATCAACATCGCCCAAACGTTGGCTGTTGAGGCAGCTGAAGGGGCTGATGCGGTATTGGATTACCAACTGAAACATTAAGATGTTTTCTCTTCAACTTAAAACGATAAGTAAGAAACAGACAGATGAGTTGTTATTTAATTAAGGTGGAGAATGGGCACAAGGTTGCCCGCTCCATCACCTCGGAAGAGGAGTATAAGCAGCTGCGTGGAAGCAATGAGCAGAAGGCGAATCTTCGTCTGGCTCGTGCAGGAAACGATGCTGCGAAACGGAGACTGGTTCAGTTTAATTATTCCGGCCACTATCCGCAAGGCGTGGTGAAGGGAATGAAACTGCCAAGCTGTGCTTTCGGGTTTGATATGGATGAGCCGGAGGCTTTTGCCAAGGCTGCCAAGCTGCTGCTGAAGGAACCGGACAAGTACGGACTGCTGATGCTGGAGCGTAGTGCAAGACAGGGCGGACATGCGGTGTTTGAGCGCGAAAAGGGCAAGACAATTCTGGAGAACCAGGTACGAATTGCTACGATGCTGAAATGCGAAATGGATACTTCGGCTCACGACATTAACCGGGTTTACTTCACTACTACATCGGATGGAGAAGATCTGCTCTTTCTTTCGCCACGGCTCTTCAAGGATGAATACGATGAGGCTGCCGTGGCTGCTGAAGGGAAAGTCCTGGAAGAGCGTGAAAGATACGGACAGGAGGAACTGCCGGAAGGGGCGCACAAGGCAAACAAGCATTATGAGCCTTGGAAGGAAGAATTCAAGAAGGATTCTCAAGGGGTTTTTAAGGGTCAGGAATTTAAGAATTCGAGAATTTCTACTTCTGCTACTTCAGCCTCTACTGCGTCAACTGCTGCTGCGTCAACTTCTTCTACTGCGTCAACTACTGCTGCTACTCAGGACAATTATCTTGGGATTCCTTATGGGGAAATCATTAAGAAGTGGTGGCAGATGTATAATGATGGGCAGGAGCCGATGCGCTCCAACCGCAATACGCTGACCTTTGAGCTGGCTGTGAACCTGCGCCACATCTGTGGTTTTGACCGCAATCAGCTGGCTCAGATTATTCCCTGCTACGATGGGTTTCCCGAACAGGAAAAGATGGCTTGCATCAACTCGGCATTGAACGAGAAAATCACGCAAATGCCTAAGCGACTGAAGGATGTGCTCTCAGCCATCCGTCAAGAACGAATGAAGCAGGGAAATGCGGGTGGTGGTTCGGCGGCTGACAATGAGGCGCTGGTAAATGCGCTGGACGAGGCTAACGCTAAGGACGATCTGTTCTATTATAATGCGCTGCCTAAGTTGCCGCAAGGCATTCGGGATTCCATCAGCGCAGTGGGTCCGGCACTGGCACTGCCTGTAATCACAGCCATCTGTCCTGCCATCGGAATGCTCGCAACGGGCGTGAAGGTTTCCGTTCATGGCAAGATGAACTCGCTGAACCTCATCTCCTACATCGCCGGAGATTTTGCATCTGGCAAGGGTAGTATTGACCCCGTGATTGACGCATGGACTTCGGAAGTGAAGGAAATGGACAAAATGTATCAGCAGAAAGAGGATGAATGGAGAGCCAAGAAGCGTGCGGCGAAGAACAAGAAGGAGCAGCCGGAAGAGCCGAAACTGCCCGTAAGATGTCTGACGCTGAACAATACGGTGGCGAATCTGGCAGAAAGATTGGCTAACACCGAAGGCAAGCACGCCTTCTCGTTTACACCTGAAGCTGACACCGTGGCGCAGAAATGGAAGTCGGCGATGAGCGACTTCTCCGTAATGCTCCGTCAGGCTTACGACGGTACGAGCTACGAGCGTGAGGCAAGAAGTGCAGATGCAGTGAATGTTCATATAGACAGACTGTTATGGAACGTAGTGATGTGTGGAACGCCTGATGCGCTCTATCGAGTAGTAAGCAATTATACGGATGGCTTTCAAAGCCGTATCATCGTGGCAAAAACGCCCGATAATACCTTCACTCCACTTTCTGACAACATGTATGTGATGAACGAGCGCCAGCGTGACCGCATTATTCAGATAGCTCATCTGCTGCCGCTGATGTCGGGTGAGGTAGTGCTGCCGAAGCTGGAGGAAAAGGGTAGGGAATGGCTGGAACAGATCAGACTGGAGACGATGAAAAATGACGACAAGGTGAAAGCCCGCCAGCGTTTCCGTATCTGTCCAACCACGATGAGAATGATGACCTGCATCATGCTCTGCAAGGTGGCAGAATCGCTGATTCAGAAGCATGGATTCCAGGGCGCTGAGACACAGTTAAAGCAGAATCCGCAGTTGTGGAAGGAACTGATAGTGAAGATGCAGACGCCTACCATGCTTGCTGTTTTCGACACCCTGGCTGATTATCAGCTTGAGAATGCTCTCTACTTTTTCCGCAGTCGCATAGAGGATGCTTTTTCATCGAAAAACTATTCAGGGCAGTCGCCATACGATCGTTCACGACGTGGCAGAAACGATTCTATTTTTGAATGCTTAGACGTAACCTTCACCTTCGAACAGGCTCAGCAGCAGAGTGTTGCCGTCAAGGGTGCTAACGTTACGCACGAGGCTGTAAGGCAGATGTTGAAGAACTGGAAGCGACAGGGGCTTATCAATATTCTGCCCGATGCGCGTTATCAGAAAGTAGCATCTACGGTTTAAATCCGGTCATTTCCGGTCATTAAGGTCAAGGTCATTAAGGTCATTAAGGTTTTCGGTTCTGAAAACCAGCCTTAATGGCCCATCCTTAAGCCTTGTATTCAATTATAAATTATTCAATTATCAATTATTAATTGTAAATTAACATGCACATTTGTATATTTCGCCGCCGTTTCACTCCATGGGGAGTAGATGGCACAATGGTTATTAACGGTAAGTTTTTCTGCGGAACATTGGAGCGTCCTCAGGGTTATCTGAAAGCTGATGCTTACCGACTGGCGCTTGTGTCGGTTACCAATCCTAAGTTTCTGAGGGATGATGAGAAGAGCAGACTCATGCCTGTTATTCTGAAGGAAAACGGCAGGGCTCCGAAGTCTGTTATCCGCAAGCCATTCTTTGTTCCGGGCAATGGTCCTTACAAATTAATGTATGGCAGCATCATTCTGGGCAGATCCTACATTTCGGGACTTGTGCTTCATTCTGAGGAATACTTCTCGGAGTTTTGTGAGAAGGTGGATGAGGCTATCATGAACAAGGAGCAAATCACGCTCGTAATCAGAGACTGGGGCTTTGATGCGATTCCGCTTAAGTATTTATCACTTTTCCAATCATCCGAAAAATCAATATCATGCGTAAGATAAAGGAAATCATCATTCATTGCAGTGCGACCAAGGAAGGTCGCAACTTCACCGTAGCGGATATTGACCGCTGGCACCGGGAGCGCGGACTGCGCTGCATAGGTTATCATTTCGTGATTTATCGTGACGGCAGCATTCATGTAGGCCGAGCGATAGAGGAGGTTGGCGCCCATTGCAAGGGCCATAATTCCATCAGCATAGGCGTCTGCTACATTGGTGGTTTATCGAAGAAGGGCAAGCCGAAGGACACAAGAACCCGAGACCAGAAGGCGGCGATGCAATCGCTCATCGAGCAGCTGAAGGAAGAATTCCCGTTAGCCACGATTCATGGGCATAATGAGTTTGCCAATAAAGCCTGCCCCTGCTTTGATGTAAAGAAGGAGTGGGGGAAGGAGTAAACACAAAAAAATAGCGGATCTTCACAGACCCGCTATTTCTTATCATTTTAAAATTTTTTAATATGTTAATTAAAAATGTCGTTGTCTTATACAATGCCCTGAGCCATCATAGCCTTAGCTACCTTCAGGAAGCCGGCTACGTTTGCACCCTTTACGTAATTTACGTAACCGTCTGGCTCAGTACCATACTTCACGCAGTTAGCGTGAATATCGTTCATGATGTCGTGGAGCTTAGCATCAACCTCCTCACGAGACCACTTCAGACGCTCTGAGTTCTGGCTCATCTCAAGACCTGATACTGCAACACCACCTGCGTTGGCTGCCTTACCTGGAGAGTAGAGAATCTTAGCATCCTGGAATACCTTGATAGCCTCTGGAGTAGAAGGCATGTTAGCACCCTCGCTTACTGCGATTACGCCGTTGGCGATGAGAGCCTTGGCTGCCTCCTCGTTGATTTCGTTCTGAGTAGCTGATGGGAGAGCGATGTCTGCCTTCTCAAACCAAGGCTTAGCACCTGCAACATATTTTACACCATACTTCTCTGCATATTCCTTGATACGGCCACGCTCTACGTTCTTGAGCTCCATGATGTAATCGAGCTTCTCGCGGTCGATTCCGTCTGGGTCGTAGATGTAACCATCTGAATCTGAACATGTAACTGGCTTAGCACCCAACTGGAGCAACTTCTCCATGGTGTACTGAGCTACATTACCTGAACCTGAAACCAAAACGGTCTTGCCCTTGATGTCAATACCCTTGGTAGCGAGCATGTTGCAGAGGAAGTATACGTTACCGTAACCTGTAGCCTCAGGACGGATCAATGAACCGCCGAACTCCTGACCCTTACCGGTCAAGACGCCCTGGAACTGGTGTGTCAACTTCTTGTACATTCCGAAGAGGTAACCTACCTCACGGCCACCTACACCGATGTCACCAGCTGGAACATCCTCGTCTGGACCCATGTGACGATAAAGCTCTGTCATGAAAGCCTGGCAGAAACGCATTACCTCGTTGTTGCTCTTGCCACGTGGAGAGAAGTCGGAACCACCCTTAGCACCACCCATAGGGAGAGTAGTAAGAGAGTTCTTGAATGTCTGCTCGAAAGCCAAGAACTTCAAAATACCCAAGTTTACTGACTTGTGGTAGCGAAGACCTCCCTTGTAAGGGCCAATCGCGTTGTTGTGCTGTACGCGGTAACCCATGTTAGTCTGTACGTTGCCCTTATCATCTACCCAAGATACGCGGAACTGGATGATGCGGTCTGGAATGCAAAGACGCTCGATGAGGTTTGCCTTCTCAAACTCTGGGTGCTTGTTGTACTCTTCCTCGATAGTACCGAGAACCTGACTAACTGCCTGAATGTACTCAGGCTCATTTGGGAATCTTCTTTGGAGATTCGCGATGACTTCTGATGCTTTCATAATCTTTAATCTTTTATTGTGTTTAAATTCTTATTTTTTATTTCTGATTGCAAAGATACATGTTTTTCTTGAAAACACCAACAAAAAGAAAGAAAAAATGCAGAAAAAGTATGAAAAAGTTATTTTTTAACATTCTTAACCTCGATTTGTAGCGCTTTTGTGTACGAACACCTTATTATATAAGAGACGTTTTTCGGGGTTTAAGCCTTTATCTCCGTTTTAGGGAATCTTGCATTCTGACGACTTCTGTTTATCTATCCTGCGCCATAGGGCATAAATGAGCAGGATGATAGCGTAGAGACCGATTACCTGAGGCAGACTGATTCTTACGTTTTCGATGCTTGCTCCAGGCAGCATGCTGATCAGTTTTATGGCTGTATTCAAAAACTGGGTGATGCTGGTCAGGGCGCCTGATGTAAGGCTGATGAGTGGGGTGACAACCGGTGCTATGGGCGCCAATAACGTGAGTGGGGAGAACAGGATTAATGCTGCTCCAAGATATAAGATGAGGGTTGCTGCAGGAATGGCGATGTAATTGGTGAGAAGTGAATAGCACGATATTCTGCCGAAGGTGTAGACGATGACCGGAAGGGTTCCTATCTGGGCTGCCAGTGAAACGCAAAGGAGGCCCCATGCCCAACGGAGGAAACGGCTGCGGATGGGGAGGAGGGTGTAAAGGGGTGTGAAGAACAGCAGGATGGAGGCTACTGCCAGGAACGAAAGCTGGAAACTCAACTCGAATAGATAGAGCGGACTGATGAAGAGCATAAATATATAAGCTGAGGCTAATGTGTTGAGCGGCAGACTGGTACGATGGAAAGCTAAACTTAAGCTGTAGGCTGAAAGCATGATGGCTGCACGGACTGCACTTGCCGGCAATCCTATGAGAAAAACGTAGGTCCAGATGGAGATGAGGGACAGGATGATGGTGTAAACTGAGTACTTTCTGCCGCCTAGCAGAAAGATGAAAAGCTGGAAGATAATGCCTATATGAAGTCCGCTTACTGCCAAGATGTGACTGGCTCCGGAAATGGAGTAACTGTTTCGGGTGTTAGAGTCGAGTGCGCTCTTGTCGCCCAGCGCCATGGCTGCGATGACTGCATAGTCTTGCTGTTTTACGTGAAGGGAAACCAGTTTGCTTTCAATATTGCTTTTATAGCGTTCGGTATTGATTTTTGCCCGTGTGAGGTAAGGCAGTTCCTGCCAGTTTTTCAGTTGTGTAGAGGTTTGGGAATCAGCTATTTGCTTACAGGTAAGAAAAGCCCCAAGGCTCAGGATGCATAAATGAATCATCACGCATTGGGAGAAGATGAGAAACTGGTGGCTCCTGCTGAAGTAAGCTTTTTGGCTTAAGAACTCAGTAAGGAAAAAGATGATGCTGCCAAGGGCGCATGAAATGATGGAGATGATGAGCCAGAAGCGCATATTGAAATCATCATAGCCCCATTTGGCTATGATGATTCCGATCGTCAGTGTGAGGCTGATGGTCATGAGCGGGGTGAGGGGTAGCTCTTTCATCGTTCCTCTTTCCTTTTTTAAAAAGATGATTGTTTACCTATTTCTTGAATCCGAAGATGCGCTTGATGAATTTCTTCACAGCGTTTTCTTTTTTCTGTGGATTTACGATAGGGGTGTGCTTGCGTGCCGCCGGCTTGTCGCCCTTTTTCTGGGCTACGCCTCTGCCACGGCCGTTGCTGCCTGGACGAACATTGTTCTCGGTGCCTGGGCGCTGCTGGTTGCTGTTATTGCGGCGCTTCTGGCTGTTGCTGTTCTTTGGCTGCTCGCCTGGCTGGGCTGGCTTTCTGTTTTGCTGCTTTGCGTTCTGCTGCCTGTTGCCCTGCTGAGGCTGCTGCTTTGCGTTCTGCTGCCTGTTACCTTGCTGAGGCTGCTGCTCGTTGCTGCGTGGTGCTTTTTCCTGACGCTCGTTTGGTTTGTTCGGCTTGCGCTTGTGAGAAGTCTGGTCGCGGTCTTTCTGTCGGCGGTTTTTGGCGTTGTTCTTTCCGGCCTCGCCGTTTCTGCCGTTACCGCGTCTGTTGTTTCTTCCGTTTGCGCCTTTCTTCTTCGGCTTGTTGAGTTTGATGTATCCAGGACCTTCGCCGCATCCCTCAGGGAGAGGCATTTTGTCTACCACCTTCTCCAGGAACTTCTCTATCTGCTGGAACCAGTACTGGTCTTCTTCGCTCACGAAGGTGATGGCTCTACCATCGCGGTTGGCACGGGCTGTACGGCCTATGCGGTGAACGTAATCTTCTGTATCGTGAGGAACATCGTAATTGATGACCATCTCAATATCATCAATGTCGATTCCGCGCGCCACAATGTCGGTAGCTACGAGAACATCATACTGTCCGCTCTTGAACTTGAACATCACATCATCGCGCTCAGCCTGTTCCAGGTCGCTGTGCATGGCTCCGCAGTTTACTCCAATCTGCTGGAGAGAAGCTGCGAGTTGCTTCACCTTGAATTTGCTGCCGCTGAAGACGATGACACGCTTCAGGTCGCCCGCTTTGAAGATGTCCTTGAGGATGGTCATCTTCTGGGTTTCGTAGCATACGTATGCTTCCTGCTTGATTTTCTCGGCTGGCTTGCTGACGGCAAGTTTGATTTCTACCGGATTTTTGAGCAGGGTCTTAGCCAGTTCTTCTATCTTCTCAGGCATGGTTGCCGAGAACATGATGGTCTGGCAGGTCTTTGGCAGTTTTGCCGCGATGGTCTTGATGTCGTCAGAGAAACCCATGTCGAGCATGCGGTCGGCCTCGTCGAGGATGAAGAAGCTTACCTTGCTGAGGTCTACATTGCCCAGAGAGATATGGGAGATGAGACGGCCCGGGGTGGCGATGACTACATCGGCGCCCATGCGGAGGCTGCGCAACTCCTGATCGTAACGGTTGCCGTCGTTGCCGCCGTATACGGCTACGCTGCTCACGCCCTGCAGGTAATAGCCGAAGCCTTGCATCGCCTGGTCTATCTGCTGGGCGAGCTCGCGGGTTGGTGACATGATGACGCAGTTGATGGCGTCTTTAGGATAACCGCCGTCATCGAGCTTGCTCAATACTGGGAGCAGATAGGCTGCGGTTTTGCCGGTTCCGGTCTGGGCTACACCCAAGACATCGTGACCTTCTAATATCTCTGGAATGCACTTTTCCTGTACTGGAGTGCATGTGTCGAAGCGCATGTCATATAATGCGTCGAGCACGTTGTCGTTTAAATCTAATTCGTCGAAATACATTCTTCTATAATTTATAGTTTATTCAAGTTTCGCAAGTGAGTTCCACACGCCCTGAAAGGGCAGAAGCCCCTAGCCCAGGGCAGCGCCCTGGGTAATTACGGACGCAAACCTGTCGCCCTGTAAGGGCAAAAGCTTTAAAACTCCAGACAAAACATAAAGCTTTTGCCCTTACAGGGCGCCTTACTGATTGCCATTATACCCAGGGCGATGCCCTGGGCTAGGAGCTTCTGCCCTTTCAGGGCGTGCTGCTTCTGGAGCTTTTGGGCCTTCAGCCCGTACTTGAACCACATGCGAAAGTTCAGTTAATTGATAATTACCTCGGTGCCTTGCGGTAGCAGAAGTAGGCTACGATGGCGAAGAGGAAGTTTGGAAGCCACGCTGCCAGAACAGGCGGGAAGTTGGCCTGGATGGCGAAGGTGGCAGAAACCGTCTGCAGCATGATGTAGCCGAAACTCAGCGCAAGTCCTACGCCCAATGCTGCTCCCATGCCGCCCTTGCGCTTGCGGGCTGAGAGGGAGACGCCGATGATGGTGAGGATGAATGAGGCGAAGGAAGAGGCGATGCGCTTGTGGTATTCTACCTCGTACTGCACTACGTTGCCCGAACCGCGGTTGATCTGCTTGGAGATGTAATCGCGGAGCTCAGGACTGGTGAAGGTTTCCTGCTGACCCTTGGAATAGACCAGGTCGGTAGGTTCCATCATGATGATGGTGTCCTTCTGGGCTCCGCTCGTAATATGCTCCTTCATGCCCTGGAGCTTGCGGATTTTCCAGTTGCTCAGTTGCCAGTGATACTTGCTGTCGGAAATGGTGTCGTACTGGATGTCCATCGCTGTAAGGTGGCTTACGAGTTTCTTGTCCTGGAACTTGTCGAGACAGAATCCGTAGCCGCGTTTCATGCTGTTGTCGTAATGCTGCATATAGGCAATCACTCCCTTGTCTACCTGCAGCTGTACATTCTCGGCACTGGTATTCTTCTTCTTGTTCTTGTACATCGTCTCGAAGTTCTGCCTGATGACGGTTCCGTGGGGAATGACGTAGGCTGAGAGCCCGAAGGAGAGGGCTGAGAGCAGCACGCAGGTAATCATGTATGGGCGGAGGAGACGCTTGAAGGATACTCCCGACGCCAGGATAGCGATGATTTCGGAATTGCTTGCCAGCTTGGTGGTGAAGAGAATGACCGCCACGAACACGAACAGCGCACTGAAGAGGTTGGCAAAATAGGGCACGAAGTTGGCGTAGTAATCGAAGATGATTGCGCGCGCCGGTGCATGGTGCTCTGTGAATTTTGACAGGTTCTCGTTGAAGTCGAAGACGATGGCAATGGAGATGATCAGGGCGATGGAGAAGAAATAGTAGCCCAGAAACTTCTTGATAATGTACCAGTCGAGCTTCTTGATGTACCTGAACGGGTTGAGAAACCTGAAGATGCGCAGGAACCGGAGCTTGTGAGCCAGCCAGCGCACAGCCCTGATGAGCCACCCGAACTTACGGGAAGCCCATCGGCCGGTGCGGTAGAGCCGGCGGTGTTTTCTTATTTTCTTAAAATCTTTCATGATGCTTGCTTACTTAAATTCTTCGGCCAAGCTGGTCGATGATGGAATTCTTCCATGCCACGAAATCGCCCTGCTCGATATGATGGCGGGCATCGGTCACGAGGCGCAGATAGAAAGAGAGGTTGTGGATGCTGGCTATCTGCATCGCCAGCAACTCCTGTGCCTTGAAGAGGTGGTGGAGGTAGGCCTTCGTGGTTACGAGGTCGATGTCGCAGCCGTCTGGATCTACCGGACTGAAGTCTTTCTCCCACTTCTTGTTGCGCATGTTCATCGTGCCCTGATAGGTGAAGAGCAGGGCGTTGCGGCCGTTGCGGGTCGGCATTACGCAGTCGAACATGTCTACGCCGCGCTCGATGGCTTCGAGGATGTTCTGCGGGGTTCCTACGCCCATCAGATATCTCGGCTTGTCTTTCGGCAGGATTTCGTTCACTACTTCTATCATCTCATACATCACCTCGGTAGGCTCTCCTACGGCAAGTCCGCCGATGGCATTTCCGTCGGCTCCCTTGTCGGCAATGTATTTGGCAGCTTCGCGGCGCAGGTCCGGGAAAGTGCAGCCCTGAACGATAGGGAAGAGGCTCTGCTGATAGCTGTAGAGGGGCTCGGTTTCGTTGAACCGCTTGATGCAGCGGTCTAGCCAGCGCTGGGTGAGCATCAGGCTGTTCTTGGCGTACTGGTAATCGCTCTGTCCCGGTGGACATTCATCGAAGGCCATCATGATGTCGGCTCCGATGATTCGCTCGGTGTCCATCACATTTTCCGGTGTGAAGAAGTGCTTGCTGCCGTCGATGTGGGAGCGGAACTCGCAGCCTTCTTCCTTGAGCTTGCGGATGCCGGTGAGCGAGAAGACCTGGAAGCCGCCGCTGTCGGTGAGGATAGGACGGTCCCAGCCGTTGAACTTGTGCAAGCCGCCTGCTGCCCTGATGACGTCAAGACCTGGGCGCAGGTAGAGGTGATAGGTGTTTCCGAGGATAATCTGTGCCATGACCTGCTTCTTGAGTTCCTCGAAGTGGACGCCCTTCACGCTTCCTACGGTTCCTACAGGCATGAAGATTGGGGTCTTGATCTGTCCGTGGTCGGTGGTGATGATGCCTGTACGCGCATCGCTTGCTTTATCTGTTACTTGTAATTCAAATTTCATTTCTATTCTTTTTTATCATTTTCCTGAATACTGAAGTCTGTAGGGTTTTTCACCTTCTCGTCGGTCAGCGCAAACTGCCAGACATCGGCTACGTTCTCTACATAGTGGAACTCTACGCCCTTGAGATATTTCTCCGGTATTTCCTCTACGTTCTTCTGGTTCTCCCTGCACATCACGATGTGCTTGATTCCTGCCCTCTTGGCTGCCAGAATCTTCTCCTTGATTCCGCCTACCGGGAGCACTTTGCCGCGGAGGGTTATCTCGCCGGTCATGGCTGTGTTGGCACGTACCTTGCGCTGGGTGATGGCTGAGGCGATGCTGGTGGCGATGGTGATTCCGGCAGAAGGACCGTCTTTCGGGGTGGCTCCCTCAGGCACGTGGATGTGGATGTTCCACTGCTCGAAGATGCGGTAGTCTACCTGCAGCAGGTCGATGTGCGACTTGACGTATTCCAGTGCGATAATGGCTGATTCCTTCATCACGTCGCCCAGGTTTCCGGTCAGGGTGAGCTTGCCTGCCTTGCCCTTGCTGAGCGAGGTTTCGATGTAGAGGATTTCGCCGCCCACTGAGGTCCAGGCGAGTCCGGTTACCACTCCTGCATAGTCGTTTCCCTGGTAGATGTCGCGGTTGAACGGCGGATTGCCCAGCAGGTCTTTTACTTCGGCAGGGGTGATGGTGTAGTTCTTCAGCTCCTGGTTGCAGGCAAGTTTGTAAGCCATCTTTCGCAGACTCTTGTCAATCTGTTTCTTCAGCTGTCTTACGCCGCTCTCCCGGGTGTAGTGCTCGATGATGAACTCGAGGGCATTCTTGTTGAAGCTTACCTTTGGCGAAACCTTGTCGAGACCGGTGCTTTCCAGCTCTTCCGGTACGAGATGGCGCTTGGCAATCTCTGTCTTCTCTTCGGTGATGTAGCCGCCTACTTCTATCAGCTCCATACGGTCGAGGAGCGGACGCGGAATGACGCTCAGGTCATTGGCTGTGGCGATGAAGAGCACCTTGGAGAGGTCGTAATCCATATCGAGATAGTTGTCGTGGAAGGCATTGTTCTGTTCCGGGTCAAGCACTTCGAGCAGGGCTGAAGCAGGATCGCCGTTGAAGTTGCTCTGCGCCACCTTGTCAATCTCGTCGAGGATGAAGACCGGATTGCTGCTGCCTGCCTTCAGCATGTTCTTGATGATGCGGCCCGGCATGGCTCCCACATAGGTGCGGCGGTGACCGCGGATTTCGGCTTCATCGTGCAGACCGCCCAGCGACATGCGTACATACTTGCGCTTCATGGCTGCTGCGATGCTCTTGCCCAGACTGGTCTTGCCCACGCCCGGAGGACCGTAGAGGCAGAGGATAGGACTCTTGCCGCCGCCGTTCAGTGCTCTTACGGCGAGGAATTCCAGGATGCGCTCCTTCACATTCTCCATGCCGTAGTGGTCGTGGTTCAGGATGCGCTTGGCACGGGTCAGACTGAGGTCGTCCTGGGTGTAGGAATTCCAAGGCAAATCTACCATCGTCTGCAGGAATCCAATCTGTATCGAATAGTCAGGACTCTGCTGGTTCAGCGTGTCGAGCTTGGCGATTTCTTTCTTGAAAATCTTGGCGGTTTCCTCGCTCCAGTTCTTCGTTTTCGCCTTCTCCAGAATCTCCTTCTTCTCCGGACTGGCGTTGCCTTCTCCCAGTTCTTCCCTGATGTTTTTGATCTGCTGCTTGAGGAAGTATTCCTTCTGCTGCTCATCCAGGTCGTAGTGGGTTTTGTTCTCAATCTCAGTCTGGATATGGAGCAGATGGCGCACCTTGTTCAGGGATCTGATGGCAATCATGATGCGCTCGTTGAGATTTTCCTCTTTCAGCATCTTGATTTTATCCTCGATGGAGAAAGGCAGGAGGGAGCACATGAAGTTGCACTGCATGTGAATGCTCGACAGTTCGTTGATGGCCTGGATAGCATCATCAGAATAGTTGGCGCTCGATTTGATATAGTCTGTCGTTTCGTAATGGAAGTTCTCGTAGAGCATTCTGAAGAGTTCATCGTTGTTCTCATCAGGCCATTTCTCCGGAAGACTTTTTACGTCAATTACTGTGTAAGGCTCTTTTTGAACGAGATGTTTCATCTGACATCTGCCCAGACCCTGGATGATGATGCTCATCTGGTCTGTGCCAGGCATCTTGATAACCTTGATGAGTTTGGCGAAGACGCCTACAGGGTAGAGGTCTTCTTCGTAGGGCAATTCTGTGTCTTTATTCTTCTGGCAGAATACACAGAATGTGGTGTCTGGCTTCTTTTCCAGCATCCGGACGAGATTCAGACTTTCCTTTCTGCCCACAACGATAGGGGTCATATTGGTAGGGAAAACTACAATATCTCGCATGCAGAGGGTAGGGTATAAACCTGCTTCCTGGTCTTCGATCAGGGTTCTCGGGTCGCCCTCGTAGTCTGCAATCATCTGTATTCGGGTACTTGTTCTTCTATTGTCCATTTTGTTATAATTTCTATTTTTTCCGTGCAAAGGTACTCATTTTTTGTGAAATATCGTGGAAGATGATAGATTATTTAATAATAAAATTGCTTTTTCTATATATTAGTACCCGTTTTTATAGATGTAAGTAGCTGCTTTTGCAGGTGGAAGTGGCAATTTCTGCTGCTTGCGATAAAATAAATCGGCGGCGGCTTCGTTTTCTTCTGTAAAGAGACAGAACTTTCGCATGTGGCTTAAGTACGGGCTGAAGGCCCAAAAGCTCCTAGCCCAGGGCATCGCCCTGGGTATAATGGCAATCAGCAAGGCGCCCTGTAAGGGCAAAAGCCTTATG
>JAJXAL010000098.1:0-14485 GCA_021628325.1 Segatella copri | reverse complement strand
TGGAAAGCAGAATCAAGGAACTCCAGATGCAGATGCTGCTCATCATCAAACAGAGATTGGTTGCTTATTACCAGGGAAAAAATTTAATAAGATAAATTATGGATATAAAGATAGAAAAGAAAAAATATCTCGTGCCTCGCAAGTATTGGGCATGGATTGGCGGAGGAGCGGTTTTGATCGCAGTCCTCATTTGGTTGGGATTGGGCAATTTCTCTTCCACCCTGAAGGTGGACAGGAAGGGATTAAGCATCGGAACCGTAGAGAAGGCGCAGTTCAACGATTATGTTTCGGTGGATGGACAGGTGGTTCCTATCTCCGTGGTGCAGATCAGTTCTGAGGAAGGCGGTATTGTTTTGGAGAAAGTGGTGGATGAAGGCGCCCACGTAAACAAGGGCGATGTAATCGTGAAACTGAGCAATTCGAATCTCGACCTGGAGATTCTGAATGCCGAAAGCGAACTTGCCGAAAAGCAGGACATGCTTCGCAATACCCAGATTTCGATGGAGCAGGACCGCCTGAACAATAGCAACGAGGAACTGTCGCTTTCGCAGGATGTCATTACCAAGCGCCGTTCCTATCAGCATCAGGAGGCGTTGCACAAGGAAGAACTCAATTCGCGCGAGGAGTATCTGAAGGCTAAGGAAGATTATGACCTTGCCGTCAAGAAGCATGCGCTCATCAGCAAGCGATTGAAGAAGGATGCACAGCTCCGCCGTTCGCAGATGGATCAGATGGGTGATAATCTGGAAGCCATGCAGAAGAATGTGCAGCTGGTTCGCCAGCGCAAGGAGAAGCTGAACATCCGCAGCACCATTTCGGGCGAAATCGGTTTGCTCGATGTGGAGTTGGGACAGAGCATCCAGGCCGGACAGAAGATAGGAGTCATCAACGACCTCAGCGATTTCAAGGTGCAGGCGCAGGTGGATGAGCATTACATCGACCGGGTAAAACCGGGGCTCACAGCCACTTTCGACCAGAACGGCAAGCATTATCTCCTGCAGGTTCGCAAGGTTTATCCCGAGGTAAGAGATGGCAGGTTCCGTATCGACTTCATCTTCAAAGGCGTTCGCCCTGGCAACATCCGAACCGGTCAGACTTATTATGTAGATTTGCAGCTCGGTCAGTCGAAGCAGGCAATAATTATCCCTAAAGGCACGTTTTATAGTGTAACAGGCGGTCAATGGATTTTTGTTTTAGACAAGAGTGGCAAGAAGGCTTATCGCCGAAAGATAACCATCGGTCGCCAGAATCCTCAGTATTATGAGGTAATTGAGGGCTTGGAGCCGGGCGAGCAGGTCATCGTTAGTGGCTATGAGGCCTATAAGGATAATGATGTATTAGTTTTTAATTAGTAGTGATTAGTGATAAATTGGGCTAACGCCCTTGAAACAGGATATTTGATATGAATCATATTATTAACGCATTCAAGAATCTGCCTCGAAGGGGCCAGCACAACTTCGTGAAGATCTTGTGTCTGGCGCTCGGATTGGCAATCAGTTCGGTAATTATTGCCGAGATTTATTTCGAGCAGACTTACGATACGTACTTTCCAGGATGGGAAAGGACGTATCAGATTTCTGAAGTGGGAACGATGCCGGGAGACGATGGCAATAAGTCTTTCAATTTCGCCCAAACCTCAGGAGCTACAGCTCCGGGCATCAAACAGTATGCTCCATTTGTGGAGGCTGCTACACGACTTGTTTTTATTGGAGATTTCCAATGTAATATGGAAGCCCAAAATGCAATCTCTTGTAAAATAGCATTGGCGGATAGCTGTTTTTTTGATGTCTTTCCCCAAAAGGTAACGATTGGCAAGGCAAAAGAAGTCCTTTCTCGTCCATTCTATTGCATGATAGACTCAGAGACAGCGGCGAAGATGGGCGGCAATGTTGTGGGTAAGCATTTCACGATGGCAAGTTATCCTGGACATACCTTTACTATCGGAGGTGTATTTGAGAGTTTCCCATGGGGATCCTCTTGGCATTCTCTTCAAGTGTTGGTGTCATTGGGTAGTATCGGGGATATGTTTGGTTATGATGGAAGGCAGCAATGGACTGGAAATGATTGTTATCAGTCTTTTATCCGATTGTCAAAAGGGCATAAGCCAAGTGAACTTCATCCATATATCAACAAGATGAAGCAAGACCACTTCCCGTTGAAAGAATGGAAGAAAGCGGGTATTTCATTAGATTACGACTTTACCGTTCTCAGCGAAATGTACACGCAAAGCCCTTACATCAAGAAGATGGGATGGATCATGGGTATCATCGCTTTTGTATTGCTTTTCACTTCCGTGATGAATTACCTGCTCATCATCGTGGGTAATCTCGTAACGCGTTCTCGTGAGATGGCTGTGCGTAAATGTTATGGAGCGGAACCCAAGAACATCCATGCCATTGTCTTCTCCGAGGCGTTGGTACATGTTGGCTTGTCGATTGTTCTTGCAGCTATTTTAGTATTTCTCAGCAAGGGAACGGTTGAGAATTTCCTTTCAGCCCCAGTTAGTGTCTTGGTGCTCAATCGAGGTTGCTGGATATTGGTAGCAATTTGTCTCTTAGTGCTTTTAGTGGGTGGGTGGATGCCTGGTTGGCTTTACTGCAAGATACCTGTAGCGATTGCTTTCAGGGGGTATAGTGAGAACCGTAAGAAATGGAAGCTCATCTTGCTGGGTGTTCAGTTTATCATTTCGGGGCTATTGTTCAGCTTGCTCTTTGTGGTCAATAATCAATATAATATGATGGTAAACTTGAATCCTGGTTACAAGTATGATAAGGTGGCATTCGTTTTTGTAGAAGGACTAGAGAAAGACCAACGAGCGCAATGTCTATCGGAAATTAAGCGAATGCCTGATGTCAATATGGTGGCATCTTGCTATAGTGTTCCTTTGCAAAGTTATAGCTTTAATGGTAATAATCTTTCTTTGCCTGGCGACAAGCGTACTATCCAAATCATTCATGATGCAGGTGGAGTGGATGACAATTACTTCAAGATGATGGACGTTGAGTTTGTAGAAGGATCTTTCTTCACAGAGCGTAATGATAGTTCTCGACAAATTATCATTGACGAGAACTTGGCTAACAAGCTCGTAAAACTTGGACATTGGAAAGATGGAGCCGTAGGTAAGAGGGTTTGGGTATCTTCTCATTGTGATGAGGATGAAACGATGACGATTTGTGGCGTGGTCAAGAATGTGAGGTATGGAACGATTAGCACGTCGAATGCTGATACGAACGCTACTCCTTTTGTCTATTTCTATGGTCGGGCTAATCGGTGTATGCTCGTCAAGTTTAATGACTTGACGGAAAAGAGTCTCTCTGACTTAAAGAACGAGGTGCAGTCGCTGTATCCGAATAATGAAGTGACCGTTTATGATTATGAATCCGAGTTCAAGGCACAGTATGCTTCCCAGCTCAATTTCCGCAACGGAATCCTGGTTGCCGGCATCGTAACGATGATCATCGCCCTCTTCGGATTGGTGGGTTATACGAGTGATGAGGTGAACCGTCGCCGCAAGGAGATAGCAATCAGAAAGGTGAACGGAGCCAAGGTGAAGGATATTCTTCGCATCTTCCTGAAGGACATCATGAAGATTGCCTTGCCTTGCATCATCGTGGGCGACTTGGGGGCTTGGCTGATTGCCAGACAATGGCTCATGTCGTTCAGCGAGAAGATTACGATGACGCCTCTGTTGTTTATCGGCGTTACCATCATCTTGCTCGTCATCATCGGGCTTTCCGTCGTCATCAACTGCTACAAGGTGGCTAACAGTAATCCTGTGAAGTATCTCAAGGATGAATAAAAATAAAAGTAAAAAAGTAAAAAGATAAGAAAATGCTTAAAATAGAGAATCTTTGCAAGTCATTCCGCACAGAAGATGTGGAGACGATTGCTTTAAATAACGTATCTTTCACAGTAGAAGACGGCGAGTTTGTCGCCATTATGGGACCATCAGGTTGTGGCAAATCCACCTTGCTCAACATCCTCGGTTTGCTCGACAACCCAACTTCGGGAAAATATTTCCTGGGTAATCATGAGGTGGCAAACCTGAAGGAAAAGGAGCGTACGGATGTGAGAAAGGGAGAAATCGGTTTTGTGTTCCAGAGCTTCAATCTGATAGATGAATTGAACGTAGAGGAGAACATCGAACTTCCTCTTACCTATCTTAATATTCCGAAGGCGGAGCGCAAGGCAAAGGTGCAGGCGATTATGAAGCGAATGGCCATCAGCCATCGTGCCAAGCACTTCCCTCACCAGCTATCAGGTGGTCAGCAGCAGCGAGTAGCCATTGCCCGTGCCGTGGTCTTCGGTCCGAAGCTCATCCTGGCCGATGAGCCTACGGGTAACCTCGATTCCAAGAATGGAGCCGAGGTAATGCATCTGCTTACCGAGCTGAACCACGAGGGCACCACCATCGTCATGGTAACGCATAATGAGCATGATGCCAAGATAGCCCATCGCACCATCCGGTTGTTTGATGGACAGATTGTGGATGAGTAAGATTTCAAAGAAATCGTATTCTGCTTATAATTAACGATTTACGTGTGCTCGAATAAGACTTTTGCCGAAATCCGCAAAATGTTTTAGCGTGAATATGCCGAAATCCGTAAAATGTTTGAGCATATTAGAAGAGGAATGTCATAAATCGCTTGGTGTTAGCCTCTTTCTGCTTCAACTCTTCCTCCATCCTCTGTATTGCCATCTTGAAGAAGAAGCGGATGAGGTGCTCGTCAGTTGCTTCCGTACGAATCATACGGAGGGCAGAAATGTATTCCTGGCGGGCTTCGGATGGGATGATGAGGAGCGGATGATTCAATCTTAAGAGAATGTAGTTGCTAACGAGTCGTCCTGTTCTTCCATTCCCATCACGGAACGGATGGAGATATTCGTAGAAGCCATGGAAGCGGGCGGCAAGAATCATGGGATGAACGGCTGCCGAAACGATGGCTTTTTCGGTAGATTCCAACAGCTTGGGAACTCTGGCGATGAGTTCTTCGTGGTCACCAAATACCGTATCGCCTGCAGCCATGTCCGTGGTGGTGTATTCGCCTGGAATGGCTTCTGGAGAACGGTAGGAAAGCGTGTGGCTGGTAACCCGTCTGTTGATTTCTTTCAGAAGATTCTCGTCGAGCGGATGCTGCGTGTTTTGCATCATGTACTCGAAGGCTTCGAAGTGGTCAAGCATTTCGAAAGCCTCGAAAAGAGTCTTTCCGGCAGGAATCATCCCTAATCCTTTCTCCTTCAGTTCCCGGGTATCATCTACGGAGAATGAGTTGCCTTCAATGGCGCACGAATGGGTAGAGAAGAGTACTTCGTTATATTTGATGTACTCTTCTCTATCCATTTTATTGATGATAAGGGTTTGATATTTGCGTCTCAAATCCTCGTATTCCTTGATTTCCTTTTCGAATGCCATAATCTTCTGTATTTGTGGGGACAAAGATACGATTTTTATGGATAAGCACCAAACTTTTCTCTCAAAAAATGTGTTTATGTTATGGGATGATGATACGGAAGGTGGTGATTCCCTGTGCCTTGTCTTGATGGAGCGAGAGGCTGCCGCCACTTACTCGCAAAATCTGGCGGGAGAGCGAGAGACCGATGCCGCTTCCTTCCGGCTTCGTGGTGAAGAACGGGATGAAGATGTGGGAGGCTACATCTTCGGGGATGAGACCGGCGTTGTTGCTTACGTCGATGATGATGGATTCCTGGGCGTTGGCGTAGGCTTGGAGACGGATAAATGTCTTCTTGCTTGCCGCAGATTGCAAATCTGCGGAGCGGCATTCCTGCTTGTCTTCTCTTTCTTTTTCCTTGAAAGCTTCTACGGCATTCTTCAGAAGATTCGTTACTACGTGAGAGAGGAGGCTCTCATCGGCATAAACCAGCAAATCCTTGGGAGAAACTTCTATCTCTACTTCGTGGTTGCAGAGCAACGCCATTCTTTCCAGGAATGGCTCCACATAGAAGAGAGCAGGCTGAGGCTGGGGAACATGGGTGAAGCGGCGATAGTTGTTGACGAAAGCCAACAGTTCGGTTCCTGTTTTGTGGATGGTTTCCAAGCCTTGCTTCAAGTCTTTATCCTCTGTAACTCGGGTAAGCAGAGTCTCGCTCAGCGAAGTAACCGGCGTGATGGTATTCATGATTTCATGGGTCAGCACACGAATCAGTTTGATCCAAGAATCCACTTCCTGGTTGCTCAGCTCGTGGCTCACGTCGCTTAGGGCGATGATGCGCACGTGCTTGTCTTTCAGCATGGCTTGCGTCTCATGTTTTGCCAGGTGTTCATCCTTCAGCTTTTCTTTTACCTGGTTCATGTGGGTAAGCACATCCGTATCGAGCAACCGGAGGGCTGCCTGGTTGTGCTGCAGGATGTTGTCGTGGCTATCCACCACCAGGATGCCCGTATCCACCGCATTCAGAATCTGCTCGTAATATTTCTCCCGCTCCATCTGCTCCTCTCTCGTATGTTGCAGGAAGAGTTTGATGCGGTTGAGGGATTTGTGCAGAATCTTATCCTCCTTAAACCCCTTCTTCGTGGGAAAGTTGAAGGAGAAATCCCCATTATCTATCGCATCAAAAAGGAAGGTTACCTTCTTGATGTTCCGGCGATAGTGGCGGTAAAGTCGAATGTACCCTACTACAGCCACAAGCAAAAGCACGATAATTATAATTAGTTTATAATCCATATCGCTTAATCTTATTATAAAGCGTTTGGCGGGAAATGCCCAGTCTTGCGGCTACCACCGACAGGTTTCCTTCACATTCCCTGATGGTTTTCTCTATCATTCGGCTCTCCATCTCGTCGAGCGTCTGCACCTCTTCCAGGGGTTTTTCTTTTCTCTGCTGGTTTCCGCCGTCAATATCTTCGGCAGAAATCATTCCGCCGTCAGATAGAATCACGGCTTTCTCGATGGCGTGCTGAAGTTCACGGATATTTCCGTACCAAGGCAAACTGGTAAGTTTTTTCTCTGCTTCTTCCGAAAGACGGAGATTCACCTTATTATATAAATCGCCATATTGACGGAGGAATCTTTCTGCCAATGGAACGATGTCTGATTTTCTCTGTCTCAGGGCTGGCAATTCCAGATGGATGGTGTTGATGCGATAGAGCAGATCCTCTCTGAATTCGCCATCGTTTACCATCTGCTGCAGGTTGCGGTTGGTGGCGCAAACCAGACGTACGTTGATAGGAATCTGCGTACTTCCGCCCACTCTTACGATGCTTCTGCGTTGCAGGGCGGTAAGGAGTTTTGCCTGAAGACCATAGGATAAGTTTCCTATCTCATCCAGGAAGATGGTGCTGCCGTCGGCAAGCTCAAACTTGCCCGGTTTATCCACCTTGGCGTCGGTAAAGGCACCCTTTACATGACCGAAGAGTTCGCTCTCGAAAAGGGTTTCCGTAATGGCTCCCATATCCACAGGCAGCATTTTCTTTCCACATCTTGTGGATAAACGATGTATCTCGTTGGCTAACACCTCTTTACCTGTTCCGTTTTCGCCCGTAATGAGGATGTTTGCATCGGTTGCAGCAACCTTTTCCACAATACTTCTCAAATTGTTCATAACTTCGCTATCTCCCCAATACATAGCGCTTTGCGTATCTTTTCCACCAGGTTTTCCACCATTCCTGTTGATAACGTTATCCACAGCCTTGTTCTTATCTCTAGCCTCTACCAGCGTACGTATCATCTTCTCGTTTTCGAAAGGCTTCACGATGAAGTCGGCGGCACCTTCCTTGATGCCTGTTACGGCAAGTTGGATGTCGGCATAGGCGGTAAAGAGCACCACCTCAGTTTTCGGACTGAGGCTCTTGATTTCCCTGAGCCAGTACAATCCCTCGTTTCCCGAATTGATGCCGCTGGAGAAGTTCATGTCGAGCAGCACCACGTCGGGATGCTCCTCTCTCAGCTTGGCTGGGATGGAGTTAGGGTTGGCGATGGTGATGATGCCATCGAATATGGGTTCCAGCAACATCCTTACCGTAGTAAGAATGTTGCGGTTGTCATCAACAATCAATATCGTTCCTTGTTTCTTAATCATGGTGCAAAGTTACGAAATATCATTGGAAAGCGGTCATTATTGTCTAATTATTAGACGAAAAAATGCCGATAGTGGCGCCAAAAGTTACTTTTTCTGTAGTTTTTGGCACCCTATCGGCATTTATTTATTCAAAATTCTGATTCCTGATAGAGGAATTGCTTATCCTGAAAGGGGAATTACAACTCTATAGGAACCACTACCTTTATGCTGAAGTTGCGGCCCATATTGTAAACGCCTCTTCTGCCCGTAACCAGGTTTACGTCAAGATACTTCAGACGGCTCAGGTGGCTCTGGTAAGCACGGTTGGTAAGGTTCTCGCCCGAAAGATAGAGCGAGAGAAGGCGCTTGCCATGAAGCTTCACGTCGGTTCCTGCATACATATTTAATAAGGTGTAGGATGGCGTGGCGGTCTCCGTCTCGTTGGCTGCGAAATAATGATTCTGGCGAAGACTGCAATCCATCTGCAGTTTTACGAAGAGATGGTCGAAAGTCTTGCCGTCGCAGACAAACTCATACCTTACATCCGAAACCCAGCGAGGGGCAGGGGTGAATGGCAGATACTTTGATTCGGATGGCTGATGCAACTGAACCGAGTTGACGTAGGAGAAGGTGTTGCCGAAATGCAGACGCTCCACAGGATGGATGTCGATGCTCGCCTCACCACCCAGAATGCGGGCGTCGCCCGATGTAAACTGATAGGCTGGCGTGTCGTCGATAAGGACAGGCTGATTGTTCTCATCTGCCAACTTCTCGCTGTAGATGTAATGGTTGATGCGATTGGCAAACAGCGAAAGTTCTGCCGAAATAATAGGCGAAGAATAGTCCATACCGAGGTCGAATTGCCAGCTGTTCTCAGGCTTCAGACTGGTATTTCCCAATTCGTATCGCTGGGTTCCCTCGTGCACACCATTAGATGATAATTCGCTGATGTTGGGAGCACGGAATCCTCTTGCCAGGTTCAGTTTCAGATTGAAATCGGGCAGGATTTCGTAAGCCAAGCCGATGCTTCCGGTTACTCCCTCAAAGCTGCGTTTAAAGGCTTGGAAGCGGAAAGAATCATTCGATTCAGAACTATGCGAATCTGCATCATCTTCTTCTCTCAAAGCCTCGCTGTGCAGATGGCGATGATCGTATCTGATTCCGCCGCTCAGGTTCAGCTTGCCTATCTCCTTGCTCATCGTGGCAAATATACCATAATCGAAGAGATGATAGGCTGGAATCAGAAATTCAGAACCTTTATTAATCGACTGCTGCCACATGCCGTTGATGCCCGTAGAGAACTTCCAGCCATTCATTTCCGGCGAGAGATAATGCAGGTCGTAATTCACGGTATGGAGCATGAAATCGAGTCCGCATTCCTTCGGATTCTCTTCCTCCTCAAACTCCTGACGGCGGTTCTGCTGATAACCCAGAAGGAGTTTCAGATTGCCGTCGCCCAGGAACCAGGAATTGTCGAGCACAGCCTTGTAATGATGAATCTGCTGATAAGGCATCGGCTTGCCGTAACTCTTGGCATCGTAGCCTTCCGGAATTTCCAGTTCGCCCGTTTTCTCATCTCTTTCTCCCTCTACGATGCCCGGAGTGAGATGATAATAATCGAGTGTGAGATGCGAATGCCCCTGGCGGTAGTTCCAGCCTAGAAGCTGCGAGAATGCCTGCTCTCTGAGTGATGAACCGAATACATAACCATCGTATTTATTCTTGTAGGCATGCGCCATCTTTCCGCTGTAGCGGGTGTTCCATACAAATCCGCCCTGGTTGCCGGCAAAGTTGAGCGAATAATCAAAAAGTCCGTTGTTGGTTTGATAACCCGTTGAGAAATTTGCTCTCATATCGCCCTTGGCAAGGGTAGGAGCGGAGTGGAAGATGAGGACGCCTGCCATCGCATCCGATCCATACATGAGACTTGCCGGACCTTTCAGAATCTCTACGGAATGAACCGAAGCGGGGTCGATTTCTATTCCGTGTTCATCGCCCCATTGCTGTCCTTCCTGTCTGGTTCCGTCGTTTACCACTACCACGCGGTTATAGCCCAGACCACGGATTACGGGCTTTGAAATTCCACTTCCCGTGGTAATCTGCGAAACGCCTGGCTGGTGGGCAATGGCGTCGATGATGTTGGTAGAAGGTTGCATTTCGAGCTGGCGGGCAGAAACAAAGGAGATGGGTGCCGGCGATTGCTTCAGTTTCTGACTGCCCGTTAAGCCTGTTACCACCACTTCGTTCAGTTTCACGCTCGATTCCGTCAGCGGCTGGTGTCTGGTAGAATCGTTTGCTTCCTCTTCATGAATGTTTGCGTCCTTCTTATCATGATTTGCTCTGTTTATAGCCATAGCAGGGGCTGTTGCCGATGAGCACAGACTCATCAGCAATATTGCTTTCAATATTGTTCTCATTATGTTATTTGTTACCTTATTCTGTTAATATTCAATTATTTATAAAAACAGAGAATAAGGTGGAGCACGGGTAGATTTTACCCCCTTCGCCCTGCACAAGCAAGGAGAGCAGAAGGCACGGCGAGGGGAGAGATGGAGCACGGCGATGGCAACCCAAACCACGAGGGATGGAGCCAGATAAGGAGTGCTTTGCAATTGGCAAAGCACACAGTCGTGCATGGTATGCTGTAGGGCTATCAGATGCCCGTCGTGATGAACATGATGGGCACAATCGGCACAATAGAAATCAGCATGAGTTCCCTGCGCTTCACCATGATGGTGAAACGTAACGACCAGCAGCATTGGCAGGTAAACCAATAGCAGCAGCCAGGAAATTCTGATTCTCTTATGCGTTATCCTCTGCATTTATCTACAGTATTCTGTTTTTATTTGCAAAATTAATCATTTCTGTCGGGATTATTCTTAGGATTCCGATATTTTAACGAAGATTATTTGTTTTTCAGCAGAAAAGCCATGTAGAGGGGAAGAATGAGTGTTTGTGGGGCTGTTCCCACATTTACATCTCCCAGTTTGATGGCTTGAGATACGTGATACTTTTCGGGGTTCGAAAGGATGGTCTTGGCACTTTTAATGTTTCCGTTGCTCGCCTTTACTTCTACCAGCGTGCATTTGCCTTCGTATCTTGTAACAAAGTCGATTTCTAAACCCGAGTCCTTGCGGAAATAATAGAGTTTGCGATTCATCTTGCCAAAAATGTCGGCTACCAGATTTTCAAAAATGGCTCCCTTGTATCCATAGAGATTGCCTTGTAGAATGTCAGCTGCCGTTCCTGGTTCGAGCATACTGATGAAAAGCCCTGTATCTGCCATGTAAACTTTAAACTGGTCGGGAATGGAGTTGCCATCAAGTGGGAGTTCGGGCGCTGACAGGTTGTAGCAACGGCGGATAATGCCAGCATCTTCTATCCATTGCAAACTGCCCTGATAGTCACGTCCTCTTCCGTTGGATCGTACTGTGGCGTATGCGAATTTCTTGTTTTCCTTACTCAGTTGACGTGGAATTGACTCGAAGCATTCTCTGATTCTCGACTTGTCTGCTTGTGGAGCATATTTCAGCATATCTACTTTATATTCTTCGATGATAGCTTGCTGCATTCGTAGCACGTTTTGCATATTATGAGTTTCCATAAATACGCTCACGGCTCTTGGCATTCCGCCAACAATGCAATATTGCAGCAGCAGTTGGCGCATTCTTTCGTGGATGGCTTCTTGTACCGGAGTCTTGTCTTCCAGGCAGCGATGCAGGTAGTCGATGGTCATTTTCTTAATGCCATTTGCCCAGAGCCATTCCTCAAAATCCATTGGATACATGTCTATGATAGTCTCGTAACCAACAGGAATTGGAGCCTCTGACGAAGCATTGGTATGGTAACCGCTGACTCCCAGCAGGGAACCCGTACCGATGACATCGTATCTGCCATCAGTCTTGAAGAATTTCAAGGCTGTGCGAGCACGTGGGCATTCCTGTATCTCGTCAAAGATGATACAGGTTTTGCCCGATACGAAATTGGCATCAGGTATTAAGGTAGAAAGTGTCATGCAGAGAAGATCGATGTCCAGGCCACCATCAAATACCGACTTGTATTCTGGGTGCTGGAAAAAGTCAATATACACAACATGCTCATAATTCTTATGGGCAAAATCGAGTACAGAGAATGTCTTTCCGCATTGGCGACATCCTTTGATGATGAGAGGCATTTTGTGCTCATCACTTTTCCATTCTTTGAGATATTTCTCGATTTTTCGTTTAAACATCTGTTTTCTAATGATTTATGATGTATTGCCATTTATGCTGTGCACGTTTTTCAAGGGACTTTTCTTGAATTCATGCACGTTTTTCAAGGGACTTTTTACTCTGTTCTGCCACTTTTCCAAGGGACTTTCGGTTGCAAAGATACGAAAATATTTCTAACTATGCTTTGAAATAATCCTAGAAGGTGGCTTGTTTAAGGAAATTTAATGTTTTTCCTATGATTTTCTGTTCCTAAGGTGAAAAGCAAATGGATAGGTCTTGCCTTCTAGAGAAAAGGGGATTTCCTTGGGGGCTGCGTTCCAATTAGCTTGCTCCGGTTGGCTGCGTTCCGGTTGTTCCAGTTGTTCCAATTAATTTTGAGTGGGTATGCATCTTCAGTTTGTTCTTCTTTTTTACTTCTTTGTATTATATAACTTATTGATTATTAATTAATTATATATATAATATATATAAATATATATAAAAATAGGGGTAGGAGGGATATGTTGAAAAAATAATTGGAACAACTGGAACGGGAACGCTTTCTTTTCTTCTAGAAGGCTCATTATCAAGTTGTTAACGTAATCATCAATCTTCCGTATAACTTGAAAAAGGAATGTATCTTCCAAAAAGGAGCGTTTTTGAGGGCTATATCTGTTTCATTTTTCTAGCTTTTGTGCTTTCTTTTGGGGCAACCATGCTCTCTTGTATGGCTGGGAATGAATCTGAAGCAATAAAGAAATCCGTAATTCGGGGTGAAACAAAACTGTTTCTTGGGGAAAATGGAAGTTATCTGGAACGGAATCCCCATTTTTTTTGTGGATTTTTTCCCCACTCATTCCCCATTTTCCCCACTCTCTGTTTTTTGATACAGAAATGATAAGTGGTTGATAATCAGGCGAAGTAGTCGGTTTGCTCATTTTCTGGCACGCATCTTGTGATAATGAATAGCGGATTCTCCCAAGCAGCAGGCTGTTGCTGAATAGTCTTAAGAAGGTATTCATTTGCAAAGCGTTATAATAGAGAAAAGCGTATTAGAAGTTTCATCAAGGTAATAGGTTATATTTAGGTTTACATTGTAATTGCATTTCCTAGAAAAAGAAAGTGTAAAATTTAGGTTCGGTTTATGGAAAAGGAGTCTGCTGGCAGGGATGCTGGCAGACTTCTGCTTTTTTGTTCGGGATGAGCAGAGAGTCTCAGTCTCAGAGTCTCAGTTATAAATAAAGGGGGTACCATTCTTCCGCTCTCTCTTTCTTTATCTTTATAACTTATTGATTATTAATTAATTATATGTTAATATATATATAATATATAAGTATATAAGAAGAAGAGGGGGTGCTTGAAAAACAACTGAGACTCTGAGACTGAGACTATGGAAGCAAGTAAAAGGAAAAGAGACGATAATCTAATTCCCTAGAAAGCAACGACTTATGAAGGTTTCGCAGTTTTTCATTTTCGGTCTCAGCCCTATAGATTATTCGAAAGATTTTACAAAAGCATTCTTTTTAGGTCTCCCAAACCCTCAAAATTGCTTTGTTTTTTGCTTTAAAGTAGATTTAGACCTTGCTGAAATACAAAATCATACTCTCCTAAAAAATGCAAGTAAAAACGGGATAACTGAGACTATTGCCCGATTTAGAGCCGGAAAAACCGGAAAGTGAGTCTCAGCTGTCTGTTTTGAGTCATTTTCATCCTAAATATTTTCCCAGTTAGAGATTTTTATTTTCCTAACTGGAAATATTATTTTCTTCTCTTAGAAGGGTAATCGTCCCAGCGCAAAATTGCCCTAAAAATGATGCTTGTCGTCTATAAACGATAAAATGTGTATTTGGATTACTGATGACATGCAAAAAGGCTGAACTTCGGGTTAGGAAGTTCAACCTTTTGCTTATTTGTGATTTCAGGAAAATATAAAACTATTCTATCTGATACCATTATCTCTATCGCTATTGTTCAGCTTACGGCTGCCTGTATGGTATCTGCGGCCATGGCTGAAGTTGAAGCTGGCAGTAAAGACAAGCATGTTGCCCTGGTCAGCAAGGCGTACCTTGTTCTTCTGCTGCACATACTTGTTGAAAAGTTCATCCTTATACACGCAGCCATGAGGATAGAATACGAATAATCCGAGAACGCCAAACTGCCAGTTCTTATAACTGTAGGTTACGGCAAGATTGGAGGTTGGCTCTCCGCCGTTTGTATTTTCTCCCCCTTATTTCCGCAACACTATAATTTAATATTTTTTATAAGCACCTGAGCAACAA
>JAJXAL010000097.1:0-14899 GCA_021628325.1 Segatella copri | reverse complement strand
TTCCAGAATGTCAGCGTCTCTGGAGATGTCTCTGTCGGAAGACTGAGATACAACGTGAATACTGTAACTGATGGTACTAGTGTCATAAATGGCTCTTTCATCCGAGGTGGCGGAACCTATGTCCTACCACACCTGAAAGATGAAGAATTCATGCACATCGTTGTCTTCAATCCTATCATAACTCGCAGTTCACCGCCAGCGGAACTTAAAGGCGAGGAGAAAATGGACGAATTCATGGAGGCAGGCAGCAGTTTCTCAACGAATAGAGAGACTACCATAAGTGTTGAAGGGTGGTGTGAGCTAATCGGCACGAACCATCTTGGTCGTACAATATGGGTATATAATAATGTAGAAAATAATCAAAATTAGAATAGCTGGAAATGGAAGGTAAAAAATTCAATTCCGTGACGAAAGTCACAACAGTCAACAGCAACCAGAGTGTGCTGTTGACAGACCAGAATGACAATGTCACTACCATCGGCATGGATGCGCTCAAGGCTGACCTTGCTGTTGGCCAGCATGCCTGGTGCGGTAGAGTGTGGGCCACCGCCAACGCAACGCCTAAGGCGGCATCATATATTGGCTCACTCGAGATTCTGAAGGAGTTGCCATACATCCTCGGATTAGGTGGGTATCTGGTCAAGAATGACCACAGCCGCAGAAAGCTCGACAGCAAGGATCACTACAAGTATGCTACTGGTGAACCAGCAAAGCTGGATGGTTCTGAAGGTCACTACCAGTGGGGATGGGGCAGAGAGTTCTACTTCGTCACCAAGGATGTCGGTGGCCTCCATTACGAGATGATCGGTCTCAAGCCTATCCCTGGCGAGTACAACTACAAAATCCCTATCGGCTCCATCTCCGCCTCAGGCTTCGCCACCATCGAGCGCAGCACAGGCAGACTCGTCAGCTTCATCAACACAGGCTCTGACTACCGAGGAGGCAACAACGATGCCTCCCTTGACGGCACCAACCGCACCCTCTGCGGCAAGCCGGCAAGCTCGCAGACCACAGAATACTTCCGTGCCGCCGCACGCAAGAATGGCAAGGGGTGGCTCTGCACCACCATGCGACACACCACCATCATCGCCGCACTCATCGGGGTCATCATGGGCACACACTACGACCAAGATGCCGTCAACACCGCCAAAGACTCCAACGGTCTCTACCAGGGCGGTCTCGGTGCAGGCACCTCAAACTTCAACTGGGATACCTGGGGCACTTACAACTCCTACCGCCCATTCCTCCCCATGTCCGCAGGCATCGAGCTGGGCGACAGCGTGGGCGAGACTACCTACGCAGTCAAAAATGACGCTGGCACCACGGTCTACACAGCCAAGGTCTCCAGCTTCTTCGGTCTCAAGCACGCACAGGGCGGCTACCTCTGGCGCATGATGGATGACGAGCAGGTGCGCATCAACTCCGATACCACAGCCACACACCTCGTCGCACCATCCATCTACGGCTCATGGACCATCGGCTCAGCCACGGGCATGAAGGCTTACAGCACATCGCCTGCCACAGGCGAGGGCTACATCACCCGACTCTCCATGGAGCATTTGGAGAATTTCGCCACGGCCGTCGGAGGCAGCGAGACCACATACTGGACTAGCTATTTCTGGAATACTTCCAAAGCTACGAGCGGTTTCCGTCTCTGCCTGCGTGGGTGTTACGCTAACAATGGCGGTCTCTGCGGTTCTTCGACTCTCAACGTTAGCAATGATGTCTCGGATGCCAACGGTGACATCGGCGCCGCCCTCTGCGAAGCAGCATCCGAGTGGTCTGTGGAGCCAGAGTATTACGCAGCTGCCTAAAGTCTGCAAAAGCTTGCTGGGTGTCCAAAAGTTTGCTAGGTGTGCATCAGCATACAGGGCAACCGCGGCGTAGCCGCAAGCACCCAGCGAGCGCAGCTCGCACCCTCAGATACCGCCTTTGGCGGTCAGCGACCAAAATTTTTAGCCCATATTGGCAAAAAAACGCTCTTTGACTTCTTTCCATCCGATTTTTTTATTAACTTTGCAGTGGTTTTCTAACCAGGGTGTGACCCTTGGTGCTGGTTTCCGTCTCTGCCTGCGTGGGTGTAACGCTAACAATGGCGGTCAATGCGGTTCTTCGACTCTCAACGTTAACAATGATGTCTCGAATGCCAACGGTAACATCGGCGCCGCCCTCAACTTAAACACTAGAGACTCTCTTATACAGGGCTATCGTTTGCTACCCTGTTCGAGATAATAGGGTCAGTCCTCGCCCCATGGCGATACATACACACACCAAGATTAGCTGGTAGATGATGACAATAAGGTCATCCGGTCGAAGGTTATGAACATTAAAAAAGCAGACACCATTTTTCCAGTGCAGGCTATCTGCACAGATACACAGTTTACACAGATTATTACACAGACTTAACACCGCAAGAGTTATGAGAAGGTTTGGCCATATCTCGCCACAGGTCGAGACACTCGACAACTTCAGGCGTGCATTCTACGACTATGCGCGCCAGAAGATGCATCGCCAGTCGGTGCAGCAGTTCGAGGCAAACCTAGACCATAACCTAGACCGCATGCTCGGGGCATACCAGTCAGAGTCCTGGCACACATCACCCTATGTGGCAAAAGACATCGACTATCCCAAGCATCGACAGGTCAACAAGCTGCCAGTGATCGACCACGTGATGCAGCATGCCGCCCTCGCACCTGTCGAGGCAGACCTGCGCCGCACCATCCATGGTCACAGCCCAGCTGGCACCAAGGGCAAGGGCACACATTATTTCTATCAGCTTGTGAAGCGAGACATTTTCTCCTCGCCACAAGCCGAGACCTTCTATTGCCTGCCCATGGATATCCACCACTATTTTCAGTCTATCGACCACAACCTGCTTAAGGCAGAGTACCGCCGCAAGATCAAAGACCGCAAGCTCCTCGCCTTCATCGACGAGGTGGTGGATAGCTTCAATCCCGGCATCGTGCTCGGTGTCAAGCTAGCCCAGCTCTTGGGGCAGCTCTTCCTCGCTCGTTTCGACTACCTCGCCATCCGCTGCTTCGACATCCTCCAAGATGCCGACCGCTTCCGCTATTGGCAGGCTCGCTACGTCAGCGACATGCTCGTTACATGCCGCACACCTGAGCAAGCTAGACTGCTAAGTGGGGGGGTGAAATTCCTCAATGACCGCTTCGAGCGGTTCTGCCAACAGGGGCTCAGCCATTATTATCGCTTCATGGACAACATCTACATCCTCCACGAGGATAAGGTGTTCCTCCGCCTCATGGCAGAGCTCTCCGTCATGCACCTCGCCAGAGACTGGCATCTCTCTATCAACAAGTCATGGGGTGTCCATCGCACTTGCGATGGCATCGACTTCTGCGGTCAGATCATCTACGCTGACCACGCCCTCTTGCGCAAGAGATTCAAGCATGATCTCTGCGCACAGGTGGCAAAACTCCGCAAGCAAGGTTACTCAGAGCGTCAGATCCAGCTCAAGGCAGCATCACGCCTAGGGCTGGGCATACACGCCAACACAAAAAATCTATATAAGAAAATCGGTATGGAAAGATTTGGTAAACTCGTAAAGGCACGCCGTGCGCGCGTCCCTTTCGAGGGAATGGAGAAATCACAGCAGCAGTCCATCGAGGACATCATCTGCAGTGAGGGTCAGGATGAGAACAAGTTCCTCATCCAAGTCATAGATTACAAGGTCGATGACTCGGTCATTGAGAAGGAGACCGTGCAGGTCGAGGAGACTGCCGCAGACGGCAGCACCCACCTCGTCACCAAGGAGGTGCCCAAGAAGCGCCTCACCCTGCGCTATCGCATCATCGACCACATCGAGGGCACCACAGAGGTCTGGCAAACCACCGACCACTACCTCTATACAGGCTCCAAGATCCTGATAGACCAAGCCCTCAACGACTTCTGTCGTGACGAGCTACCATTCTCAACCGTTGTCAAGGAGCTTCACAACAAGTTCAAAAAGAAGTTCTATAAATTCACATAAACGGTTATGAAAAAGATTTATCCAGCTCGCAAGAGCTTCGTCAAATATGACGATGATCACTTCTTGCTCTACCTCGGTGAGCAAAAAATAGAAGACTATCACCCGGAGACAAACACTCCAGGTTCTTCTTCAGACGACAAGTCCAAGGCAGCGGACAAGGGCATCACCGCCTTCAGCTACGAGGGCACAGAGCCAGACGGCTCCACCAAGATTGCAGCCCAGTCAGCAACCTACGATGACTTTGCCGCAGGTTTGGTTCGCACCAAATACAGCCAAAACCAGGTCGAGGCCATCCTGTGCAACCATGGCGATGGCAATGAGGAGCACCAAAAGGAGTATGACACCTTCCAGGCTTGGCGCATCCAAGCCAAGGAGATGGCTCATGAGGTGCTTGAGAGAGCGGTCTAATTGATAAATACCCGATAGCGAGGTGGCTATCGGGTATTTTTATTTTTCCACCTACCTAATTACCTTTGCATAATAAAAAGCAAAAATATCATGCAGAGAAATACTAAAGAATGGATACAATACGGCTCAGCCATCGTGGTGCTCACCTCTGGCATCGTACTGGCATACGTCAGCTATTTCACATCACAGATGCGAGATGTCACTGACAACGTGCTCTGGTACTTTGCTCAGACACTCATGTATGCTGGCTCCATCTTTGGCGTGGCTATCGCCATCGATGCCAAGTTCGAGAATATCAAAAACAAATTTTTTAATCATAAAAACAATGAGACAGATTAAACGCATTTTCGTTCACTGCACAGCAGGTTCACAGCGTCAGACCATCGATGACCTCAAGGCTGAGTTCCACCGAAAAGGCTGGTCCAATCCTGGTTATCATTATGTCATCGACACCAATGGTGGTGTCCACCAACTCCTCGCCATCGAGCATGTCAGCAATGGTGTCCAGGGCTACAACTCCACCGCCATCAACGTGGCCTATATCGGTGGCATCGATGCCGACGGCAAACCTATCGATAACCGCACACCAGCGCAAAAAGACGCTCTTGTGCTCCTACTCCACAAGCTCAAACAAAAGTTCCCAACGGCTCAGATCATGGGCCACCGTGACATCTGGGGCACAGACAAGTCCAACTGGCGCAAAATGTGCCCATGCTTCAACGCTATCCAAGAATATAAAGACATCGCATAAATTATGAAATCTCCAAAGACCATCATTTCACTCCTGGCAATCATGCTCATCACGACCATGGTTGCCTTCATCAGTTCGGCTAACAAAAACGAGGCTCTGCAGAGAGACCTCGACCGCATGACGCAAAATGTGGCAAACGTCAACTATGACATTCAGTATGACAAAGTCCAAGACTCCCTGCCTGTGGCTCAAAACAATGCACTGCAGGTGAAATATGACGAGCTTCAAAAACTCCACCTCACCAACGCCCAGCTCATCAAAGACCTCAAGGTTCGACTCAAAGATGCACAGACCATCCATACAGTCTCATCTGCCACGACCGACACAGTGCCCATCTCACCAGTCCCAGAGACTGCCGATTCCGTCTTCTCATACAGAGACCGATGGCTACAGCTTCACATCGACATCCCGGCCAGACAATGCCAATATACCGCCTACGATAGCCTCACGACCATCGTCAGCCGCACCTACAAGCACAAGTTTCTGTGGTGGCGCTGGGGGACAAAAGGCTATAAGGTTCAAATCGTCAACTTCAACCCTCATTCCAGGATTAACTACTCGAGATACATAGATGTAGTTAAATAACAAGGTTAAAGCAAAGATTTAACATAAAAAACTTGCATATTCTGATTTTTATTATTATATTTGCAACAAAGATAATGACAAACTTTAGAATTATGGTAGGTATATTGATATTCTCAGCTATTGCAGCTTTCATCACTCTAGGTGTTGGCCATACTCTTAACAGGATGGGGAAGCATGTTTCTTCTTATCCTCACAAGGGTATGGAAGATGAGCCAAAGCTTACTATAGAGGATATGTATAGCCCAAACAATAACTTGTCTTTATTCTTCAAGGACGGCAATTCATATTCAGTATTGGTATCAAATCATAGTATAGATAAAGAAGAATTTGTGTTTGCTGACAATACAATTAACTTAAGGAATAAAGTTGCAAGAGTTCTCAGAAATTATGCAGCTCTTGAAAAATCCCAAAATAAAGACAGCGTAATACTTTAATATATACACAGCCATCGAATACAGTTGCATTCGATGGCTTTTTTATGGTATTTTTATAGCTTTTCAGCTATTCTTATCTTTGCAGAAAACTATAATAAATATCATTTATGGCAAACAGTACACAAACATTCATAGGCCGGGTTCTGCTTGATGACAAACAAGCAAAACAGACTATCGCATTGCTTGAAAAGCAGCTCGAACAAGTTAAGCAAAAAAAGACTGATGCATTCAAAAAAGGAGATGACACCAAGGCTTTCGATAAAGAGATAAATCGAATAAATGCTTCACTCAAGACATTGCGAACCAGCCAAGAGCAGGTGAATAGAACATTCAACAATCTTTCTTCTGCCTCATATAAAGAATTGTCTGTTGTAATGAAAACAGTACAAAAGCAGCTACGCTCAGGAGCTGTCGAGCGTAATTCTGAGGAATGGAAAAAGCTTCAGCAAAAGCTCAAAGAGGTTAAGCGAGAGATGAATGCCATCAATAGCGAGTCAAGAGAAACAACAAGTTTTTGGTCTCGTTTCGTTAACGTGCTCAATACCAACTGGGGAGCTGTATCGCAGATTATCGCTGCATACGCCGGACTCTCTATGACCATCCGAAAATGCGCCCAAGCCTATGCCGATATGGAGGAATCCATGGCAAACGTCCGCAAATATACAGGTCAGACCGATGAAGAGGTTCACCGGATGAACGAAGACTTCAAGCGAATGGACACCCGTACGGCTCGTGAGCAGCTCAATGAACTGGCTGGTTCTGCCGGTCGCCTGGGCATCACCAGCAAGGATATGATTGAAGAGTTTGTTGATGGAGCCGACAAGATTAACGTTTCGCTAGAAGATGACTTGGGAAAAGGAGCGGTCGACAAGATTGGCAAACTTGCTCAGATGTTCGGGGAAGATAAGACCAAAGGACTCCGTGGTGCAATGCTCGCCACTGGTTCTGCCGTCAACGAACTTGCACAGAATTCATCAGCCAATGCCGGATATATAGTCGATTTCACCGCCGATCTTTCCGGTGTAGGCATCCAGGCAGGCATGACTCAAGCACAACTGATGGGTCTCGCTTCTGCACTCGATCAGAATATGCAGGAAGAGGCAACCTCTGCTACTGTGTTCTCTCAGCTTATAACCAAGATGTATCAGGAACCGGCTAAATTCGCAAAGATTGCCGGTGTAGAAGTCACGAAGTTCTCAAACTTGATGAAGACCAATGCAAATGAGGGATTGATGACATTCCTTTCTGCCATGAAGTCTAGAGGTGGGTTTGCTGAAATGGCTCCTATGTTTGAAGAGATGCAGCTGAATGGTACTCGTGCCGTTGGCGTTCTCTCTGCAGTAGCTTCACACCTGGACCAGGTAAGAACTGCCCAGGATCTCGCTACCCAGTCATACGCTTCAGGCACAAGTATCATCAATGAGTTCAATGTCCAGAACAATACTGTGCAAGCCCAGCTGGATAAGGCAAAGAAACGTTTTGAAGACCTCACTGTAGAACTGGGTGAACAGCTCATCCCAGTAACCAGATATGCCATCTCTACCCTGAGCATAGGCATACATGTGTTATCAACATTGATAACTTTTACGTTCACCCACGTCAAACAGCTCACAATAATAGGTTCCGCCATCGCTGTCTGCACGGCTCTTTGGTATAAGGAAACTATAGCCATCAAGCTAAAAGCAGCAGCTACTACATACGCAGCTGCCATAGACAAAGCATATATAGCTACAACAACCCTTCTGCGTGCTGCCATGGTAGCCCTGCAGGCTACATGGGCGTATTTAACAAAGGGCGTGCAAGGCTATATCGTTGTAATGAGGGCAGCCCGCTTAGCCAGTCTTACTAATCCATGGGCCGCACTCGCCACCGTTCTTACGGTGGTAGGAGTTGCGGTTTATGGAGCTGTTAAAGCCTTTACTTCGTATAATGAAGCTATGCGTAACAGCACACAAGAAGCAAAGAACAACAGGGCGGTTGCGGAAGCACAGGCAAGTCTCGCCAAGAAAGTATCTGATGCAACTCTTGATGAACGCAACAAAGTGGATATGCTTAACAAAGTTATCCATTCCAACGTCTACACCGTAGATGAGCGCAGGCAAGCTATCGCAGCCATGCAGAAACTGGTTCCGGAGTATCATGCTTCTATATCCAAGGAAGGAAAGCTGTATAATGACAACCAGATTGCAATCCAGAACTATATCAAAGAGCTGGAGAACGCGGCGATGGCAGAAGCTATATATGAGCGCAAGGTTGAAATCAACAAAAAGAAACTGGAGCTGAAACTTAAAGAAAGTAAAATACGCCACTCTCTTAAAGCAGTTGATGCCGAACGTAAGTCACATCCTGAACGATATGAAAGCGAAGCTGTAGCAGATGCATTTACCGGTCAGCTCATTGAACAGAATGATGCATTAAAGAGTAATGAGAAGCAGAAGAAGATTCATACACGGAGACTCAAGGAAAACCTGAGCCTGCAACAGCAACTCAATGCAGAAGAGTCCTATTATAACACAGAACTCAGGAAGAATGCAAATCTCCAGAAACTATATAAAAAGAAAGAAAAGAAGAGTCTCCAAGGCGAAAGCACAGGAACGAACAGGACAACGGGCTCTACCGGTCATTACACAACAGAGAAGGAGCGTAAAGCAGCCGAAAAGGAGCAAAAGAAGCGTGAAGCTGCTGCACGTAAAGCAGAAATCAAGCGAAAGGCAGACCTCAAAAAAGAGCTGGATGATGCCAAGAAAAGTACCGAGGCTCAGCAGCTGGAAGCCACTACCCTCTACTCTACCGGTCAGATTCGCCTGGCAGAATACAACGACCGCATGGCGAAGATTAAGGAGCAGGGACTTCAGCAGCGCATGGACATCCTTCGCAAATACGGAGAGGCTGAGAGTGAGGAGTACAAGCGTCTGAATGCCCAGAAAGAGAAGATCTCTGCCGATTATGAGCGCAAGCAGACACAAGACCTTCAGGACCTGGAGTACGACCGGCAAGTGGCAGAACAAGCCATCACTGCCGAATATTACAATAAGGACTCCGACCTCTATCATAACGAGAGTGCTATCAATGAGGCGCTTTTTCAACTCGACCAGACGTTTCTCAAAGAGAAACAGGCACTCTATCTGAAGTCCTCTGACGAGTACTGGCAGATAGCCCGAGAGATTGAGCGCAGTGAGCAGCAGCACCAGTATGACCGCCAAAAGCAATACGATGACACGCTGATGCAGCTCAAGCAGGAGTATCTCACCCTCGGCAATGAACAGCAGATGCAGCTGGAGCTTGCAGGACTGGATGAGGTTCACAAGGCTGGTCTTGTAAGCGAAGAGGAGTATCAGCGCATGAAGATGGGCATCGCTAACAAGTATGCATCCTACAAGCCGGACGCCAAAGATCAGGCAAAAGACGATGCAACCACCGCTCTCGATACCGCCAAGAAGATGACTAGACAGACCGATGACCGTAGCGGTTCGCTCGGATCAGATAATCTCGCCACCATTGCGGGAGGCGCCATTGCTGCCATCCAGCAGCAGAAGATGGTTAATGATAATCTTCAGAAGCTTCGAGAAGAGGATAAGATCAGCGAACAGGCATACCAGGATGCCAAGAAACAGATGAATCAAGAGACCTATAAGAATATTGCAGCCATAGCAGGTGCAGCCTTCAGTAGTATCAGCAGTATGATGGGAGCAGCTTCAGCCTACTCTCAGGCATGTTCCGACCTGGAGGTAGCCAAGATTCAGGCGAACTACGACAAGCAGATTTCTGCTGCCGGCAATAACTCTGCCAAGAAGAAGCGACTCGAGGCGAAACGAGACAAGGAGATTTCTGCGGCAAAGACTAAAGCTAACAAGAAAGCGATGAAGATAGAGATTGCTCAAGCAGTCGCTTCTACCGCTATGTCGGCTATCAATGCCTACTCTTCAGCTGCAGCAATCCCTACAGTGGGCTACATCATCGCCCCTATAGCCGCCGGACTCGCTACTGCTGCCGGTATGCTTCAGATTGCCACAATAAAAAAACAGCATCAGGCAGAGGCAGCAGGATATTATGAGGGCGGTTTCACTGGTCCCGGTCATTGGAAGAAAGAAGCTGGCGTGGTTCATGCAGGCGAGTTCGTGGCGAATCATAACGCTGTGAATAATCCTCAGCTCCTTCCTGCCCTTCGGCTCATCGATGCAGCACAGCGCAATAATACCGTGGCATCGCTCACAGCCCAAGACGTAAGTCGTGCAATGGGAACTGGCAGCGCTGCCGTTGTTGCACCTGTTGTCAATGTTAATGCAGACAACGAACAGGTAGGTGCATCTCTCGATAACGTGAGTTCAACCATTGAAAGGCTCAATGAACAGCTCAACCTGGGCATCAAATCATACGTGGTCATTACGGGTCCAGATGGTTTCGACCGCAAATGGAGTCAATACAAGAAAATGAAATCAAACAAATAGTCTATGATTACATGTGTTATTAATGGTATGGCAGCCTATCCGGCTGCCAGCCAATCCATCAAGTTAACATACGCCAACCAGTACGTCACGGACGATGGAGAATATTCATACGACATTAACTTTCCGATGTCGATTATGGATAACCGTAGAGTTTTCCACAATGTTAGCCGCTTCGATGTATCTAAGGTTACCCAGAAGTTTAATGACTGCAAACTGTACGTGAGCGGTCGTTTGATTCTATCGGGTGTAGGAACCATCATCAGCGTAACGGAGGCTGAAATAAAACTGCAGATTGTGGGCGGAAAATCCCGCATCAAGTTCAACGACAAACTAACCAAGCACTACATCGATGAGATTCCATTTGGCACAGCTGACAAGCCCGGTTATACAGTTGATAAGGGTTGGTCTCAGGGATGGAAAGGTCTTCAGAAGATTAAGGACATCTATAGATTGGATGAGGACAAGTCGAAGTTTCTGGGAGTGGAGGGAAAATGGTGCTTCATGCCTATAAGAGACGAAACGAACGACCTTATCGCAAATTTCGTTGGAGTAGATAAAACAAAGCAGTTCATCGGCTACAATGCACCATTTATCATGAACCTAGCAGTTCAGCCAAGCTTGATGTATATCTTCCGTAAGGTCTTAGAATACGAAGGGTATACTCTCAAGCGCAACGACTTCGACTGCAAGCCGTGGAACCAGCTATATATAGCTTCGGCCTACAAGACTCGTGAATTGCGCCGGGCGCTTCCACATTGGTCATCTTATACATTCATTGAAGAATTCCGGAAATTCTTCAATGCCTCCATCTACTTCGATGAAGCACAGAAGACCTGCTGCGTCATCAGTTCCTCAGAGTTGAGTTCTGTAGATTCAATTGAGATAGAACCACTGGATGAATATTCGGCAGACTATGACGAGGACGGTTCTTTCAGTACTTCATCAACCGCTAACCTGGAGTATAAACTAGATGATTCAGTCAATAGAGGTAGCTATGAGAGCATCTCCAAGAAGGTGTTCAGAAACTTCAATATTGTCAAAAGCGTAGATTATTTTGGCGAGAGCAACCAGTTCGCCTTGACAACACAGGGATGGAGCGAGAAGAAGAAGAGACAGACCATCATCGAGCACTTCTACAGCTATTACATATATGTAGAGGAGGACAATACCAAGACCTGGCAGTTGGCAGGTTACTGGTCACCGCTTATCAGAGACCAGAACTCCGATGATTACGTTGATCTCTGCATCTCTCCAGCAGCGCAAGTTGTAGAAGATATCAATTTCAAGACAGCATTCTTAGAAGAAGATAATCACTACGAGAAGCGTTGCCTGTTGTCAATACCAAATGACAAGGAAGCGGATTCCAAGGAGTGCGATGTTGATGATGACGGATATAGCTACATATCCGTACAGGATGCCATAGATGATGAGTCAAGCATGGAAGAAAGCGAAGATGAAGAGGAGGTCATGAGTGTTTTCTTCATTCTGCCAGGCAAAGTGCAGGCGTATGACAAGCCATATGGCCATATTTCTTGGGTTGGAAATAAGTCGAGGTGGCCTATGTTTATAACCGATTACCGCATTAACAGTGATTACACATATGAGGGTATATTAGCGACTGCCGGCAATAATTTTTCGCTTTCACTGAATGCTGTGATCAATGGTGCAATATCATTAGCAGAGTATCACAGCAAGGCTTTCCATATAGACAATAAAAACTGTATGGAGGTCAAGTTCAAGTCAGATGTCATACCGGACCCTTCCAAGATATACATCATCCGCAACAAGAAATTTGTATGCGAAAAAATTGAGCTCGAAATCAAGAATGATGATATCGAGCCAATCTATACAGGCTACTTTTACATGATGTCGTAATCTCCGAGGAGACTAAAGCCCACCTTTAAAGTGCTTAGTCTCCTCGTTTACTTTCATCTGATTCTTGATATAGCGATTAGTCACAGATATATCAGAGTGTCGTGCCTGCTCCTTAGCAACAACTATACCTTGAGCATTGGCCAAGTCTCTAATGCCGGTATCTTTCAAACTGTAGAACTGATACTCCTTAGGAAAGCCTATGGCATCACGCATCTTGCCCCACTCTACTCGCAACTGATTATAAGCCGCTCTCTTTTCACCAGGTTTCAGACTCTTTCCGAAAATGTAGCAATGGCTAGGATGCTCGAAGATCTTCAGTTCTATCATCAGCTTCAGGATTTCATCATTAAGGGCAACCATTCCGTCCTTGCGGTTCTTACTGATGGCAGAACTGATAAAGACAGTCTGATTCTTGATAGATACATCTCCGATCTTTATCTGGGTCAACTCATTCGGACGGATGAAAGTATAATACTCAAAGAGACAAGCCAGAAGGAAATGCTTGTCATGAGTATAGAGATAATCCTTCATCTTCTTGAGAGCTCCAGGAGTCAATGGATTCCGGAACTTCTCTGTTTGCGCAATATTGCGAATATCGATGGCAGGATTCTCGGAAATATATTTTCGATCCATCAGCCAAGTACCGAACGAGACAAACCAGGAACGATAGTTATTCCTGGTTGTAGCTGATACATCACGATCATACATCAGATGATCCAGGAAGTCAATGGCAAAGGCTCGGTCTATCTGATAAGCATATTTGATACTCCTACACTCCTCTATGAAGGTTTCGAGCATCTTGAGGCGGCTGAGATAGTCAATAGAGGTCTTTTCCTTCATCGACTTTTTATTAGTCATTGACTTAATATAATCTCTATATCTACTAAAAATTATTGGTATTTCCGTAAATTGGCGCGACTGGTCAGCATTCACCCATGGGTTCCATCCTGCTGTCAATTTCGCAGTAATATTGTGAATAAGAAGACTGCCCATCATACGCTTTTTATGATCAGACTTATACTTGTTGAGCATATACTTCTTGCGCTTCATTACACCGGAAACTGGGTCACGAGCATAAAAGTCAACATACCAGTACCCGCCCTTGGTATGCAACACAGGAAGCGTGAATCCTACTATTTCACGCGAACTCAAAAAATCGATTTCTTTTGCATTCATTTTTTTTCATTGTCCGTTTTACTGGCCAATGATATTAAACATCTGCTAAATCTAAAAAGTCCCGTTTCTAAAACGGAAAATCGGATAAGAATGTTGAAACCAACTTCTTACCCGATCATTGTTGCGGCGGCAGGACTCGAACATGCGACCTCCAGGTTATGAGCCTGGCGAGCTACCAACTGCTCCACACCGCGATATAATCAACTCATTTCTGAATTGCGAGTGCAAAGGTACGACTTTTTTCCGACCCCACCAAACATTTTGTCAGAAATCTGCATATATTTAACAGTTATTAAACAGAATAGCAACAAAACGTACATAAAAGAGGCGAAAACGAGTAAAAAGCAAGCCCGATTGCACTTTTTCAGAACAATCGGGCCTTATGGAAAAAGAATTACTTTTTCAAAAGTTTCATTACCTTCTCGAAATATCTCTGAGTACGCTTCTTACTGTAATGATTACCGCCATTCCATGAACGGATTGCGCGCTCGATACTATTAAGAGGATTGTAGACACTCTGAATCAATAGAAACATTTCTTTAGATTTAGCTACATTATATCTATCAGCCAAAGTGTAGCGCTTCTTAGATTTTTTGCGCTTCAGAATATTATTACATTCTGCTACTAAAATTGGAGTGATCTGCATCACACCTACAGAGTTACCGCTCTTAGCTTTCGGATCACCCTTACTCTCTACCTGAATGATAGCGTCCATCACTGGAGTCCAGTCCATCTCGCTGGTAGAGGATACATTTCCTGATGTTGCAGCCGACGCTGCATGAATTTCTAATGTCAGCATTAACATGCTGACTAATACCATTGTTATTCTCTTCATATTAATTGTTTTATGGAACCTGAAAAGCTGAAATACAACATCAGAGATTTCGCGGTGGCAACTTGTGAGAAAAAGAAAGGCTGCTCACCTCAGTCCCGTTAGATACCTTAATGGATACCTTCTCACACAACAAAAAGCACAAGATACTGGTATCCTTATTCTTATCGTTTGCAAAGATACAAAAAAAAATCGAATTATGCAAGTAATCGGCTGATTATCAGCGCATTTTTACGTAATTAAACACTTAGTAACACTTAGGTTTGATATAAATCAATATAAAGGTAAAAGAGTAAAAAGGTAAAAAGGTAAAAGGAACTATAAAAGGTAAAAGGAGCAGTGGGAAAACAAAAAAGCCTCAGAAATCTTTCGAAATCTGAGGCTCTTGATAAAAGGAGG
>JAJXAL010000013.1:0-55063 GCA_021628325.1 Segatella copri | reverse complement strand
ATTAAGCACATTCATCTGCGAGATTTTCTGAAAATGACTACTTTGGTTTGATGCCTGGTAGATTACGAATATCACCATATAATCAAGGGTCTATACGCCACCTTTTCTTCGTGGCATATAGACCCTTGTCGTTTCCCGTGAGGTGCGGGGGGATATAATTGCTGGGCAACTTATACTCCTTGCCCAGCTTTGGAGTTTGTCGGTAATTTAGATGTGTATAATGCAATTCAACCTCCCATTATATAGCAGTTTTTTCTATATGGTGGGAGGTTCTGATGTGTTCCTATTTGTATTTTGCATAGGCTTTTTCCAATCGTTTGTCATACTGATTCTGGGCATACCCAGAGCCATTATAATGTCGGGCAAACTCTTTCCAGTCAAGATTACGAAGATAGCCATCCCATCGGTTACCTTTGATAAACCGGACAAACAGTTCCAGCTGCTTGCCCTCACTTTCCGTCATCATCTCCACAAACTCGCTGACGGATTTACAACCGCTCACTTGATAGTTGAATCCCATAATCTGAGCCAATCCCCAACTTGCAGATGAATCGGCAGCTTCGCGATGGATAGCTCTTGCACGCTCCAAACGGTCATATTCCTTCAAACCACCTTGATAATGGGTCTTTGTCCATTTGGGATAGAGGATGTCTTCATTGCCTTTCTGATGTTTGGCAGGATCAATGCCTCTATTCTTCAACTGATTCCAGAAAATGTGTCCCTCAAATAGAATTGTAGGTTTGCCTACTGCAAGGAAACCGCCCTTGTTGCCTGTTTCTACTTCAAGCACAGCCTTAATTGCCGCAACTTCTACCCCAAGCAGCTCTGCTGCGTGTTTGAAATCTGATTCAGTGAGACGCAAGGAAGCCAAAGACTGGGCACTGTCACTTTGCAACATATCCCATGTGCATTGACCGACTATTCCGTCGGCTACCAATCCGCAGTCTTTTTGGGAATTACGGACTTCCACTTCGGTATTATTACCGAATATTCCATCAGCTCCTACGTGATAGCCCTTCTTGCTAAGCAATCGTTGAAGTAACTCAACATCTGTACCTGATGCACCTCTTTTTAATGTTTGCATAAATTCTAATTTTTAGATGTTATTATCATTTTTACCTATTGTAAAACACGGCTTTCTTCTTCACCCCATTTTTTCCTGGAAGAGTTATTTCTGCCACAATGCCATCAATTGTTGGTTCTTTCAAGCAAATCATAAACAGGCTGTCTTTTCCTCCAGAGAAAATAGTTAGATAGGTGTCTCCACGATAGTCATGTCCCTTTATGATTTTCTTTCCTCTACTCAGACGGTAGAAGAAACGCTGAGCATCAGCAATTCCCATATCATAGCAGTGGAAGACATTGCCATCCATCCTTAGCTTTGATTGATCTATCATAAACTCAAAACGTGTCGTTTCATCTTTCGGCTTTTCGCTTTTGAAGTAATTGTTGTAGATACTTCCACCTATCTGCAAAAGGGCAAGGATAACAGGAACAAGATATTTCCACCAGTTCTTCTTCATGCCGTATCCCCCTTATAGAAATATACTTTCATCGTATATTTTCTGTCTTTGCTGATGCGTAGCAGGGCTTCTGCGTTCATGCGCTTCCAACCTTCAGTCAGTTCAAGGACATAACCATCGGCAAGTTCCATGCTGAACGTTGTCTTGTCTGCCTTGATATGTCTCTGCAACCATTCACGTTTCATGCACGATAGGTTTATGAGGAATAGGTAGGCATCCACAATGGTGGCAGGTCTGACTTCCCAAATATTGCGCCCTTGCCTTTTCTTTACCTTGACAACCCTTTCCTTCTTAGCCTTTTCCAAAGACGATATAATGGATTCTTCCAACAAGGATTTATCCACGACTTCCTTGATAGCCTTTTCGCCATCCAAATCGTCCTTATCCTCAATGAGTGGACATTCCTTAACCGCCCATACGCCAAACTTTTTAACGACCGTGTCTCTTATTCTTGTCCATATTCTTCTCAACCACATTGTTATATAGAGTTTATCGGTTAAACTTACTTGTACTTTCCACTCGTTTCTGTGCAGCCTCCACCTTAGCGAGAGCTTTCAGAGCCGTAGCCGACTTGTGCCTGTCTATGTTTAGCTTCAATAGGCAGTAAGGACAACGTAGATATCCAGAAGTCAGCAATTCGGTGATGGTGGTAGGGATAAACTTGCCACACTGTGGACAAGCCATGCCTGGCACTTGCTGTTGCTGCTTATTATTCATCATGGTTTGCCTCCTTTCCTTCTTCTACAGCTTCCATCTGCAAATTGTTGGTGGTAAGATGCAGGAGGTTGGCTAAACCTCCAGGCATATCAGCCTGTTCCATCCTTACCTTCACTTTCATGTTGGCAGTAAGCGACTGTTGTGAACTGCTCTTGCGTGAGCCTTCGGCTTTTGCGGAAGCCATTGAGACTCTCAGTTTGACACCCTCTGCTGTTTTCTCCTGAGGTGTTGCACCATTCTTTAATGAAAATGTGGCATCTGTATCTGCACTTAGGGCATCAACTATCTGAATGTCAAAATCGAAATCAGCTTCTTTTACCTGAAGCAATGGCAGCGGTACTAATGTCAGCAATGGTATCTTTACCTGTTGTTGATGTGTACCATCTACATCGTGGCTTTGATAGTTGAACTCAAGCATACGCAGTTCACCAACCTTGCCTGTTTCCTTGTCGTATGACTCGAAAGCCAATTCCATCAGATAACTCAAATAACGTCTGGTCGCTATGGAGTCTGCATCAATGGTAGCAGCCAACGGACCAGAAATAAGGTCTTTCAACTCCATCACTTGGCTACTTGTTCGTTTTATATCTTTTCCTGTAGGCATAATCTTTCTATTTTATGGTTCTACAATATTTTATTCCTCAGAATATAGTTTGATGTTATTTGGCGAAACGTGGAAATGCAAGGTATGGATGCATTCCTCTGGCAAATTTGCCAATTCCTCAGAGTTCAATGTTACATCTACAGATGGTATGATTCGCTTGCGCTTCAAGTTGATGTCTTTCAATAATGATGGCATCATATTTTTCAAGAAGTTCTCCAAGTTATCTCGTATATCTTTACGGGTATTTTCCCCATCAGGTCTGTTGAATAGTACTTGCAGGTCTTCATGTCCAAGCAAATTTTCATCACATACAGAAAGAATACAGTCAAGTAGAACACTTTCGTTGACACTTCCATCATCCTTGATGAGAGAAGTGAAGTTCAGCTGCATAGCTTTCAGAATCTTACGGCTCAAAAAAGCACTATATTTTCTTTTCAAATTATCATCTATGGCAAAATTTGCCAACACCTTAGTACCACTATCCGTTCCATCTTCAGGAAAGAGAGATTGCAACACAGGTAGGGTGCTCTTGATGATTGCCTTGGCAAAATCAACACTTATTTGTTTGGCAACCTTGCGCAACAGAGGATAGTTGATTTCGTATTGCTCTGTTTGGGCAGAGTCACTTTTCACACCATAGCGCAAGTCAAGCTCCACCTCACCAACAGCAACTGTCGGAAGGGCGAACTGTTCCAAGCGTCCATTTTGCTTGTAAACATCCTCCAATGACATGGCATACATATTTGCCTCATGTTGTGCCACTATCATATCACGGAGTATTGAACTGATTATAGTACTTAATTGAGCCATAAGATTCCTTTAATTTACATTAGATTATGGTTTGGTTGTGTCTGTTTTTGTGTCAGGCTTTATGTTCTGCACATCAACCGAAACCTTCTTCTTACCTGCAACAACAGTGTAGGTCTTAGCCTCTTTGAGTTCAAAGACCACGCTATCGTCGCTTACCTTACCTGTCACGCCGTCAATCTTGATAGATTCAGGCTCGAAGATGCCCTTGCTGTTCTTGTAGGTAGCGATAAGGGTAGCCTTACCATCAGTGAGGGTAAGCTCACGGGCACTCACCTCCAATGTTCCCTCTGGGTCAGAAACATCGAGAGCACTGCCAAGAAGTTCGAGTACCTTAGCGAGACCTGCTGGCATACTATCTTGACCAGCCTTGACAGCCACATCCATCGTGTACTCTACGCTATACTTAGATTCTTGTGTAGCCTTTGAGTCTTTCTTTGATGAATAGTTAGCCTTCATCTTGGCGTCCATGTGGAAAGGTCCCCACTTTGCACCAATACTTGCCTCAGCGCCAACATCAAGAGCCGAGCTACTTGACTGCTCACTAACACTTGAAGAGGATGCGGAAATGTTCGCCTTGAAATTGATGTCAATGTCGTGGATGGCGATGTACGGGATAGGTACAATCGTCAACAGTGGAACATTCAACTGAACCATGTGACCGTTCTGCATGAACTGAAAAGAAACATTTACTGCTTCTTTTTGACCAGTATTAGGGTCGGTGTTCAATCCTACTTCTTGAATAAACTGCCATGATGTCTGCGCAGCCATAGCTTGCGCTTCGATACATGCTTTTAACGGACCTCCGATAATACTACCGAAGGGAATCGCCTGCAACGCATTGGTTGCTACTTGCGAAGGAGTTGTGTCAATTGCCATAATTTATTGATTTAAAAAGTAAAACCTTGCTAATTTCTTACAACATTCAACTGCGAGATTAGGATCATTCCAATCTGGACTCTGTAACTTTTCATCATTAGCCATCAAAGTTCCATAGAGTCCCAACTCTTTAGAATGTGGATAATCGAAGCTATCTTCCCACAAGGTGTAGCCAGAGATTTCTGAATTTTCATTTTCCATAGAGTTGAAAATCAGAGTTGCTAATCTAGCAAAAAACTCATTTATAGCTTCATCCCCATAAGTTTTGTCTCTCAACATAGCTACTGTTTGCGGAGAAGCTAAAGCATGCATAAGTTCGTGACACACTAAATGTAATCCCAATTTCGGTGATATAGCACCAATATTAAGAAGAATCTTATGCTTATTTGAACATGCATAAGTTTTGCCATAAAACCCCGTCAACTCATTTTCGAAGGCATCCTCATCAATTTCCGCAACAGAATTTAGTTCATAATTCTTCTTGTAAATCTCTCTTGCCAATTCATCCGTTTGAAAACTGCAGGCATAAAGATAATCTTGACAACAAGAATTACAAAAACAAGCTTTTGCAAAATCTAGTTTATCCAACCAAATGATTCTTGCGACTTTCAATATTGACAAATTTTTGTCTATATCCAACATCTGAAACATTTTTTTTATTGCAAAAGAAAGAGTCCTTAAACTGTCTTGAGAGAATCTTTTTTCAGATGCTACCTTGTCATTGTATGCAGGGAATCCTACATAAGCATGATCGAAGATATCTTTACTCAATTGTTCAATCATCATATTCTTTCATTTTATCCCTTACTCATTTACTATTAGGCTTTTCAGGACCCGCCTCTCAACGTTGATACCGCAAAGATATAGTAAAAGCCCGTCTGGTGCAACTATTTCCACCAGACGGGCTTTGTGTCCATCGAACAGGCTATACCAACCTGTTATACCATCAAAATCTTACTTGTTTCGGTTTCTCGAACCCCAAAAGTGAAATGAGGATTTCAATTCCTCACGATACTTGTCTCCAATGTGTACTTCCATACCATTCTCCAAAACGACATGCCCATAATAGTATATGTCGATGTAGCTAATGTTAACGATGAAAGAACGGTGAATGCGCTTGAACATGTCCGGGTTCAACTCTGGCTCAATGTCACCCATAGGACAAGACTGAGTGTAACGTTTTCCATCAACCATGTGGATAATACAGTTGTCCTTCATTGCCTCAATATAAGCAATGTCAGTGACGGTGATTCGCTTGCATCCCATGCCACAACTAATCAAGAACACATCGGTAGGGTACAAACACTCGCTTGATGCTTTCATTTCTGTTCTCATAATAAAAATCTGTTTGAGCACCTCACGATTGACGCAAAGGTACTTCAAACCATGAAAACAGGTAGCACGAAACCACCATACAGCCATATCATCCACCTAACAGGTATCAAGACACGATGAAGGGTCTATACGCCCACCTATCATCGTGGCATATAGACCCTTGTTGTTTCCCGTGAAGTGCGGGTGAATATATGTTTGCCGAGCACCTTATACTCCTGCCCAGCTTAGGAGTTTATCTAACGTCATTTATTTCCCTGTTGTTATGGGTATGTTTGATATCCACATTTTATGGATTTGAAATCATAGTCAAGAAATTTTGGGCTTTTATGGTACATGGAATTATTATAATTTTCCATGTCAGGAGTCCAGCAATACCTCCCATCTTCAATTTCCTTACCTCTCATGACTTTTTGGTCGTTAGACAAGACCAAATCAATGTAGTGTTGAGGATCACAGCCATCAAATATACCACCAGAAACTTTATTTCCATAGACTTTCTTAAGATTGCCTAAGACAACCTTTTGAAGCCAAGTACAATTAGCAAAAGCATATTCGCCGATTTCTTCAACATCTGGTAGAGTTATGGATTTTAGCATCGTGAAATGCTTAAAGGCAGATGAAGGTATCTTTTTACATCCCATCACTGTTAAATTTATAATTCCATTTCCAGCCACCATCAGACCATATTGTATATTTTCAAACACATTTTCGTCAGCTTCTGAAGTTAGGATAAGATTGATGTTGGTCTTGCCGTCAGCTATTTTATTCGCAATAGCAGTCCCTATATCATCAGTGCTATTTTCTGAAATGACAGTTGCGTCCAACGCATAACTCTTACCTTTTTCAGTTGTTCCTGTAAAAGTATAATTCGCTAAAGATGTACCATTATATTTTACCGTAACGGTTGAATTCTTGACAAATGAACCATATAAAAACACATTGCCATTATTGTCAGAAGTTAGACTGTATTCCTTTGAATCCTCCCTGCTACCTGCAACAGGGGTAAAATATTCGGTGCCAACCGTTACAGGTTCATTTTTAATCGTCGCAATGCGCAAGCGTGAATAATTGCGTGTGGCGTTGTTGAAAGGCACTATTATTTCATCGGCACTATGTACATCACAATCCACTTCAATATACTCTCCTGTTCCTTCCACCGTACCATCTTTCAATGACAGTGTGTTATCTTTCCATTCATAGTTAGGAGCATACAAAGCTTTAACCGCAGGTGCTTCGTCTTCTCGCATATAAATAGGAGAATCTTTTATTTCCCATCCAGAAGAAGTCTTTGTCAAAGTGGCACGTTGCTCTCCCAATATTTTAGAAGTAAACGAGAGAAGTATTTCATCCCCATCTACCCATGAAGTTTTCCCCCCATCCTCCGTGCCTACAGTACGAGTCTGCGAGTCTCTAAATGCAGGAAAATCACCTACTACAAACTGTGTTCGGCTCTTGTCGGTCTTAACAAGAGCTCCGTCCATGTCACTTGCACATGATGTAACCATCATTGCAGTAACAGTCATCAATACATATTGAAAAAACTTACGCATAATCATATCTATTTACTTTTAAGTTCTTCTTCACTATCCCAACCAGATAAATCTTCTATACTTGTAGGAGTTAACTCCATTTTGTTCTTGCCAACTTTAAGTTCATACGTATAACATATGCCCTCTTTGAAAGAAGTATCCATATTCATTTTAACATTAAAACTTTGGTTGCCTAACTTGAATTTCAAGAAAGTATCATCAGCAGCATATGAATCAGGAATTACTATTGCTGAGAACTGGTTGTTGTCGTGCTTACAAGCCGTTATCCAATCAGAATTTGGATTGCCCCCAGGCTGATTCATGGTAATTTCTTTCTTTACTTGGTCAATCTCAAAAGTCACCTTAGTGCTTTTGGGGTACACTTGTAGTTCCTCTATATCCAAATTGGGATAATCTGCAGTACCAACATGATATGTTATTGTAACCAGCGACATACGATGTCTCATGGGAATCTCTATAAACCAATCTGGGGTCTGACACAAATAGCCATTAATTAAGTCTGCCGACTTTAATTCTGGTAACGTTTTTTGCTCTAAAGGTAATTCATACTTTTCAAAATCATAATTAAAAGGGTGTACCGCTAATATATTATGCGTGCTGTAATCATCTTTCCAACGGAAGAGCCTACTATGAGACCATGTTTTTGTTTTGCCATCAAAATTAAGAATAGCAGACTCACTTATATAGTCATCTGTAAAGAACAGTACTTTAAGATCGTCATCATTCTCCCATTTGTTACCTTTTTCCAAAGTGTTGACACGTGTCTGTACACCTCCAACAGTGAAGGTTGCATTTATTTCCTGCCCTTTCAGCGTTGGAGCCATATCTTCATTTTGCGTACATGCAGTAAAGCCCATAGTGATAAGGCCCATTACCGCATAGGAAATTCTTTGTTTTATCGTCTTCATAATCTTCAGTTTTTATTGTTAGTGAGTTAGTGAGCGACCAAGCTCACTAACCCTGTATTTCCTATTTTCAGTACTTTATTGTTCTAATTCTGCATCCAAGTTTCCTTGGGGAGCAGTTTCCCATTCTAGAATATTAGCTTCCGCTACAGTAATCTTTGTATTGTTTACCGTTATGACATACGTATACTTATATCCGCCTTTAAATTGATAGTCTGTCGTTGGTTGTAAAGATGCTTTGTATGTATTGTACTCATCACCAACTTGGAGATCAACCTCAATTTCCATTATGTCGTTCTCTAAACTTTGTGGCAACATAATCACCTCTACACTACTTTCCTTGTCGAATGAAGTGTTAAAGGTGTAAGGAAAGCTGGTTCTGTATTGCCCAGGTACTATCGCTCCTGTCTTAGTATCAAATTTACCAGTTTTGTATATGCCATTTAGACGAATACCAAGTAGAATGTTTTCCGCCTGGTCAATACCAAAGCCTGGCTTAATGACAAACTTAACCAAACTCATACAATGCTTAAAGCGATGTTCTGCATCTGTAAATTTCACAGTTGGAGACGCTTTGCTTGCAGTAGCCCCTGAGGCAAAAAGTACATCAGCCTTACATGGTTGCTTTTCTTCAACTTCAGACATAATCCAATCCATTTTACCATCAGTTAAAGACTCGCTATAAGGATAGTATGCACTAAACGTTGTTTCTTTATTGTCCTTGAAATAGATGACGTTGTCATTTCCATCTGCTTCAAAAGTACCATCCCCATTTTTTGTAATATACTTCTTGTTGTCTTCTTTTGTAATGACACCAGATGATGCATATACACCTATGGCATCATTCTCTGACCATGTATTGCCAACGGTTGCACGTGTTACAGTTTTGGATATGTTAGCCTGTATGGTAGCTGCAACAGGGCTGCTGTTGCCGATTCCGTCTTCTTCGTTAGCGCAAGCTGCGAGCAACGAAGCTACAGCAGCGATGTATAAGATTTTAAACTTTTTCATAAATTTTCTGTTTTTATAGTTGTTATTGTGCTACATGTTCATTATTATCTCCTGCCTCTGTCCAAGGCTTAATGATTCCAGAAATCTCTACGGCAGAACGACTCAATTTTACTACTGTATAGTGGTATCTTTTGCCACCCTCAAGTTTTACAGGCATTGTCCATACGAAAGGAGCGTCGTAACCATTGTTGAGATCAAACTCTATCACTCGGCTTGCTTCTTCTGTAGGGAGCAGGATTGCCTCATACAGCTTGCCAGTTTCGGTAGTTTTCATCGTGATGTCCGCAGGATTTTCTTCACCAGAGATAGTTCCATCCACAAGATTGAAAGTGGCTTTGGTATTCTGACCTTTCACTGTCACAGTCATTTTCTTAAGGTCTTCTTGCGTGAGACCGTTACCTGGTTGAACATCCAAAATAAGATTGCTTAACTTATGGAAGAACTTCAAGTCAACCTGTGGCGTAGCTTTGTTGCAGCCTTCTGTCTTGGCATACATGAAGTCGATAGTTTCTTGTTTCGTTTGGTCTGTTACATCAAGTGCTACCTTGTAGTCATTGACAGTGGTCTGTGGATAGTAAGAATAGAAGTCCACATCTCCATCTATCGGGAAGAAAACAGTCTTACCACCAGAAACAGGTGAAAAGGCTATACTTCCATTTGACTGATAGCAAACATTGTCAACACCCTCTTGGATTACATCCGCAGAGAGTGTCTTACCAGCTTCTGTCATGAAGATACCAATCCTGTCACCATCAGCCCAAGCTACACCAGCAGCACGGGTGTTTACGTTGATACCACCAGTAAACTGCACGGCTACCTTATCGTTCTGGACAGAAGGTGCTGTGTCTTCTGTACTGCATGAAACCATTGCACCAGCCAAGAGTGCAAGGGCGAAGAACTTAGTCATCTTTTTCATCTTATAAACATTTTAAAAGTTATTATTATTTTATTTCTACTTCATTGTTGAGGTTCGTCCAACCGTTGATGGTAGCTTCCAGATTCATCTTTGGCTGCATTTGGTTGTAGTTGAGTCGCAACTCATACTTTCCTCCAACCTTCATCGCAGGAGCGGTGATGTCATACTCTTGCAAGGTCCCGTTAGGCAGCAAGAGGCGGAGATAAACATGAGAGGCGGGGCTTCCCTGTATGGTCGGCATCAGCCGGATGACTTCTGATTGCAAAGTTGACTCAGTAGCCAAGATTGTAGGCATTTCCACTTCCGTTGGATCTATGCTCGGCAATCCATATTCTCCATCACTATTCTTCTGTGTAGGGAACAGACACCAGGCTGCATCTAATGCCTTACCACTCATCTCAGTGCCTTTCGGCACATTCTCAATGATGATGGTCAGCTCGGCAAGCACGTTCTTGATAGGATTCTGCACCACATAGTTGCCTTCCTTGTTGTCTATCCTCACGTCGGCAACTCCGAAATAAGCATTATGCTTCACATCCTTAGGATTGGTCAAGCCTATCTGGATATTGTTCCAATTAGTCAAAGCCCTGGTCTGGTCAGTGGTGAAGAATGGCTCTATGAGATTGGTAATAGCCAATATCTGATAATGCCCTTCAGGAAGAGCGAAGCGTTGGCTTGCCACCTCCTGCGCACTGCCATAATGTTTTTCCTCAACTAAGGAACCGTCATCGGCATTGAATATCCAGAGCTTCACATCCTTCACTTCCGTAGCTTGGTCGGCTTCATCTGCCCAAGTGAGCGATACTGACAAACCACCCTCATCCTCACCATCATGAACGTCATGGTCGCAACTTGCCAACAGACATGGGACGCATAACAGCACCCATAACCAAATATTAAATCTTCTTTTTGCTTTCATTTTCTATCTTGTTTTATGGGTTACTTATGATTATCTTTAGTCTCTACTCGGCGAGCCTTATCCGCATCTTGGGTGTCATCGCTACCATTTCCTATGGCAGTAATGCGACTTGCCTCTATGCCATTCTTCACAAGCCAAGTTTTTACGGCTTCAGCACGCTGGCGAGATATACGTTTATTGACAGCCACGCTGCCTTTTGTGTCACACCAACCTGTTATCGTCACCTTCATGTTCGGATTCTCTTTCAATGTTTTGAGAATATCATTCAATTTAGTCTCTTCATTTTGTTGGATGTCGATACTATTGAAGGTGAAATATATGACAGGGAAAGTCACCTTTGCAGATTCTTTTATGTCTTGTTCAACAACTTTTGTCTCTGCCTTATCCACAGTTTCTTTCAGATTGACCTCCTCCGAAGAAGTTGGTTCTTGTTGTAGAACCTCCTTTTGTAGAACTGATGGAGTTTCTGCTACCTTGTTCTTCTTTTTAGAGAGGTTTATCCCCAATCTTACTCCACTTTCCCAAACAAAGTTGTTCTTATGCAGATGCTCTGGCATTCCATCCATACGTTCGCCAGTAAGACGAGTCAAACCGGAATAGATGCCCAATTTCAGGCATGAGGTCAGTTGATAACCAACCTGCAAGTCTGCACCATAACCCAAATGCCAGTTGGTAGAACCTTTCATCACCTTGGCATCATCGGCTATAGTACGGATGTCAGCCTTGGTCGTTACTGCATATATATGAGGTGAAACAGCCAAATCCCATCGGCTGTTAGCTGTCTTATGGAACAACCCAAGGAGGTTAACGTTCACTCTTGCCCCATATCTGCCCATCCTGACATAGCTTTTCAGATTGGCATATTCCCAACTGTCCATGCCCAGGACACCTGCGTTGTAAAGCACACCGTCGCTACCCAACCAATAGTTACGTTCTACGCAGCAGTCTTGTGCCGACAATTTCATTTCTCCATATTTGGCAGATAACTCAGCCGAGAATATGGAGTTGAAACGATAGCCACCATATAAGCCAGCAGCCCAACCGAGACGAGTCTTGTCATGTCCGAAGCTTGAGAAAGTAGAGAAACCGAAAGGCATTCCACCCTCTACTCCGACGTACCAGCCTTGCTGCCCCGTCTTTCCATCTTCTTTTACTTCTGCTTTCGCGAAAGAAAATGGAAGAATAAAAGCAAGCAATGCGACCAGCAATCGTTCTTTTCCAGTTAAGTAATTTCTCATATTGATCTTTTTTTTATAGAAAATATACTGTCTTTTTCCAAAGAGCAACATACTTTTTTCTTAGTTAAAACTTTCTTCATATCTATTATGTTTTGATTATAATTTACAATATTTTAAATCCTTCATGATACAGATTATAAAAATCCTGGTGCAAAGTTAAGGCTTTTATATGAAAGTGGGGGGGTAATATTTGTTTTTTCAGGTATGAATTTTTGGTTTTTGGTGTCTCATTCGTGGGCAATGCGACACCTTGTTAGTATTTTTTAACGTTTTCAGACTCTATTCAAGCCCAGAATCTATGTAAATCTTTAGCCGCTGTCCGTTGGTTCAGGGCGTGTGGAGCCTGCATGCGAAAGTTCTGTACAAAAGAAAAATCCCCCATCCCGCTTGAGGAAGCAGGATGGAGGATAGTTTCTTATTTCATCTTGAGCCCCTTGTATGCAAGGAAAGCTACAATAACAACGGCAAGAGCCAAGATGATGTAACCGAGCTCATGACTATACTTTAATGCCTGCTGATATAAAGTCTTTTCCTTGTCAGTATATTCAAGTAACTTGCGAAACTTTAGTTACCATATAACCAAGTGTCTATACGCCACCTTTTCATCGTGGAATATAGCCCATTCAACATTCAACATTCAACACTCAACATTCAACATTCAACATTCACCACCCATTTCCATGCTGGTTTTATTTCTATCTTGAGTCCATCACGCACAATCTCCCCTTCATCATCTTAGGTGATTATCATGGCTCGTTTCAGAGGATACAGCTCGAAACAATTCCTTTTCCATATACTTACTTTTTGCGGCAAAAGTACGAATTTTATTCGATACTACAAAATAAAAATAGCATTTTTTATTCGGCGACAGCGAATAAATCAATCATACGCTTCTTATCTTATGTTTACTTTCTTTGCTATACATTATTATAAAGAATACGCTTACAAAAGTACAATAATAATTTCAGATAGACATAACAAATACTCATACATTTAACGGAAGAACCGCTTTATACCCCATCTTCTTCCTCTTCTTCCTCTTCAGCAGAAGCGTTGGTATCCAACTTCTCATCCTTTGATATAGAGATACTACCCATTCGGGAAATCTTAAGTACCAGAGGTACATATTCATCACTGGTAACATCAGGCGACCCAACACTTGCTGCGAAATAAAGGTAATCACCTTCTGCTTTCACATACACAATACCGAGCAAAGCACCCATGTCCTGTGTATGTTTGTCAATATAGGATGTGAAATCTTTCTTTGTGAAAGTACGGCTAAAGAATTCTGAACCATCGCTTCTCAATACCTTAACCGAAATTCTGTTATCATAATACTTGGTGTTTTCGTCCAACTGGAGAACCGGAAGTTCCTTGTCAGAACTACGCTTCACCACTACTTTATAATGGGAACCAACCCAGTCAGCCTCCCTGGTCTGCTCATAATCACTCATTTTCTGAGTAGCTTTGTTCACAACCTTAGCCACCGGTTTAGGAGCAATAATGATATTACTCTTCTTCTTTTCTGTACAAGCCGTCAAGCTAGAAATAGCCAAAAGACCTATTAATATATAATCAATTCGTTTCATTCCGTTATTTTTTCTTACTGCAAAAGTACATTTTTCTTTTGAAATAGCCAAAGAAAAGAACCGAAATCTACATTCTTACACAAAATCAGATGCAAAAAGGCGCCTACTTTCACAAGCAGACGCCTTAACATACCTAAATACTAACTAATAAATTTCCTATTGAATCTTACACGATATAATAAAAGTTCAGTTTATGAATTCTAATCGTAACTTTGACGAAAAGAAAATGAAAAGGTTTAATCAAGATATAAAAAAAAGTGCTTTTTCTGCTTTTTTTTTCATTTCTTAGCAAAAGAACATCAAAAAAAACGATTTTGTTTTGTTTTTCGAACAATTTGCCGTACCTTTGCAGCATAATAAAGACATTAAGTATGAAAAATAGGTTAATATTTATCATTTCTGTATTTTTTGCCTTCATTTCATGTTCGCATCAGCAAACAGAAAAGAAGGAGCAAGTCATCGACACAATACCTGTGATGGTGATGCAGATACAGAAATGCAATCGCTTATATACAGCAGAAGCTCATGTCCATAAGATTATAACTCATGATGACCAGCTCAATCTGAAGGGCTCACTGTTCAAGAAAGACTTTAATATTCATGTTCCCGGCTCAAACCGCAAGGTGGCCATTCCGATGGATGCGACATTAAAAGCTTATGTAGACTTTTCAGGATTCTCTGCCAAGAACGTTAACCGACAAGGTGACAAGATAGAAATCATCTTGCCAGACCCAAAAGTGATGCTCACCAGCAGTAAAATCAATCATGAAGGAGTAAGACAATTCGTTTCACTCACCAGAAGAAACTACAGTGATGCAGAACTGTCACAATTCGAACAACAAGGCAGGGAAAGTATTATTCGCGATATACCGAACTTAGATATTCTTGAACAGGCACGCCAAAGTGCAGCAAATACCCTGATTCCGATGCTACAGGACATGGGATTCGCTGAAGAGAATATCAAAATCAGTTTCAGGAAGAAATTCACTTTCAACGATCTGAAGACTCTTCTGGATAAGACAACTATCGAAAAGAATCACTAAGCGAGGAGAACAATGATATGAAAAGAATACAAATCATCGTACTATTAGCACTGATCCTTATTCTGGGTGGAGCCTTCTATTGGCTCACCAAAGACAACGAGGTCAGCGTGGTACAGGAAGATAAGACAACCCTCTCACCCACTCAGGTAGAAAGCATCGAGAATATCGGTCAGTGGGAATTTCTATCTGTAAGTGATGAAGAACTGATAGATACAATACGCCGTGGCTTTTGGGGCGATGACCAACTGGTACGAATCTATTACGGAACGTTGCGCTTGGGTATCGATATGAAGGATGTAAAAAAAGGATGGCTACAAGCCAGCCAGGACAGCATCGTATGCACTTTACCTCCTATCAAACTGCTGGACCATAACTTCATTGACGAAGCGAAGACCAAGAGTTTCTTTGAAGAAGGCAAATGGACAGGCAGCGACAGACAGGCTATGTATGAGCGTGCTTATCAAGCTATGAAGAAACGTTGCTTAAACCGCACCAATATCTATACAGCACAGTCGAATGCCAAGACTCAGTTTAGAGAGATGCTGAAAGCAATGGGATTCAAAAACGTAAAGATAGAATTTGAGAAATAACAAGGTTATAATACACAAGTAACTGCGTTATCAGGTATAAAAAATATAGATATAAGATAAACATAAAATTTTTAAGAGATGGATGCAATAAACGATTTTTTCACCGCATTTAGTTCATTCCTGTGGGGATGGCCTATGATTATCCTGCTGTTGGGAACCCACATCTTTCTGACCATCCGCTTGCGCTTTCCACAACGCAAGATTTTCAAGGCAATCAAACTGTCTGTAAAGAAAGACAAGAATGCCACAGGAGATGTTTCACAGTTCAGAGCACTGGCAACAGCACTGGCAGCTACAATTGGTACCGGTAACATCATCGGTGTGGCTACAGCTATCGCTCTTGGCGGACCAGGAGCCGTACTCTGGTGCTGGTTAACCGGTGTCTTTGGTATTTCTACCAAATATGCCGAAGGATTACTCGCCGTAAAATATCGCGTAAAGACCAAGCGAGGCACGATGTTGGGTGGTCCTATGTATGCCCTCGAAAAAGGATTGGGCTGGAAGTGGCTTGCTGTCCTGTTCGCCCTCTTTGCCGCATTGGCATCATTCGGAATCGGTAGCACGGTACAGGCAAATGCCATCTCAACCCTGGTAGAAAACCAATACGGCATTTCTCCTTACATTACCGGTGCTATTGTTACGGCGTTAGGAGCTGCTGTGATTCTTGGAGGCGTGAACAGTATCGCCAAGGTTTGCGGCATGCTGGTACCTTTCATGGCACTCTTTTATGTATTAGGCTGCATCTACATTCTCTGTGTAAATCATGCTTATTTATTGCCTGCCATCCACGTAATCTTAGACTCAGCATTCACAACAAAGGCTGCAGGTGGCGGCTTCGCTGGAAGTACCGTGATGATTGCTGCCCGCTATGGTATAGCCCGCGGATTGTTCTCTAACGAAAGTGGTCTGGGTTCGGCGCCCATCGTTGCTGCAGCAGCCCAAACCCGTAACCCTGTGCGTCAGGCATTGGTTTCATCTACCGGTACCTTTTGGGATACTGTCATCATCTGTGCCCTTACAGGTCTCGTCATCACCTCAAGTATCATAGCATATCCAGACATCGACTATCATAACGGAGCAGCACTCACCAAGGCTGCCTTCAGTAAGATTCCATATATCGGAGCTCCAATATTGACCATCGGACTGGCAACATTTGCATTCAGTACGACATTGGGATGGAGTTATTATGGAGAACGGTGTGTAGAATATCTGAAAGGCAAAAAGTGGATGCTCTGTTTCCGCATAGTCTATATTGCTACTATCTTCCTAGGTAGTGTCATCAGTCTGGGACTGGTTTGGAACATTGCCGACTGCATGAATGCTTTAATGGCCATACCAAACCTTATCTCCCTGCTCTGCCTGAGTGGTATCATAGTGCATGAAACCAGAAAGTATCTGTGGAGAGACCAGTTAGATAAAGACATGGACGAAAAAGAAATAGAGGAATTAGAATAAAAGACACAGAAAGAAAATACCCAGAAAGGGAGTAAAAATACAAAAGCTCGGCGTTGCATCACTGCAGACCGAGCTTTTATTATTAAATCAACAAAAACTAATAAAATATCTTTTCTAAAAACCAAAAAACCTATTCGTTATGAACTTATGGTGCAAAGATACTACAGTTTGCGCAATAAACAGCACATTTTCTGTTGATTTCTATACTTTTTATTGGGCAAACGTTTGCACAGTTTGCCCTATCAGATTACAATTTATACTGAAGATGTTTCATTGCATGACCACCCCAAGTGGTATCATTGACATATTGGAAACCAACCTTCGCATAGAGACGCTCCGCTTTCGGATTGCCTTTATCACAAAGCAAACCTACAGCAGGAAGTCCTAATTCTCTTGCGCGAGAGATAGCAGCATCCAATAGTTTAGATGCAATACCTTTCCCACGGTATTGATTAGAAACAGCCAAACTATCCAAATAGAACTCACCTTCCTCAGTTTCAAGCTCCATAGCCGAATAGTCTATTCCAAAAGCCACGATTGCAGCCTCAATAAAGCGCTTACGTAATCTTTTGACGTCAGCACCATCGTATGCAACCAAGATGCCAACGAGAATGCCATCAGTAGACATAGCAACCAATGTATTCTTATAACTATACTGACTGTCCTCCATCTCTACAAGTTTAGTCATCATACGGTGAAAATCAACCAATGTATGCTGAGGACCAGCAAAATTTTGGCAACACTGCGCATTCATCGCCTCCATGATAAGCGATGCGATATGCGAAGCCTTGTCAGGCGTAGCCTGTTCTATTTGAATTTTCATTATATTGTTTTTATTTTATTGTTTTATTATTGTTATTTCTTTCATGCTCCAGCATCGTGAGAAAATTCTACAAAGATTACTTTTTTCATGATTGCTGATTGGCTTTGATGCCTTATCGTTTACAAAGTTACGTATATTTTTTGATAAGAGCAAGTTTTTTATATTTTTTATTCGAAAAAGTTTTTTTATTCGAAAAAAAGATGTATCTTTGCCGCAGGTTTTGAAGCTAAATTTCTATTACTAGTATAATAGAGATACCCAAATCCCTTGGGTCCCAATGCTTCAAAACCTTTTTCGTTTTTAAGAGCGAAAAAAGAGGGTGTGTCATATCAGGATAATAGTTGGTGTATAACAGTTGACTACCGCATGCACAACAGGTGTTGTGCATGCGCATATCAGCTGTTATGCAAGCGCACAACAGCTGTTGTGCGACCGAAGATACTGACTGCCTCAACAACATATCCTATCTCTTTCAACAACTTATTCTATCTCTTTCAACAACATATCCTATCTCTTTCAGCAACATATCCTATCTCTTCCAACAACATAACCCATATTTACCAACGACAAGAAGAGGGTGAATCATAAACTTATGACACATCCTCTTCTTCGCAATATAAATCCTTAATGTTTTTTTTTCAGAATATTACTATAATCACAAAGCTACAGAAGCATCCTTTAAGTCTACTGCCTGTGCCTTGAGGGTTCCCTTTCCTTTTATCACAACGACACATTTTCCGAAGAATGCCTTGCGATGTGAATCGGTGAAACGCTCCAAAGAAGTCTGACATCCATTATCTGTTCCCAGAATCTTTGGCGTTTTCAGGAAACCATGACCACTTGCATCCTGTTCTCCTGAGACAGAGAAGAAAATCTGGTTATCTGCGTTCGGACAGAGATTGCCGTCTTTATCTACCACATTCACCTCTACAAAGGTGGTCGGATCAGAAGAGCCAAAAGCCTGACAGCCCTGATAGGTCTTCTTCAACACAAGATGATGAGGAGCTCCTGCTGTCTTTATGACCTGCTCTCTAAGAACTTTACCATTCTTTCTGGCTACAACCTTTACTTCTCCCGGTTCAAAGTTTACGCGCCACATCACATGATATTCAGTACTTTTTCTGAAAGCATCGCCTTCGTTCTTTGCACCGTAGACTGTCTTCTTACGGATGCCCTGACTCTTACCATTGATAAAGAGTTCTACCTCATCGGCATGATTATAATAACACCACATGTCGATAGTCTGTCCCGGCAGCCAGTTCCAATGAGGGAAGAGATGAAGCACATCTTTCTGGCTCCACTCACTCTGATACATATAATAGCTGTCCTTAGGAAGACCTGCCAGGTCGATGATGCCAAAATAACTGCTACGGGCAGGATAAGCATAAGGAGTAGGTTCACCGATATAATCGAAACCGGTCCAGATAAACTGTCCGCCCACAAAGTCGTTGTGCTTTACCACATCCCAGGTTTCTTCGTGGGTACTGCTCCATGATGCGTGGAAATTATCATAAGCCGAACACATAAACGATGGATCGGTATAAGGCAACCACCATTCCCTTGGCGCAGTATAAATGCTGTCGCTAGGCATCATATAGTAGCCACGAGTCTGCAAGGCAGAAACACTCTCCGAAAGAATGAAAGGCTTGCCAGGGAAATTCTTTGGCACATCCTTCACCCACTGATGGTGATAATTGAAACCTATAACATCAATAGCCCCACTCTTAAAGAGATGATTCTTCGGGTCGGGCTCATTGCAGCCAGCAGTAACAGGGCGTGTGCCCCAAGGATCATACTCCTTCACGATTTTTGCCAGATGCTGGGTAAGAAGCGAATTGACACTCAGTTCATCGCTATGTGACAAGCTAGAAGCATCATGACCGGCATTCAGAATCAGGTTAGCCTGCTCCAGACTGAGCGTATCAGCAGCCGCATCCGACCATTGTTCGAGAACTTCATTACCGATACTCCACATGATGATACTTGGATGGTTACGGTCGCGCTTGATGAGATCAGACAGGTCTTTCTTATGCCATTCATCGAAGAAACGGGCATAATCGCCATTCGATTTCTTGCGGCGCCACATGTCGAAACTCTCGTCCATCACGAGGAAACCCATCGAATCGCACATGTTCAGGAGTTCTGGTGCCGGAGGATTATGACTACTTCGGATAGCGTTCACGCCCATATCGCGAAGGATGGTAAGCTTACGGTGCATCGCATCCTCATTAACGGCAGCACCCAGGCAACCGAAATCATGATGCTCACAGACACCATTTATCTTGAGATTCCTGCCATTGAGAAAGAAACCCTTCTTTGAATCAAACTTCACATCACGGAAACCGGCAGTTGACGTAGCAACATCCACTACCTTCCCATTTACTAACAGCTCACTCTTGACTGTATAGAGATATCCCTTTCCGATGTCCCAGAGATGCGGATTCTTCACCTTGAGTTTCTGTTCCCGAACACCCTGACTCTTGGCTACGATCTTTCCGGCAGCATCATAGATTGTATTACGGACAGAGAGTTTCATCTTATTACCGGAAGCAGCGAAATCCACCTTCACCCTGACATCACCCTGTGGAGAAGTTGCTACATACTGTCCCCATTGGGGAATATAAGCAGTTTTCATGGTTTTGGTGAGCCAGACATGGCGGTAAATACCGCAACCGGAATACCAGCGGCTGTTAGGCTGGTCGCTGTTGTCTACCTTCACAGCAATGACATTATCACCCTTCTTATTAATATAAGGTGTAAGATCATACTCGAATGTACTGTATCCATAAGGACGTGTTCCGAGTTTATGCCCATTGATATACACGGTAGAATTCATATATACTCCATCAAAGGTGATGGTAAACCGGTCATACTTTTCCTTTGGATTCACCGAAAAGTGCTTACGGTACCATCCGATGCCACCCGGCAATGCACCACCACCGGCTCCCGAAGGATTCGAAGGAGAGAAATCGCCCTCTATCGCCCAATCGTGAGGAAGATTCAAACTTCGCCAATGCCGGTCTGAATAATCAGACTTTGACATTCCGGCACTATCTGCTAAAGTGAAAAGCCAGCCTTTATCAAAAGACTGGCGATCACGGGCGCTCAACGACTGAGCGCCCAATAGAAAGATTGCTAAAGCAAATATCTTCTTCATATTACTTCAGTTTTACAGTAACTGCCTTACCAGCATACTTCACCATCTTGCCCTTAGGCGCCTTGGCGAGGCTGATACCCTGCCGGTTGTTATCACTAACAAGTACGATATTGAAGCGACGCTTCTGGAGCATACCGTCGAAAGCACCCTTACGGGCAGCAATAGTAACGGTCTTCTGAGCATCATTATACTTGAAGTCTATCATAGCATACTTACCCTTCTCGTAGTTGTAGTTGGTTCCCTCATCCTCATAGAGTGTATAAGAACCGTCCTTGCCTGCATAGACATAGAGATCGATGAGCTCAGCCTTCTTCTGATCGCTCCACTCCATCTCTGGACCCACAGGAAGAATAGAACCCTCTGGAACAAAGACTGGAATCTTATCGAAAGGCGCATCAGCTACGATTGTCTGTCCACCGGCATAGTGCTTACCTGTATAGAAATCATACCAGCCCTTCTGCTTAGGAAGATAAACATTGCGGCTGTACTTCTGATACTCGCCTACAGGACAAGCCATGAGAGCAGAACCGAACATCCACTGATCCTTGATGTCGTAAACATTGTCATCGCCGTTGAAGTCCATTACCAATCCACGCATCATCGTATAGTCCTTGAAGTGAACCATACCAGCCATACTATAGAGGTAAGGCATCAGACGGTAACGGAGTTTATCGTAAGCCACGATGGTCTTGTAAGCCGGATGATCTGCCGGAGCAATGTTCCAGACCTCACGGGTAGGCCACTGGCCATGAGTACGATAAAGAGGTACGAAGCAACCGAACTGGTTCCAACGCGCCTGCAACTCGCGCCATTCCTTCAAGTCAGCATTTTCCTTACCGGTCTTATCGAACTCCTGCTGGGCAGCCACATAGCGGTTCTCTACACAGAAACCGCCCTGGTCCATTCCCCAGAAAGGCAGACCTGCCATAGAATAGTTCAAACCGGCTGTCATCTGGGCACGCATATCTTCCCAACGGGTAGCGATGTCACCAGACCAGGTAGCCGTACTGTAGCGCTGCTCACCGGCAAAACCGGAACGGGTCAGGAGGAAGACACGCTGGTTAGGGTTCACGCTGCGCTGTCCGTTATAGATAGCATCAGCATTCACGATGCTGTAAGCATTGAAATATTCGGTAGATGTACCGAGGGCAGTAGGACCAGAAAGAGCCTTGCGGTACCACATCGGGGTACAGTCGCGAACGTTTGGTTCTGATGCATCCATCCACCAGGCATCGATTCCGAACTTATACTTGGTATAAAGATTCTCGTCCATCTGGCGCCAGAACATCTTGCGGGCACCATCAGAATAGGCATCATAGAATGAACCGCGGAAGCCGAGCCAGTCATGAATATCATCCTTGATAGCCTGATGATACATCCAACCCTTGCTGTCGAGTTCCTTATAATTCTTGACCGTATCATAGAACTTAGGCCATACGGAAATCATGAATCTTCCGTTCATGGCATGTACGCTGTCGAGCATCGCCTGTGGGTTTGGATAGCGGGCAGCCTCAAACTCATGACTTCCCCATGAATCCAGCTTCCAGTAGTTCCAGTCCTGAACGATATTGTCTACAGGAATATGCAGGTCGCGGAACTTCTTCATGTTGTCCTCGATGTCCTTGCTGCTCTGATAGCGCTCACGGCTCTGCCAGAAACCGAGGGTCCACTTAGGATAAAGCGAAGCCTTGCCGGTAAGCGTACGGTAACCGGAAATCACCTCATCGAGATTCTGACCGGCGATGAAATAATAGTCCATATCCGGTGACATTTCACTCCAGATGCTCAACTGGTTCTTCTCTGCCTCAGAACGAGGAGCTGCTACGCGAAGTCCGCAGTAAGAAACATCACCATCTGGCTGCCACTCGATACGGATAGGAGTCTTTACGCCCTTCTTGATAGGAGTTTCAAACTTATAAGAGTTCGGATTCCAGGCTGTACGCCAGCGCTCAGGAACTACCAGTTTGCCATCGATATAAATCTTCATATAGCCGGCATAATAGAGGATAAACTGATAGAAGCTGTTGGTTGGAGCCTCTACATAACCCTCATACACCACCTTGGAGCCGTTCAGGGCAAAACCTTTTGGCAGGTTCTGAATGCCGCCCTTGTCGGTCTGGTTGCAAACCTCAGAAGTCTCAGGCATTGCATACTCAAAGTAAATGCTATCTTCGCCCCGAACAATCTTCTGACCATTCTTATCCACATAAGTACCTGTCAGCTGACCTTCCTTTCCATCTTTATCATAGAGTTTGAAGGCACGGTTGAGCTGGAGATAATCTTCCGGATTACCCCAACGGCAATAAGAATAAGAATCCCAGAGGATGCCGTAGTTTTTATTAGAGATGACGAAAGGCACACTCACCTTGGTATTATACTGGAAGAGGTCTTCGTTCTTACCCTTCATGTTGAGTTCCTCACTCTGATGCTGACCGAGACCATAGAACGCCTCGTTATCAGGAGAGTTGAAGAGCGCACGCCATGACCATCCGTGCTTCTGTGCTTCAGGAACCTTGGCAATGTCTACACCGATTTCACGGTCAGGCACAGTGAACGGCTTGAAAGTCTTTCCGCCCTGAGCAACCTCATTGAGAAGGACATTGTCTTTCAGGTCATAGAAGGTAATCTGACCCGTAGCCTCGTTCATGACAGCACGCATGGCTGCAGTGGTAATGATGAGATTGTCTCCCTGCTCTTCCACCTTATAATTTGCCTTGCTGTTTTGAGGCACTATTATCAGACTCTGTTTGTTACGGAAACTCTGTTCGGCTGTAGCCTGAACACGGATAATCTTATCGCTCACCACCTGGAGGCGAATCTGACTAGGACCAAAATTCTGGTGTTGCTTCAACTGAACAGTGAGATAATTACCATTCTGGTTGAAACCAGCTGCCTGCATACCTGTGGCACTCATCAGCAGCACTGCTGAAATCAATAATGTTTTAGTTAGTCTCATTTTATATGTTTAAAGGAAAGTTTAAAAATCTGCGGCAAAGATACGAGAAATTTCCCGTATCTTTGTGCGCAAATGTTATCTGTATGTGTATAAAATGTTAACTAGAAGCGTAAACTACTCTGATTCTGACAGATTCTTACGATATTGAGACGGCGTAACGCCATACGCGTCTTGGAAGTATTTAGTGAAATAACGTGGATTATTGAATCCCACCTTATAGGCTATTTCACTGATGTTCAAGTCGCCCGAACGCAGCAGATGCTCTGCAAATTTGATACGCTTGGTTCTGAGATACTCAGAAGGTGTAATACCCGTCAGCGAAATCATGCGTTTATATAATTGTACGCGTGAAATGCAAAGATGAGTGCTGAGCGATTCTACCGATGTTTCAGGATTGCTCATATGATCGCGGATATAAGCATTCACCTCATCTATAAATTTGCGGTCGGCCTCTGTTATTACATATTCTGTGCTCACATTCTTGCGTTTCTTCAAGAGGTTCAGAATACAGAGATTCAACATATCAATATCGAATGGTTTGGCTATATACTCGTCAGCACCACACTTCAGACTTTCCTTGCGTTGCTCATCTCCCATACGGGCCGAGAGCATGATGAAAGGTATGGCTGTTGTTTCGTCATTGTCCTTACACATCCGGCAGAGTTCGTTACCATCCATCACTGGCATCATCACATCGCTCAGGATGATGTCTGGACGACGGTCGATGATCTTGTTCCAGGCATCCTGACCATTGACAGCCTCAACAACCGTATAGTCTGTCAATACTTCGTTCATAAACTCACGGAAGTCTTCACTGTCGTCAACGAGGAGCACTACCGGCTTCTTGATCATCGATTCTCCAGGCTGATGCGCATGTTTACTCATTCCGTAGAGAACGTTCTTACCTGCATCCGGATCCTCATCAGTAGCCTGATGCACCGTGGTTATGATAGGTGCTGCTCGCAAGGAACCGAGATGTGCCGTAGAATTGGAGGTGGTACTGCTCTCTATCGGAAGGTCTACCATAAAGATGGTTCCTCCGCTTGGATTATCAGTAACATCTACTTTACCGCCATGCAGTTCGGCAAACTTCTTTACCAGGTTCAAACCGATTCCGCTACCACCCTGTGGCTGCATTTCAGTGCCATTGACCTGATAGAAACGCTCAAACACATGTTCTTTCTCCTTATCGCTGATGCCCTTGCCAGTATCAGATACTGAGATGCGGAGCATATCCGAATCCTTGTCTCCTACACGCTGGCGGAGTGCAACACTCAGAGAAACGGTGATAAATCCGCCATCTGGCGTAAACTTGTAGGCATTGCTTAAGAGGTTGTTCACGATTTTTCCTACCTTATCAGCATCAAACGACATCTGCAGACTAGGCACCGTAGAATCGAAGGCAAGCGTTACTTTGCTGTTTGCCAAAGTACGGAACGAAGTACAGATATTGTCAACGAAGCTCACGATGTCGATATGCGACAGGGTAAGTTTCTCCTTGTTCTGGTCTATCTTGCGGAAGTCGAGAATCTGGTTTACCAGATTGAGCAGACGGGTAGCATTGCGATGAATCATCTCCAGCTTTCTGCGTTTACTTTCATCTCTTTCTTCTCTAATCATATTGACCAGCGGCGAGATAATCAGGGTGAGCGGAGTACGGAGTTCGTGGCTCACATTGGTGAAGAAGTTGAGTTTGAGTTCGTTCAACTCCTTGGTCTTCTTGATACTGTCTTCCTTGCTCTGGAGTTCGAATTTTACACGTTGCTTTTCGAGCATACGTTTACGGTAGAGATAGAAAGCTACACCTATTAATATAATATATACGATAATCGCCCATATAGAGAGATAGAAAGGTGGCTGAATATGAATCTTCAGCGTGCTCACCTCTTCGCTCACACTACCATCAGCATTCACCACCTTTGCCTCCAGGACATAGCTGCCTGAAGAGAGATTGGTAAAGGTAGCCTCCGGACGTCCCTCAGGTGTCAGCATCCATTTGTCATCAAGTCCCTTCATGCGATAGAGAAAACGGCAACGGGCAGGAATACTTACCTGGTCGGAAGCAAACTGTATGGTAAACGCCTTGTCCTTATAACTGAGATCCAGTTCAGGATGAGTATCGAGCGATTTTTCCAGAGGCACTCTTCCCTCAAACTCCTCACCTGCCTTCAGCGGATGATCGAAGAGTACGAAACCGCTGAACAAGACATGTGCATGTTTCTGGGCAGGAAGGATCTTGGCAGGATTGATGATATTAATACCATCCTGACCACCGATGGCGATGGCTCCATTTCTCATCAGACAGGCAGAACGCTGGTTAAACTGGCGGCTCTGCAAGCCATCGAGCGAATTGAAACTGATCATCGTAATGTCCCATTTGCCCTGGTTGTTCTTGGTCAGCGTAACACGGGTAACGATAAATTCAGAAACCAGCCAGATGTTATGCTGCTTATCTTCGAGCACCATACAGCCTACCGTGCCCTGCGTACCATTGAGGTCATTGATTGACTCCAACTGTCCTGAAACCTCATCATACATGGTGACGCCCGCAGGCGAAGCCATCCACAAGATGCCTCGGCTATCCTTCATCATGTAATTCAGGGAAGGACTAGGGAAAGGCTGTCCGTCCTTGGTTGTATTCACATTGGTTACCTTTCGGGTTCCGAAATTAAAGATAGAATAGTTCTGCGAATGACCTATCAGAATTTCATCTTTATTCGGCAGGAAGAGCGAGTTGATAAAATCGCTGGTAATACCCGAATTCTGAACATTGTAGGTTGTAAACTTACCACTTTCAGGATTATAAATCTGGAAGCCTGAGCCCAAGGTTCCGATAATCAGGCGATGATACGGATCTTCGGCAAGACACCAGACGCTGTTATTGGCAAGTCCGCCTGGAGCTGCCTGAAAACTCTTCCATCTGCCGTTTTTATATTGGGCAAGTCCACCATTGAAGGTTCCGAAATACATCGTACCATCAGCCATGGTTACGCTGCTGACGATAATATCCGAAGCCAGACCGGTTTCAGCCTGTGAGAATCGCCAGCTCTGTCCGGTAAGCGGACTGTAGCATACAATACCGCTATCATTGGTTCCGCACCAGAGATTTCCATTCAGATCCTGCGTGATAGTACACACATCACCAAGCGGAATAGTTGTGAATTTCTGAGCAGCAGGCGAATAATAAGCCACGCCGTTCTTGTAACTACCTACCCAGATAGCTCCCTCATCATCCACATAAACCTTCTGCAGGGAATTGTCAACGATACTTCCCTTTGCTTCGGAATGAACATACTGACGGCAGATTTTGCGTTTGAAATCAACAAAGAAGAGACCGTTATGGTCGGAAGCCACCCAGAGATTGCCTGCCTTATCGCGGGCAATATCACGCATCAGAATACGGGTTGGGCAAGGAATATCAATGCCCATGTTTGTAAGATAAGAACGGGCATCGGTCCATTTCCCGGTCTTTGACTGATACACGTAATTGGCATTACTTACAGAAACCCAGAAACCACCTATACCATCATAGAAAGTATAGGCGCCATTATCACCGGCAGCTTTATGGGTGGCAAGGAAGGAATTGTACCAGAGAACCTTCTGTTTCTGTCCGTTGACACGGCAGATTGTACCATCATTATAGGTAATGAGCGCATCGCCGTCAACCTCGGTTATTTTACTGATATTTCCCTCTTTCAGACAGCCCGGCTGAGCCTTTTTGGTAAATTTAAAAAGGTAGGTATTTTTTGTTTTGGCATTATGAAAGTAGAGTCCCTGTCCGTAGACAGCTATCCACATGTTCTTATCCTTATCTATCAGGAGTTTATAAGGAGGTCCCTGCACATGGATGTTATTGAGCCATTGTTCCGGTTTGCGGTCAAACTGCTCTTCATCATATTTGTAGATGCTGTAACCTACAGAGGTATGCACCCAGATATTTCCATCATAGTCTTGCTGAAGTTCATCTACCGAATTGTTAGGCAGCGACTTATCATCAGTGTTGCTATAATAGAAAGTTTTCATACGGAAGCCGTCAAAGCGGCACAGTCCCGACTGGGTACCGAACCAGATGTAGCCTCTGGTGTCCTTGAGGATGGCACCCACCTGACTGTTCGTAAGTCCATCATGATTGGTGAGGCTGCTGAATTCTACGTTTTCATAGGCAGCCCATGCCCTCTCCGGCTGCATGAGCAGCAAGAGCAGAAACAGCACGATGGCATGTTTCAAGTAGTTTTGTTTTTTTATCATCATAATCGTAGGTTTTATTTACAGTTCTATAATATAGGAATTATTTCTATAATAGGTTTTATTTCACGTCGTTTTTTTCAGAACTTTCGCGTATTTTCAGTATCATCGGTACCACTTTCTTGTAGATTTTTTCATCACCATTGATACTTCTCATGAGTAGATCGCAGGCTGTGGTTCCCTGTTCGTGTGCCTTGTCCATGATAGCCGAAAGTTTCGGCGTAACGAAGGCAGCAGTATCACCATCGGTAAAACCGATGATAGCAACATCCTCTGGTATGCGGAGCCCTTTTTCCTTGATAGCATCGAAGGCGGCATAGGTGATAATATCGTTAAAGGCGAGGATGGCATCAGGTCTGTCCTCCTTTTCGAGGAGACGGAGGGTAGCGTTTCGGGCCACATCGAAATCGATTCTGTCGCAAACCACGAGGTCACGGTCGATAGGGATGCGGTTCTCTCTCAGAGCCTCCAGATAACCGTGTTTTCTGCGGCGCACCATATCAAGATGGTTTGGACCGCCGATGAAGGCGATGCGGCGCGAACCGGTATCTATCATATGCTGGGTAGCCTCTTGGGCGGCAACATCACCATTGCCTACTACCTGGGAGAACTTATCTTCTAAGCAACAACGGGCAAAGAACACCAATGGAACGCCCATCTTATGCAACTGCTCGAAGTGAGAATAGTCGACCGTATCCTGTGCCAGACAGGCGATGATGCCTTCCACATGCATATTCAGGAAGTTTTCTACCGCTCTCTTCTCGTGTTCTGTATTCTCGTGGCTATTGGCGCTGATCACCGAATAACCATTCTTTACGGCATAATCTTCTATACCATCCAGCACGGCAGCATAATAATGAGTCACCAGGTTTGGCACAATTACACCAATCACCCTAGGTGCTTCTTTTCTAAGGCTCTGTGCAAAGGGGTTTGGTCGATAATTGAGCTCCTTGGCAAGGCTTTTCACCTTTTGAGTCATCTCCTCACCCACTTCATGGCTGTTTCGCAGGGCTCTAGATACAGTTGCTATGCTGACGCCAAGTTGATCGGCGAGGTCTTTCAAAGATGTTCTTCGTTGTTTCATTTGTTAGTTTACGCTTATTATTGACATACATTTTGTATCCACAAATTCTGCATATTTTGCCTTTCCGACTGCAAAGTTAGTGAATTCTTTGCAAAGATAACAATTTCTTTCGAAAACGCAAACGTTTACGTTATTATTTTTTTGAAAAAATTTATTTTATAAGAAAAAAACTCGTATTTTTGCAAACTGAAAAGTAATGAATAGTTGATAATAAGTTAGTTAGAAACAAGCGTGGGTTTGGAATGTCGGGAGACAATCCAAACTCTTTTTTTATGTCCCAATGCCAACAGATTACCTGATAGGATACAAAAAAAAATGAGGGCACATACTGAATACTGCCCCCATCTGATATGGTTATTACTGCTTAAAAACAAATTTCTTCTGTCCGGGATAGTTAACGAATATCGCTACCAGCAGAGATACAATACTCTTCGGAATCATATAATGCAGCTGAATATGTTCGTGCGCATTCAGAAATTCGGTCAGGGCGATGGTGCCGCCCGAATTGAGCATCCAGCTGATGCCCCAGATGATAAAATAGCGCCAGGCTACACTCTTTTTCTTGCTCTTGGAATCGCCGAACACATAACGATAATTCAGTATGCAGTTGGTAATGCCGCCACTTATCACTCCCAGCGCATTGGCAAGTCCGTAATAAATGCCGATGATATCTGAGAGGAAGAATGCCAGTCCGAAGTCTACTACTGAGGCGCAGGAGGCAGTCAGTTCCGCCTTGCCGAAGGTTACGAGTTCTTCTTTAATCTTGCCCATATTCTCTTGGATTCCATAAGCAGTACGCCTACTATCGTAGTAAGAATACCCAACATGACATCGATGATATAATGATGACCGGAATAGACTGCCGTCCACCAGATGCCCAGACAGATGCAGGCAAAGAGCACCACCGTATACCAGCGTTTACGGCTCATCACAGCATAAATCGTGGTGAGGAACATATAGGCAGCATGCAGACTAGGCACGGCAGCAAAGACATTGGCATTCTTGCCGTAGAGTCCGTGGAACACGTGCAGTCCGGTCATTTCGTCCCATCTGCCCAGACCAGCCACATTACCCGGTGTATTGAGCACAGCCTCGAAGCCATAGTTCATCGTATACCAGGGCGGAGCAGCCGGATAGATGTAGTAGCCGATGAAGCCGATGATGTTCACCAGCAGGAAAGCCCAGGAGAAACGTCTGAACCATTTTAGCTGTTTCGTAAGATACAGATAAAGGGCAAAGGCGATAGGCACCGGAACCCAGCAGAGATAGAAGATGCCTGCCCAGAAATCGGCAAAACCGCAATGGTGAACCTTGAAGTATTCGCCCGGAATCATCAGCTGGCTATGGTCGGCTACAGCCTGCAGTTCTGCGCTGGATGAAGCAGCAATGCCGAAGAGCGACTTTTCTGCATGATAGAGATTCGCCACGTCAATATCGTTCACCATATAGTTAGGATAAAGGCGCATCGAATCGTAGATGATTCCGAAGAGGAACCAAGGCAGAAAATAGAAGGCAAAACGGCGTGTCTTCTTCCAGGCTGCGAGTACCGCCAGGAGGATAATCAGATAGATACTAAACACTTTTTTCTACTTTTTATTGATAGAACTTGAGTTTATTATTTATGAGCATTCATCACAACATAACAATGCCAGATGCGCCAGAAAGCGGTGATGTTTGCCAAAACGGCAATCAGAATCATGCCGCCAGCCAGCCACCAGATATTGCCTGTAAAGCCGGTAATCATCGCAGTAACAGCGGTAACCACAACGCGCTCAGGACGCTGCATGAAACCTACCTTACACTCAATATCCAAACCCTCGGCACGGGCACGGACATAACTTACCATCACAGAACCGATCATCGCTGCAAAGGTGACTACGCCCATCCAGAACCAGGTCATATCGCCCTGCATACGTACGAAGATGAGGCAGATGCCAAAGAGACTTACCAGCTCGCTGTAGCGGTCGAGTGTAGAATCCCAGAGTGCACCGAAGAGACTGCTCTTGCCGCTCATACGTGCCAATCGGCCATCCATCATATCGAAGAGACCGGCTGCCAGGATGATGAATCCACCCCATCCTACAGTAACCATGCAAGATGCATAGTCAGCCTGCTCTGTTCCGAGCATCCATGCAGCATCGAGGAAGAAACCGGCTGCCACGATATTGCCCAGGAATCCTACGAAGGTAACAATGTTAGGAGTAATACCTACTGCTATCATCGCCTTGATAAGTGGATTGATGATGGCATAGATAACTTTTTGTAAGAAATCTCTATAATTCATATTTTAATCTATTTTTTATTGTCTGTTTAAGAAATGTCTGCTTAAGAATTTGTTTCTTTAAGAAATGCCAGACTAGATGATTCCAGTCGAAACCAGTATGATTTTGATGATGATTAAAGAAACGGCTGCATAGAATCCGCCCAGCAGATCATCAGCCATCACGTAGAAGGCGCCCTGCCTGTTATCCAGTTTCTTGATGCCCAGCGGTTTCACCATATCAAAGAAGCGGAAGAGAACAAGTGCCACCAATGCCCACCACCAGGCATCTTTCACTTCGCCCTGTGCCGTAAGCGGGGTCAGCAACGACAGGGGAATCCACACGCCAGCCATCTCATCGATGACCACACGGCTGGGATCCTCGCCCCAGTAAGGCTGCAACTGCGCTGTTGCCCAAGTGCCCAGAATAGTAGAAACAATGACGAGAAAGAAGGTGATGCTCTGCAGACTCTCGCCCGTAATACCGAGTCCGTAAGCCAGGGCTGCCCAGATGAGGGTTGCCAATACAGAGCCAGCCGTTCCCGGTCCCCAAGGCCAGAAGCCACTGCCGAAACCGGTGCCTATGATGACGGGCAGCAGTGGAGGCCGCTCGTCGGTAAGATTTCCCTTGTTATTCATTCGCTTGATGTTTAATAAGCCCGCAGAAGGGCGTTTCTTCTTTAAATTTCAGTGTGCAAAATTACGCTAAAAAATTAAATTAACCAAATAGTTTTCTGTTATTTTTCTGAATTTCATCAGATATTGACAGATAAACAGGTGAAATAGAGCAATATGAAGGAGTTTTATACCACTCAGGCTCGCACGGCGAAGAGCAAGAACAGGCAGCAGAAGGAACTGCATGGAAGCCTTTTTCTGAAAATCTCATAAAAAACTGAAATAATGAATAGGTTTTTGCGTCTATTTACGAATAATGTTATAACTTTGCATCCTGAAAAGATTAAATCATGGGCGGAGAGCCCCTATATATAATAAGGTATAAAAAATGAAAGGTATTAAAAAGTTGTATTTTACAGTCATCCTTCTGATGATTTCTACGCTTCAGATGATGGCTCAGCAGAAGATAACAGGCCGTGTCATCGATGACGACGGTTTTGCCGTACCGTATGCAAGCGTGCAATACAAAGGACATAAAATCGCAGTTTCAAGCAACGGAGAAGGTAAGTTTACCATTGACAAGAAGCCGGGACTCATGCTCACCGTAAGCGCACTGAGCTACAAGAGCACATCGGTGAAGGTTGACGAAAAGACCAACTTTCTGGAAATCAAACTGAAAGACGATACGCACAAACTTACCGAAGTGGTGGTGAAATCGAAAAAAGGCCGCTACAAACGTAAGGATAATCCTGCCGTAGAACTGATGCGGCGCGTGATTGCTGCCAAGAAAAAGAGCGATCTGAGCAACCACGACTATGTGCAATATGATAAGTATCAGAAGATTACGCTCGCGCTCAACGACCTGAAGAAAGAGCAGTTGGAGAGCAAGTTCTTCCAGCGCCGCCAGTATCTCCTCGACCAGGTAGAAACCTCTCCATACAACGGAAAGCTCACCCTACCTGTCAGCATCGACGAGACGGTTTCACAGCATATTTACCGCAAAGATCCGAAGACCGAAAAGGACATCATCAAGGGTCAGCAGAGCAATGGAATCGGACAGGTAATCCAGACCGGAGAGATTCTCAACACCGCCCTGAAAGAGGTGTTCACCGATGTGGACATCTACGATGATTACGTGCGCCTGCTGCAGTATCCCTTCCCTTCTCCTATCGGCAGAACTGCCATCAGCTTCTACCATTACTACATCGAAGATACGGTGTATGTGGAAAGAGACCTGTGCTACCATCTGCAGTTTATCCCAGCCAACAGCCAGGACTTCGGATTCCGAGGCGAACTCTATGTGCTTGCCGACAGCAGCCTGCACGTGAAGAAATGTAACCTCTACATGCCTCACAACAGCGATGTAAACTGGGTTACTGACATGAAGATTGAACAGGAGTACACCAAGCTCGACAACGGCGAGTGGGTGCTCTCTAAAGACGATATGATAGCCGAACTGCACGTCAACAAGCTCCTTCAGGACCTGCTGGTGGTGCGAAACACGCGAATCACCGATTATGCCTTCGATGCCTTGCCGAAGCAGCTCTTCAAGGGCAAGGCGAAGATCAGGCACGATATGGATGCGATGAACCGCGATGAGGCTTACTGGAACAAATACCGGCAGGTGGACCTCACGAAGAGTGAATCGTCGATGGACAGCTTTATCCACCGCATGGAGAACTCCAAGGGATTCAAATACATTATCTTCGGTGTGAGAGCCCTGATGGAGAACTATGTGGAAGTGGCTCATACCAAGGGCAAGAAGGTAACGGTGAAAGACAGTCTGGGTGTTGAAAGAGACAGCATCATCAACGACCGCCGCAGCCTCTTCGACCTCGGACCTATCAACACGTTCCTCTCCAACAACTACGTAGATGGTGTGCGCCTGCGTCTGGCGGGCAGAACGATGGCAGCCCTCAACCCCCACTTCTTCTGGGATGGTTACGGCGCCTACGGTCTGAAGAGCAACAAGTGGTATTACGGCCATGTGCTCACCTATTCGTTCAACAAGAAGAAGAACAGTCCGTTCGAGTTCCCGATGCGCAAGCTTACCTTCGAGCTGGGGCATGATATTACATCTCCATCCGATGATAACCTGCTGCACAACAAGGACAACTTCTTCATGACCCTCCGTGCCACTACGCAGGACCAGATGTATCAGTATCACCGCCAAAAGGTGACCTTCACCTACGAAACCGACTGGGGATTCCGCTTCGACACCAGCCTCCGCTGGCAGAGCAACCGCACCGTGGGCAATCTCCACTACTACAGGGTGAGCGACGGCGAGGAAATACGCAAGATACGCACCACAGAGGCGAGTGTAGGCTTAGATTACAACCCGGGGGTTACCTATGTCAACACCAAGCAGCAGCGCTTGCCTATCAACCTCGACAGTCCTGAAATCTCGCTTCGCCACACCATGGGCTTAGACGGATTCATGGGAGGCCAGTACCAGAGCAACCTCACCACGCTGGGCATTTACAAGCGCCAGTGGCTGGGAAGTTTCGGCTATATGGATTTCAACATCGTGGGCAAGGCGCAGTGGAGCAAAGTGCCTTTCACCATGCTCATCCAGCCACCGGTTAACCTCTCTCTCTTCGAGCAGGAGGCAACCATCAGCATGATGAAGGACTGGGAGTTTCTGAGCGACCGCCAGCTGTTCTGGTCAGTAGCCTGGGATATGAACGGCAAGCTGCTCAACCGCATTCCGCTCATCAAGAAGCTGAAGTGGCGTGAATATGTAGCCATCAAGGGTGTTTGGGGCGATTTGACCAGCAAGAACGACCCGAGCAAGAACCTCAATGATGAGAAGCTCTTCGAGTTCCCTACCAACTCCTATACCTTTGGCAAGACGCCATACTGGGAGTTTGTAGCCGGCGTGCACAACATCTTCAAGTTCTTCGGAATCGATTATGTTCGCCGCCTCAACTATTATGACCATGCAAACATTTCAAAATGGGGCATCCGTATGGGCTTCCTCATGTCATTCTAATAAGAAAAAAGATGCCTTGATGCAGTATTTTACTGCATCAAGGCATCTGCGTACATATATAAACAACATATAAGAGAGTAAACACAATGAAGATTCTATTAGCAGACAAACAGGACATCACAAGAGCCGGATTGAGCTATGTGATCAGTAAGATGGAGGGTTTGGAAACCCGGACCATCGAAGACAAGGCAGACCTGATGCTTGCCTTAAAGGAAAATGAGGATACGGTTGTAATACTCGACTACACCCTTTTCGACATCAATGATGCTGCCGAATTACTTATTTTAAACCAGCGTTTCCCATACACGCGCTGGCTACTGTTCAGTGAGGATCTGAGTGCCGATTTCGTGAAGATTCTCATCGCCAGCAGTACGCAGTTCAGCGTATTGCTGAAGGAGTGTCCGCTAATGGAAATCAAGGAGGCGATACGTTTCTGTGTGGCAAGCAACCGTTTTGTCTGCCAGCGCATGATGGAGGTACTTCTGGCTCCGAAACAGGAGGAGCAGGAGAAAATCAACCTCACCAAGACTGAGACAGAGATTCTGAAAGACATTGCGCTGGGAATGACGACGAAAGAAATAGCCGAGAAGCGCTTTTCCAGCTTCCATACGGTCAATACCCACCGCAAGAACATCTTCCGCAAGCTGGGCGTAAACAACGTTCACGAGGCTACGAAATATGCGCTGAGAGCCGGTTTGGTTGATTCGGCAGAATACTATATTTAACTATCAACTTTTCATTGGAGGGTTAACAGGGTTAACAGTTAACAGCTGTTTTTTGCATGGTCCCCTCTCGCGTACCTTATTATATAATAATATATATATACTTATTTTTATATAAGTGTGTGGATGGAAGTATGCATTTTTGGGGTGTTAACTGTTAACCTGTTAACCCCCATCTTAATTTTCTCTTTCCAGAGCGCATCTTTTTATCTTGGCAAGCGTCTTATATTAAGACGGAGAAGTGCCTTATATTAAGACAGATAAGAGGCTTAAATGATGACCAGCGGGAGGCTTCAATGATGCCTCACGAGGGGGCAATTAATGCGTCGCGACGGAAGAATTGGTGCGTCGCGATGAAAAAAATATTGCGTCGCGACGCAAAAAATAATGCATCGCGATGGAAAAAACAGCCATTTTACAGCCATTTTTCATCCTATCGCGATGCATTCTTAATTTTCTCAACCGGAAAGCTATGAGTTGAGAACCGGAAAGCTATGAGTTGAGAACCACAAAACTATGAGTTAGTTTTTTTAACTTTTTAGCCCATTTTCTATCTTTTTTACGCCTAAACGGCTCAAAACAGAGACTTTTAAATCTTCTTCTTATAGCAGCGATGACGGCGATGCTGCTCGCTCTCCAGATACTGCCACTGGCTCTGAACACCGGTATTGGTCTCCATCTGCGGCATTGCCTCAGCCCATTTAAAGCCATAACGGCGATACTGCTTTATCAGATCGGCAAAAATAAGCGCGTTGGCTCCCTTCTTGCGATATTCCGGAAGAACACCAATCAAGAGCAAATCTACCGTATCCGTCTTGTGCCACTTCAGAACCTTCAGCACCTTCAGCCAACCCGTAGGGAAAAGCTTGCCATCGCCTATCTCGCGCAGCGCATCGGTAAACGAAGGGAAGGAAACACCAAAGGCAACCAGCTTGTTGCCAGCATTGCCATCTACCACACCCGTTACCAGGTTCAAGTCAGCCTTCTTGATATAAGTATTTACATATTCATCTATCTGCTTCTCCGTAAGCTGCTGGAAATCATAGAGATTCTTATAAGTTTCGTTCAAGATTTCGAACACCTTCCTGCCCATTCCTCCCGAGGTCAGTTCCCGGCGGGTAAACTTATAAACATGCAGATTATATCGGCTCTCTATCATCTGGGCAGTCTTGGCAAACTTAGCCGGTGTCACTTCCGGAATCCTGATGCGGTACTCCAGCCAGTCGTTATCCTTCTCATAGAGCGGATAACTCTCCAGATGCGTCTTGTAATAAGGATAATTGTAGTTTATATACATCGTAGACTTCCGGTCGAAGCCCTCGATGAGCAAGCCTTCACGGTCCATATCCGTAAATCCGAGCGGACCTACGCATTCGTTCATTCCCTTGCTCTTGCCCCAACTTTCTACCGCGCGCAACAAGGCACAGGAAACCGCTACATTATCCACGAAATCGAACCAGCCGAAGCGAACCTGCTTCTTGTTCCACTCTTCGTTGGCACGATGGTTGATAATGGCAGCAATTCTACCTACGATACGAGCCTCGCTGTCAACCGCCAGGAAGTATTGAGCCTCGCAGAATTCGAAGGCAGGATTCTTCTTTGGGTCCAGCGTATTCATCTCGTCGAAACGCAAAAAAGGAATGGCAAACTTATGGCCTCTGTAGAGATCATAATGAAACTGAATGAAGGTTTTCAGCCCTTTTTTAGTCGTTATCGGTATGATTCTTATCTCATCATTCATTAGTATATTGTTTTATGTATATATATTCAATTGCGGTGCAAAAATACAATAAATTTATGAATAATGCAACTCTTTTCTTATAAATTTATAAAAGTTGGTTCATAATTGTCCAACTTTGTGGATATTTATGTACCTTTGCAGGTTGAAATGCCCCAAAAGAGCATCATAAAGATATGAAGAAAGAGAAAAGAGACAACTATACGTTCCTCACACATGCCCCTGTGCATCATGTGATTTTTACGATGGCCATACCAACGATTATCAGTATGCTGTCGACGAGCATGTACAATCTCGCCGACACCTATTTCGTGGGCAGCATCAACACGCAGAGTGTGGCAGCGGTAGGCGTTTCCTTTGCAGCAATGGCTGTGATTCAGGCGATTGGTTTCTTCTTCGGTCACGGAGCGGGCAATTATGTTTCGCGACAGTTGGGCGCCAAGCATACGGAAGAGGCACAGAAGATGGCAACAACGGGCTTTGTACTGAGTTTTCTTACCGGTCTCCTCATCGCCATCCTGGGTCATCTTTTCCTCACACCGCTCTGCCTTCTGATGGGTTCTACGCCCACCATTCTTCCTTATACAGAGCGTTATCTGGGCATTATCCTGCTGGGTGCTCCCTTTATGACCACCTCGCTTACGCTGAATAATCTGATGCGATTTCAGGGCAATACGATGTATGCGATGAAGGGCATCATGTCGGGTGTGCTGCTCAATCTGATTCTGGCTCCTCTGCTCATTCTCTACTTCCAACTGGGCATTACCGGAGCCGCCGTAGCCACCCTCACCAGCCAGTGTTTCGGCTGCGCCATGCTCTTCTGGATGACGCATAAAGGCGAGAACATCCGCATCCGTCTCTGCAATTTCACCCCTACCCGCGCCTTTGCTAAGGAGATTATCTTCGGCGGAACCCCTTCGCTGTCAAGACAGGGACTGGGAAGTATCGCTACGCTGATGCTCAATGTGGCAGCAGGTGCGTTTGGCGATGCAGCCATTGCGGGCATGAGCATCGTTACCCGCATCTCCTTCTTCACCTATGCGATGGTCATCGGTCTGGGACAGGGATTCCAGCCGCTCTGCGGATTCTGCTACGGCGCCAAACTCTATGGGCGCGTAAAGGAAGCCTTCTTTTTCTGCATCAAATGCGGCACGGTTTTCCTCGCCGTCTGTGCCCTTATCGGCTTCATCTTCTCAACTTCCATCATCAGCATCTTCCGCGATGATGCAGCGGTTGTAGCCGTAGGTTCGGTGGCTTTGCGATGGCAGGTGCTCAGTTTTCCGCTCGTAGCCAGCATCGTGCTCACCAACATGCTGATGCAGACCATCCGTAAACCGGTGAGAGCCAACATCGTAGCGGCAGCACGCAGCGGACTTTTCTTCATTCCGCTCATCTTCATCCTCCCCTATTTCTTCGGACTGCTAGGCGTGGAGATGTGTCAGATGTGGGCAGATTGCTGCTCGTTTGCCGTTGCGGTTCCGATAGCCTGGAGCGCTTTCAGGGATATGAGAAGAGAGCAGATGGAACTTTGGAAAAGCCACTAGAAGATAAGAAGATAAGAGAAGATAAGAGAAAATACTTGAGATAAGAGAAATGGAGAAGACATATTACATAGGATTGGACGTTGGCTCTACGACAGCCAAAATAGCCGTTATCGACAGCGATAACCGGGTAATTTACTCAAAATACGAACGCCACAACGCTCGTGTCAACGAACTTGTGTCGCAATATTTCGATGAGATTTTAGCCCTTACCGGCGATGCAGAGGCAAGAATCTGCGTAACGGGAAGCGTAGGAATGGCTACTGCCGAACAGCTCCAGGCGGAGTTTGTACAGGAGGTGGTGGCTGCATCGGTCTATGCCCGTACTGCCCATCCTGAAGCGAAGGCGCTTATTGATATCGGCGGCGAGGACGCGAAGGTTATCTTCTTCAAGGAAAACGGAAATATGGAACTGCGCATGAACGGCAACTGTGCCGGCGGAACGGGCGCTTTCATCGACCAGATGAGTGTGCTGATGGGCGTAGAGAACCAGAAGATGAGCGAGTTGGCGATGAAGGCAGAGCACGTTTATCCGATGGCTGCCCGCTGCGGCGTATTCGCCAAGACCGACATCCAGAACCTGATGGCGCGCAATCTGCCCGAAGCAGATATTGCAGCCAGCATCTTCCATTCCATCGCCGTACAGACGGTGGTTACGCTTTCTCATGGCATCAGTTTCGAGGCTCCTATCCTGCTCTGCGGCGGTCCGCTGACCTTTCTTCCGGCTCTCCGCAAGGCTTTCTGCGATTATCTCCATCTCTCTCCAAACGATTTCATCGTATCAGAAAACAGCAATCTCATTCCGGCTCTGGGTTGTGCTTACCGGGCAAAATCGGCAGATTCTGCAGCCTCAGTATCTGCCCTCAGAAGCCGGATGAAAAAAGAAATACAAACAGAATGGACCAGCAGTCTGCTGCCTCTGTTCAAGAACGAGAAAGAGCACCAGGAATGGCTCAAATCAAAAACGAAATTCGCTACCGAAACCCAACCGCTGAACAAAGGAAAACAGCAGGTTGTGATTGGTATTGACTCGGGCTCTACTACGACGAAGATTGTTGCGGTAAGGGTGAATGCGGAGACGCCTGCGGGAGATATTGTCTTTACCAATTACCGCCTGAATCTGGGAAATCCGATCAAGGCGGTAGCGGATGGACTGAACGCCCTGAAGCAGGAAGCTGCATTGCGAGGCGCTGAACTGGAAATCGTAGGCTCCTGCTCTACAGGTTACGGCGAAGAACTTATCAAGGCGGCTTTCGGACTCGACAGCGGCATTATAGAAACAATGGCGCACGAAAGAGCTGCTGCCTCACTCATGCCCGACGTGAGTTTTATCCTGGACATCGGCGGACAGGACATGAAGGCTATCTTCGTGGAGAAAGGGGCTGTGGTGCGCATGGAACTGAACGAGGCTTGCAGTTCGGGCTGCGGAACATTCATCCAGACCTTTGCCAACAACATGGGTTATTCTGTAGGCGATTTTGCCCAACTCGCCTGCCAGTCGAAGGCTCCCTGCGACCTGGGAACCCGCTGCACCGTCTTCATGAACTCGAAGGTGAAGCAGGTGCTCAGAGAGGGCGCATCTGTAGCTGATATTTCTGCCGGAATCTCTTATTCGGTCATCAAGAACTGTCTTTATAAGGTATTGAAACTCCATGGTAATGAGAACCTTGGAGGCAAAATCGTTGTGCAGGGTGGTACGATGAGAAACGATGCGGTGGTAAGAGCATTTGAGTTGCTCACCCATACCGAAGTGGCACGAAGCAACATGCCGGAACTGATGGGCGCCTACGGCTGTGCCCTTCATGCGGCGGCAGATTACAAGCATCGCACTTCTGCAGAAGACGAGCACCCTGCCTCATCAAGATCCATCGATGATCTCCAGAATCTGGCTCATTATGAAACCAAACAGCTGCAATGCAAAGGCTGCGAAAACCATTGTTATGTTTCCCGCTACACCTTTGCCGGCGGCAACCGATTCTACTCCGGAAACAAGTGTGAGCGTGTGTTCAACAACAAGGGAGCAAACGGGATAAAAGGCAAAAACATTTACGAATACAAATATAGTTTACTCTTTGATAGAGAGACAGTTAACCCACTTGACGCTGTAAAACACAGCGTCAAAGTAGGCATTCCTCGTATCCTCAACATGTACGAGGAATATCCGTTCTGGAATGCGCTGCTCCGAGCAGCCGGATTGGGCGTGATTCTCTCTTCCGATTCCACTTTCAGCCAGTATGAAGGAGCCTTGAATACGGTGATGAGCGACAATATCTGCTTCCCGGCTAAACTGGCTCACAGTCATCTGAAGGAACTCAACGAGAACCCGAAGGTTGACCGCATCCTTATGCCATACGTGGTTTATGAGCATAATGACGACCCGAAGAATACGCTGAACAGCTTCAACTGTCCGGTCGTTTCGGGCTACAGCGATGTCATAAAGTCGGTCATCAATCTGAAGAAACCGATTGATACGCCCGTCATCAACTTTGCCCAGCCTAAGGCGCTGGAAAAGCAGATTACCGATTATCTCAAGCAACTGGGAGTAAGCAAGAAGACTGCCCATAAAGCGCTGAGAGAGGCCCTCTATGCTCAGGCTGTATATGCAGCTGAAATTAAGAAACAGGGCTGGGAGATTCTGAAGCCAAACAAGGGACTTACGATTCTGCTGGCTGGCCGTCCTTATCATACAGACCCGCTGATTCAGCACAAGCTGAGCGAGATGATTGCCAATCTGGGAGTCAACGTCATCAGCGAAGACATCGCCCGGGGTAATCTCTTTGCAGATTTCAAAGAATTCAATCTGGAGAACCTGGCGGCAGAAAGAAATGAGGCAGCATTAGCCAGCCAAGACAACAACGAAGCATACAGCTGTCAGCCAGAGACTTATCTCGTGAAGCAATGGGCGTATATGAACCGCATACTGAAGGCAGCACAATGGGCAGCCGAACAGGGCGATGAGGTTCATTTCGTCCAGATGACCAGTTTCGGCTGCGGTCCTGACAGTTTTATCCAGGACGAGATTCGCGACATCATGAAGCGCCACAACAAGCCGTTCACGCTGCTGAAGATAGATGATGTGAGCAATATCGGCTCCCTGAAGCTCCGTGTCCGCTCGCTGATAGAAAGCCTGAAGGGAGTGAAGAATTCAACATTCAACATTCAACATTCAACACTCAACACTCAACATTTACAACAGACCAAGGTATTCACCAAGCAGGATATTCATCGCAAGATTCTCGCTCCTTTCATGACCGAATACCTCACCCCTATCATTCCGCCTATCCTGAAACTGATAGGCTATGATGTAGAGGTACTTCCGATGAGCAATGAGGTTAGCGCCGAACTCGGCTTGAAGTTTGCCAACAACGAAGTCTGTTATCCGGCAACCCTCATCGTCGGCGACATCATCAAAGCCTTGAAATCAGGCAGATACGACCTGAACAATACGGCAGTAGTGATGAGTCAGACGGGCGGCCAGTGTCGCGCAACCAACTACGCCGGTCTCATCAAGCGTGCAATGATTTCCAATGGATTCCAGGACATTCCGCTGCTCACGCTCGGTGTAACAGCCTCAACAGGCGAAGCATCAGGATCAACAGACGACAAGCAAGACTATAATGAACAGGACGGCTTCAATGTGCCTTGGCTGAAATACAGTCAGATTATCGTTACCGCCATTTTCTATGGCGATGCAATCAACGAGATGTACAACGCCTGCATCGTAAGAGAGCGTAAACCGGGCATTGCCAGAGAGTTGCGCGATAAATACATGCAGCTGATAGACGGACCTATCGCCCAGAATTCAGCCAAAGGACTCATCCGACTCCTGGAACAGGCAGCCGAAGAATTCAACCAGATGACCCTCGACAGAGAACTGCCGAAGGTAGGAATCGTAGGCGAAATCTTCCTGAAGTTCAATCCTTTCGCCCACCAGTTCCTGGAGCAGAACATCATTTCGCGCGGCATAGAGGTGGTTCCGCCTCTGCTTGCCCCTTTCTTCCTGCAGGAATTTGTGAATGTAGAGATACAGAAACACATGCGGCTGAGTTGCACCAAAGTGCCCGATTTCATCATCAAGGGCGCTTATCAGGCGCTGATAGGCAGAAGATTGCGCCAGGTAAACAAGGCAGCCGGCAAGTTCCGTTACTTCCGTCCGTTCACCAATATCTATGATGATGCGAAGGATGTACAGGGACTGGTTTCGCTCGCAGCCCAGTTTGGCGAAGGCTGGCTTCTGCCTGCCGACATCGTAGGTTACATCCGTGATGGCGTGAACAACATCATCTCGCTCCAGCCTTTCGGCTGCATCGCTAACCACGTGATTTCCAAAGGCATCGAGAAACGTCTTCACGACCGGTTCCCAATGCTCAACCTCGTATCGCTCGACTTCGATTCCGGAGTTTCAGAGGTAAACGTCACCAACCGACTGCTCCTCTTCCTGGACAGCATCGCAAAATAAGACAAGCCAGACCCATGTACGGTAAAACACCGTACATGGGTCTTTCCGTCTTTCATCCCTCAAAAAATCACTAAAAAAAATACAAAAAACCGTGGCTATTTCTTTGTCATTCAAGAAAATAATCGTATCTTTGCACTCAAATTTTATTGAGACATTAAGAAAATGAGTAAAGATACATTAACTCATCAGCTGACAGAGACCATCGAGGAGCTTTCGAGCGCCGAATCTTTGAAGGGTCTCTTTCATCAGCATCGAGACGGGAATCCACTTCCTTCGGGCAAGGCGCTCGAAGAAATCATCAGTTTGTCCCGTTCTATCCTCTTTCCGGGATATTTCGGCAATTCTTCGGTAAATATCTCAACCATCAAATATCACATTGGAGTAAGAGTAGAGAAACTCTATGAGATGCTGTCAGAGCAGATTCTCGCCGGTCTCTGCTTCGCCAACGACTGCGAAACGGAAACCCAGGCTGAACTGCAGCACCAGCGTGCCAAGGCAGGCGTGATTGCTGCCAAGGCAATCATGGAGTTCCCAAGACTGCGCAAGATTCTGGCTACCGATGTAGAGGCTGCCTACAAGGGCGACCCGGCTGCCATGAGCCACGGAGAAATCATTTCCTGCTACCCGGTTATCAAGGCGATTACCAACTACCGCATCGCTCACGTACTGCACGAACTGGGAGTGCCGCTCATTCCACGTATGATGACTGAGCTCGCCCATTCTGAAACCGGTATTGATATCAACCCGGAGGCTACCATCGGCAAGCACTTCACCATCGACCACGGTACGGGTGTGGTGATTGGAGCTACCTGCATCATCGGCGACAATGTGAAGCTCTACCAGGGTGTTACCCTCGGAGCCAAGAGTTTCCCTCTCGATAAGGACGGCAACCCTATCAAGGGAATCCCTCGCCACCCTATCCTCGAAGATGATGTCATCGTCTACGCCAATGCCACCATCCTCGGTCGCATCACCATCGGAGAAGGCTGCGTAGTGGGAGCCAACGTATGGGTTACCAAGGATATGAAACCGAAAACAAAGAAATATAAAAAAGAAAAACAAAGTTTATTAGATATAGAATTCAATAATGGAACAGGAATTTGAACTCATTGCCAAGACCTTCATGGGCCTCGAGCCTGTCTTGGCTGAAGAGCTCACCCAGTTGGGTGCCAATAATGTACAGATCGGTCGCCGCATGGTGTCTTTCACAGGCGACAAGGAAATGATGTATCGTGCTAACTTCCAGTTGCACACAGCCATCCGTATCTTAAAGCCTATCAAGCACTTCAAGGCTAGAAGCGCTGAAGAGGTGTATGATCAGATCCAGAAGATCAAGTGGGATGACATCTTAGACGTGAAGAAGACTTTCTCTGTTGACTCAGTAGTCTACTCAGAGGAGTTCCGCAACTCACGCTTCGTAACCTACAAGGTAAAGGATGCGATTGTTGACTGGTTCCGCGAGAAGCAGGGTACACGTCCAAATATCAGCGTATCTAACCCGGATATCCGCCTCAACATCCACATTGCAGAAGACAATGCCACCTTGAGTCTCGATTCGAGTGGTGAGAGTCTGCACCGCCGTGGCTACCGCCAGGAGCAGGTAGAGGCTCCTCTGAACGAGGTTCTCGCTGCAGGTATGATTCTGATGACCGGCTGGAAGGGCGAATGCGATTTCATCGACCCGATGTGTGGTTCAGGTACCATCGCCATCGAAGCTGCCCTCATCGCCCGCAACATCTCTCCAGGTGTATTCCGCAAGGAGTTTGCCTTCGAGAAGTGGAACGATTTTGACCAGGATCTCTTCGATATGATTTACAACGACGACTCTCAGGAGCGCGAGTTCGAGCACCATATCTATGGTTACGATGTTGACATGAAGGCTGTAAACACAGCTAATCTCAACGTACGTGCTGCCGGTCTTACCAAGGACATCACCATCTCACAGGCTGATTTCAAGGACTTCACCCAGCCAGCCGAGAAGAGTATCATCGTGATGAACCCTCCATACGGCGAGCGTATCTCTACTCCTAACCTCCTGAACACCTACAAGATGATAGGTGAGCGTTTCAAGAAGGCTTTTGCCGGCAACGAGGCTTGGGTATTGAGCTACCGCGAGGAGTGCTTCGAGCAGATTGGTCTGAAACCATCTATCAAGATTCCTGTATTCAACGGAAGCTTGGAATGTGAATTCCGCAAGTATGTGATGTTCGACGGCAAGATGAAGGACTTCCGTTCTGAAGGCGGCATTGTGAAGACAGAGCGCGAGAAGAGCGAGATGGCTCAGAAGCACCGTTTCAAGAAGGAGCGTGAATTCAAGAAGCGTGTTAGCGAGGAGACTGAAAACGAGGAGGACGATATCCGTTCTTTCAAGTTCCATACTCATCGTCTGGAAGACTTCGAGAAGAAGCGTGCTGAGTTCCATAAGGGCGGCCGTTCACGTATCGGTGGCGGTCGACGCAATGATGACGACGATGACAAGCGTGGCAGCCGCAGCTTCAAGGGCGACCGCAAGGGTGGCAGAGACTTCGGTGGCAAGCGCGACGGAAAGCGTTTCGAAAAAGGCGACAAGCGTGGTGGCTTCAAGGGCGACAAGCGAGGTGGCCGTGATTTCGGAGGCAAGCGCGGAGGCAAGAAGAACTTCAGCGTTGACTTCGACGACGAGGATTAAAGTAAAGAACTGAACTTTCGCATATCAGGAAGTTAAAGGAGTTAAGGAAGTTAAGGAGTTAAGACGTATGTCTTGCTGCTTAAAAAATACGCCAAAAAGACTATTGTCTTAACTCCTCAGCGACCGTAGGGAGCGATAACTCCTTTAACTCCTTTAACTTCTGAACTTGCGAAACTTGAATAAAGAATATAATGAATCTGAAGAATTCAATTTATAAATTATCTTTTGCTGCAATGATTATGATGGCTATGAATGCAACCGACTTACAGGCTCAAGGCGTGGTTCCTGCACAGAAAGGCGAGAAAACCTTTACACTGGAAGACCTGAACTTCGGCGGCAACAACTATCGTAACATGGTAGCTAAGAACCGTTGGTGCACCTGGTGGGGCAACGAGCTCGTTCGCCAGGATGTGGATGCCTGCTTTCTCGTCAACAAGACGACAGGCAAGGAGACCAAGCTCTTCGGCATCAATGACATCAACCAGTGGATTGCTCCTACCAAGGACATCAAGGTAAGAGCCCTCTACAATGCTCTCTTCCCTTTTGCAGGCAAGAGCATCGTGATGGTAAGCAACGGCAGCAAGACTTATACCGTAGACTTCAAGAAGCATAAGCTGCTGAGCGAGATGGATTTTGCTGACGGCGAGAACCTCCTGGAGGCTAACGCCCAGCAGAACGCCTTCGCCTATCTGAAGGGCAGCAACCTCTATGTGCGCACCTTCGATGTAACCGGCAACGCCATGACAAGAGAGAAGAAATCGCACGATTTCCAGATCTCAAACGACGGAAGCCGCGAAATCGTTTATGGACAGAGTGTTCACCGCGATGAGTTCGGTATCAGCAAGGGAACCTTCTGGAGTCCGAACGGCGAACTGCTCGCCTTCTACCGCATGGACCAGAGTATGGTAACCGACTATCCGCAGGTCGACATCCCGGAAATCGGTTTCAATCATCCTGAAACACAGAGCTGCATTGCTACTCCTGCACCAGACAAGTATCCGATGACTGGCGAGACATCACACAAAGTAACCGTAGGCGTGTTCGACTGCATGACCGGCAAGACCGTCTATCTGAAAGCTGGCGACCCAACCGACCGCTACTTCACCAACATCGCATGGAGTCCGGACAGCAAGACCATCTATATGTTCGAACTGAACCGCGACCAGAACGATTGCCGTCTGACTGCCTACAGCGCAGAAACCGGCGAGAAGACAGGCGAGCTCTATCGCGAAACCGACGAGAAATACGTGGAGCCTTGCCACCCTATCCAGTTCTTGCCTTGGGACAGCAACAGCTTCATCATGCAGAGCCGCAAGGATGGTTACAACCACCTCTACATCTGCACCCTGGGCAAGCACGGAAGCCGCATGGCAAGCAATACAGAATCACTTGAAATCAAGCAGTTGACTTCCGGCAAATGGGAAGTGATGGAAGTACTCGGCTTCAACAGCAAGCGCAAGAGCATCATCATCGCATCCAACGAGAAATCGCCTATCCAGAGAAACATCTTTGCCGTAGACACAAAAACCGGCAAGCGTACGCTGGTAGATGATTGCGGCAAGGGATGGCACAACGCTACCCTGAGCGAGAACGGACAGTATGTCTTCGACAACTACTCTACCCCAACCGTGCCTCGCAAGATTGCCCTCGTGAATACCGAGAACGGCAAGCGCACCGCTTACTTCACAGCCGAGAACCCTTGGAAGGGCTACAATGTGCCTGAGTACAGCTGCGGTACCATCAAGGCTGCCGATGGCGAAACAGACCTCTACTGGAGAATGGTGAAACCGGTAAACTTCGATCCAAACAAGAAGTATCCTACCATTATATATGTATATGGTGGACCTCATGCCCACAACGTAGATGCCCGCTGGAACTACTCTAGCCGTGGTTGGGAAACCTACATGGCAGAAAAGGGCTATCTGCTCTTCATCCTCGACAACCGTGGAAGCGAGAACCGTGGCAAGGCTTTCGAGCAAGCTACCTTCCGCCAGCTCGGACAGATTGAGATGCAAGACCAGATGAAGGGCGTGGAATATCTGAAGACGCTTCCTTACGTAGATGCTGACAAGATTGGCGTTCACGGCTGGAGCTTCGGCGGATTCATGACCATCTCGCTGATGACCAACCACCCTGATGTGTTCAAGGTAGGCGTAGCAGGCGGTCCGGTTATCGACTGGCACTGGTACGAGGTGATGTATGGCGAGCGCTATATGGACACCCCACAGACCAACCCAGAGGGTTACAGGAAGACCTCTCTGCTCTATCAGGCAAAGAACCTGAAGGGCAAGCTGCAGATTATCCAGGGATTGAACGATGTGACCGTAGTGCCACAGCACTGCCTCACCTTCCTCAAGGCTTGCATCGCAGCAGGCACCCAGCCAGACTTCTTCGTCTATCCTGGCGAGCCTCACAACATGAGAGGTCATCAGAGCACTCATCTGCATGAGCGCATCAGCAATTATTTCTTCGATTATCTCAAGTAAATATCTAGGAGCAAACATCCCCCGGAAAAGGGGAGTTTACTTCTACATCAAATAACAAACAATAACTTACAGCAAATGAAAATTTTATTGTTAGGAGGCGGTGGCCGCGAGCACGCCTTAGCATGGAAAATCGCTCAGAGCGAGAAGTGTGAGAAACTCTTCATCGCTCCTGGTAATGCCGGTACTCAGAATGTCGGCGAGAACGTAGATATCAAGGCAGACGACTTTGAGGCGCTCAAGAACTTCACAGTAGAAAATGGCGTTGATATGGTGGTAGTTGGTCCGGAAGACCCATTGGTAAAGGGTGTTTACGATGACTTCAAGAACGATCCTCGCACCCAGAACATCCCTGTCATCGGTCCATCAAAGGCTGGCGCCGTATTGGAAGGCAGCAAGGACTTCGCCAAGAAGTTCATGAAGCGCCACAACATCCCTACTGCCCTGTATGAGACTTTCGACGGCGAGCACGTAGAGGAAGGCTTGAAATTCCTGGAGACACTGAAGGCTCCTTATGTATTGAAGGCTGACGGTTTGTGCGCCGGTAAGGGCGTTCTCATCCTCCCTACCCTGGAAGAGGCTAAGAAAGAGTTCAAGGAGATGCTCGGCGGTATGTTCGGCAACGCTTCTGCACGCGTAGTCATCGAGGAATTCCTCAGCGGCATCGAGTGCTCTGTATTCGTATTGACCGACGGCAAGAACTACAAGATTCTGCCTGAGGCTAAGGATTACAAGCGCATCGGCGAGCACGATACCGGTCTGAACACCGGCGGTATGGGTAGCGTTACCCCTGTACCATTCGCTACCAAGGAGTGGATGCAGAAGGTTGACGAGCGCATCATCCGTCCTACCGTAGAGGGACTTGCTGAGGAGAACATCGACTATAAGGGATTCATCTTCTTCGGTCTGATCAACGTTGAAGGCGAGCCTATGGTCATCGAGTACAACTGCCGTATGGGTGATCCTGAGACAGAGAGCGTGATGCTCCGCCTGAAGAGCGACATCGTGGATCTCTTCGAAGGTGTAGCAGCAGGCGACTTGGACAAGCGCAGCATCGAGTTTGATGAGCGTGCAGCAGTCTGCGTGATGCTCGTAAGCGGCGGTTATCCTGAGGCTTACAAGAAGGGTTATCCTATCCAGGGCATCGACGACGTGGAAGGCTCAGTAGTATTCCACTCCGGTACAGCCATGAAGGATGGTCAGGTAGTAACCAACGGTGGTCGCGTCATCTGCGTAAGCAGCTACGGCAAGGACAAGGAAGAAGCCTTGAAGAAGAGCTTTGCTGAGGCACAGAAGATCCAGTTCACCGACAAGTACTTCCGTTCAGATATCGGACAGGACCTTTAGATTTTAATGTTGAATGTTGAATGTTGAATGTTGAATTAGGCTAGCGCCCTTGAGTCCGTTAGGCAATTCAACATTCAACATTCAACATTCAACATTGTTTTAAGCATTCAACATTGAATTAGATGTTAAGAAAGAAAACTTTTCAAAATAAAGTAGCGGCTAGCCGCTACTCTTTACCTATTACTGCAACCCTTGCCACGCTGGTTTGGGTTGCAGTAGGTTTATTGGTATCCAATATCTGGGTAGAATTTGCTTTTACAGCCATGTCTACCCTGCTGATGGTGGAACTGAACAACCGTAATGCCCTGATGCGTACCTACAGCCGAATGGTATCCTGCAGTTTTCTGGCATTAATGACGATGGCAGGACTCCCCCAACTCTCTTTAAAAAGCAGTATTGTGACGATGTGTTTCATCGCCTTTTATCTCATTATCTGGAATTGCTATCAGGATAAACGCTCTACAGGCTGGACTTTCTACGCCTTTGCCTGCATCGGTCTGGCATCGATGGTTTTCGTGCAGATAGGCTATTTCATGCCTATCCTGTGGATCATGATGATGGTGTTTACCCTCTCGTTTAGCGTAAAGACATTCTTTGCTTCCCTGGTAGGTCTCATCGTGCCCTACTGGTTTGCAGCCGGCTATTTCTTCTATACCGACAACATACAGGGGTTGGTTGATCACTTCTGTGAATTCATCAACTACAGCGAACTCTTTGATTATTCGCAGGTTACCGACCATCAGGTACTGAATCTGAGTTTTGTTACCCTGCTCACCATCATCGGTTCCATCCACTTCATACGCACCAGCTACGGCGATAAGATACGAACCCGCATGATCTACGAAACGTTTATCATGATCTCGGTTGCCAGCATCATCTTCATCATCCTGCAGCCTCAGCATATACAGGAACTGGGCGGCATCCTGATTGTGAATACAGCACCGCTTATCGCCCATTTCATCACATTCACTCGAGGTAAGTTTACCAACATCACCTTCATCCTGCTGCTCATCATGCTGGTACTTATCATGGCTTACAACATACTCGTACCAGAGAGCATATTACTATGAGTTGGATTATCAGTTTCTTAATCGACTGGGGCTACTGGGGCATGCTTGCTGCAGCTTTTCTGGCAGGTTCTTTCTTCCCATTCAGCAGCGAGGCAGTAATGGCAGGCTTGCAGGCAGCTGGACTAGAACCTCTCCCCCTCGTTATCTACGGTAGCATCGGCAATGTGCTTGGTTCCATGTTCAACTACGGTGTGGGCAGAATGGGTAAGATGGAATGGATAGAGAAATACCTGCATGTGAAGAAAAAAAGTCTGGATAAGGCTGAACGTTTCATGGCAGGCAGAGGCGCCTGGATGGGATTCTTCGCCTTTCTCCCACTATTGGGAAGTGCCATCACCATCGTTTTAGGCTTGACAAGAGCCAATATTCCGATTTCGATACTCAGTATCACCATCGGAAAAGTACTAAGATATGTTTTATTGGTCTATGGACTGAGTTTTATCGTTTAATTATGAAGAGATTTTTATACCTTATTATAATATGCGCCCTAATGGTTGGCTGCAAAAGCAACCAGCAAAAGGCTGGCATGGCTAAAAGTAATGCCAAGCCTACTGTAACCGTTACCATCCCTCCCTACCAATATTTCGTAGATAAGATTGCCGAAGACAAGGTAGATGTCAACGTAATGGTATCGAATGGTAACAATCCAGAGACTTACGAGCCATACGCCCAGCAGATGATGGAACTTTCGAAGAGTGCCCTCTATCTGAAAGTGGGCAGCATCGGTTTCGAACAGACCTGGATGAAGAAGCTGCAGGACAACGCTCCTGACATGAAGGTGATAGATACCTCTGTAGGCATCACGCCTGCCAAGACTCCGGGTGGCAACATCGACCCACACGTATGGATGAGTTGCAGCAACGCCCGCATCATAGCCAGCAACATCCTCAAGGCGCTCTGCGAACTGGAGCCGAAGAACAAGGCATTCTTTGAGAAGAACTATCTGTCGCTGCTGAAGATCATCGACAAGCGAGACAGCATCATCAGAAAGAGTTTCAAGGATCATCCTGAGCTGATACGCAAGTTTGTGATCTATCACCCTATCCTCACCTACTTCGCCCGCGATTACCAGTTGGAGCAGCTTGCCATAGAGGAAGAAGGCAGGGAGCCAAGTGCCTCCCAGCTGAAGAGCCTCATAGAGAGAGCCAGAAAAGAAAAGATCAAGTTCTGCCTGATACAGGCAGAATTTGCCAACCGCAACACCACAACCTTCATCAAGGAGAGCCACACCAAACCAATGGATATCAACCCATTGCAGGGCGACTGGAACTGGGCGATGCAGGAAGCGGCAGCAGCGGTACAAGGCAAGAAAATCGTTGTTGGGAAGTAAGCTCCAGACGCCCTGAAAGGGCAGAAGCTCCTAGCCCAGGGCAACACCCTGGGTATAATAGCAGTTAACAAGGCGCCCTGTAAGGGCAAAAGCTTTGTTAAAACAACAACTAATCATAAAGTTCAATGTTCAAAGTTCAAAGTTCAAAGTTAATAGAGATAGAGCATCTTTCTGCAGGCTATGAAGGCAAGGAGGTGCTCCACGATATCAACCTCACCGTCTACAAAGACGATTATCTTGGCATCATCGGTCCCAACGGTGGTGGCAAGACAACCCTCATGCGCCTCATCCTGGGACTGATGAAACCCACAGACGGCAGCATCCGCTTTTATAAAAACGGGGAGGAAGTAAGGGAAATCAGCATGGGATATCTGCCCCAATACAACCATCTCGACAAACAGTTCCCTATCTCCGTCTATGAAGTGGTACTCTCAGGACTCAGCAAGACCAAAAGTCTCTTTTCGAGATACACCCAGGCACAGCACCAGCAGGTTCTCGACTGTCTGGAACAGATGCAGCTCACGGAGTTGAAAGACCGCCATATCGCAGCCTTGAGCGGCGGACAACTGCAGCGAGTACTCCTCGCCCGCGCCATTGTTTCCAAACCCGATGTAGTGATACTGGATGAGCCCAACACCTACATCGACCGCCGTTTCCAGAAGCAGATGTACGAGATGCTGGAACAGATCAACCGGGAATGCGCCATTATCATCGTAAGTCATGATGTAGCCGAAGTGCTCAATAACGTAAAGCACATCGCCTGCGTAAATCATCATCTCCATTACCACGATACGGCAGATATGCCGAGAGAGAAACTGGAAGAGCATTTCTTAAATGTATAGGCTTATTATATAATAATGCCTAAAAAACAGGTGCAAAAATCCATATTATCTCATCTTTTTATTATCTTTGCAACTGGAATGTGCCTTCCTTGAAAGGCACAGAGAAAGCATTCAGAAACAGAGAAAGCATTCAGAAAGAAATATAATACATTAAAGTTTAAACAATAATGAAACAGTACAGATTAGTGGACAATATCTTCGGATGGGTCGCATTCATCATTGCGGCGTTCACTTATTGTTCCACAATTGAACCGACAGCCAGTTTCTGGGACTGTCCAGAGTTTATTACGACTGCTTACAAGCAGGAGATCGGTCACCCACCTGGGGCACCATTCTTCATGCTTTTAGGCAATTTCTTCACACATTTCGCCAGCGACACTACCCAGGTAGCCAAGATGGTAAATACGATGAGCGCCCTGCTGAGCGCCGTCTGTATCATGTTCCTCTTCTGGACCATCACCCACCTGGCTCGCCGACTCGTTATCAGCGACTGGAAAGAACTGACTACCAGTAAGCTGATTGCCATCGAGGCATCCGGTATGGTGGGCGCACTCATCTACACCTTCAGCGATACCTTCTGGTTCTCAGCTGTCGAGGGTGAGGTTTATGCGTTCTCTTCTGCCTTTACCGCTGTGGTATTCTGGCTCATCCTGAAGTGGGAAGACCATGCTGATGAGCCTCATAGCGACCGTTGGCTTGTGCTCATCGCCTATATGACCGGTTTGAGTATCGGTGTCCACCTGCTCAACCTGCTCTGTATCCCAGCCATCGTATTGGTTTATTACTACAAGAAGGTGCCACATGCCAACCTCAAGGGATCGCTCCTGGCGCTGTTCCTTTCATTCCTCGTAGTGGTAGCCGTACTGTATGGTGTGGTTCCAGGTATCATCACCGTAGGCGGCTGGTTCGAGCTGTTCTTTGTCAACACTCTCGGCTGTCCGTTCAATACCGGTGAAATCGTATACATCATCTGTCTCGTAGCCTCTGTCATCTGGGGTATCTACGAAACCTGTAATGCATCAGAGAAGAACGAGAAGAAGCAGAATATCGCCTTCGTTCTCGGCTTCGGCATGCTCGGCATCCCATTCTACGGATATGGCTGGACAGCTGCCATCACCGGTATCATCGTGCTGGTTATCCTCTGGTTCGTACTCGGCTACAAGCGCAAGCAGGAAGTAGTAACAGGCGTTGACGAATCTACAGGCATCGCCAAGAAGAAGATGCAGCTCCTGCCGCTCATCTCAGCACGCGTCAAGAACACAGCCTTGCTCTGCATGCTGATGCTGATGATTGGTTATTCCAGCTACGCACTCATCGTGATCCGTTCTTCTGCCAACCCTCCTATGGACCAGAACTCTCCTGAGGACATCTTTACCCTGGGAAGTTATCTGAGCCGCGACCAGTATGGCGACCGTCCTCTGTTCTATGGCCAGGCTTATACATCACAGGTAGCCCTCGAAGTAGACGGCAACATGTGCAAGCCTGTCATGAAGGAAGGTGCACCGGTTTACCAGCGCAAGGAGAAGGCTTCGGCTGATGAAAAGGACTCTTACTTCGTAGTAAGTCACAAGAATAAGTATATCTATGCCCAGAACATGCTCTTCCCTCGTATGTACAGTTCGGCTCATGCCCAGGCATACGAAGACTGGA
>JAJXAL010000096.1:13403-15008 GCA_021628325.1 Segatella copri | reverse complement strand
TAAGACCGTCTGTCCAGGTGCCGAACTCCATATCCAGCCCGTTCTTTACAGACTGCTCCAGGTCGTGGGCACCGCCCCAGTCGCTCACCACGACACCATCATACTTCCAGTCGCCCTTCAGAATCTTGTTCAGGGTCCACTGGTTGTGGCAGTTGTGCTCATTCTTATATAGGTTGTAGGCTCCCATGATACCCCATGTCTTACCCTTCTCAACAGCCGCCTTGAAAGCAGGGAGATAGATTTCGTGGAGAGCACGGTCGCTGACGATTACGTTGACCTGATGGCGGTATTCCTCATCGTTGTTCAGGCAATAGTGCTTTACGCAGGCTGATACGCCCTTAGACTGCAATCCCTGGATATACGGCACAACCATGATGCTTGCCAGGAACGGATCTTCGCCCATATACTCGAAGTTGCGGCCGTTGAGGGGCGTGCGGTAGATGTTGACGCCAGGACCCAGAATCATGTCCTTGCCGCGATACAGGGCTTCTTCGCCCAATGCTTCGCCATAGATGCGGCTCATCTGCGGATTCCATGATGCGGCAAGACAGGTGAGGGCAGGGAAGGCTACACAGGAGTCGTTGGTCTGACCAGCCTGTTCCCACTCATCCCACAATACGTCAGGACGCACTCCGTGAGGTCCGTCATCCGTCCAGAAGTCAGGAAATCCCAAGCGTGGTACACCGGCTGATGAAAACTTGCTCTGAGCATGGATGATGCGTATCTTCTCTGCCAGCGTCATGCGGGAGATGGCATCATCGATGCGCTGCTCTACAGGCTTGGTCTGGTCGAGATAGACTGGCAATTGTCTGGTAGTCTGCTGTGCCTGAGATGGAGCGATGGCTGCAACCGACAGGACACATGATAAAATGAACTGTTTCATAAGTAATATTTATTATGGTTTGTTTATTTCTTGCAGTTGTTTGTTTTGCACACCGCCTCTCACGTTTTTTTTGTGCGTTTAGGCGTATATGCTCATTCATCTGCAAAATTACTAAATAAATAATGAAAAAATGATGTGAGATAAGTGAAAAGTGGATGGGTACAAAAATATAACTTTTGTAAGTTGTTGATAATGAGAAGTATAATGAGCGATGTGCGTTATTGAAAAGTGGTAGAGTGTGAACACTGAAATATACTGATATAACGTTTCAGGGGTGTTCTAGCCTCATTTTCTCCATTTTACCCCATCCACTTTCGTATAGTTATAAAAAATAGATAAGTATCTGAAAACTAACGATATAAGTTGTTTGAAGCAAGTGTTTTCCCCACTTATCTGTTGAAGGGGTTAGGAATTATCAAAAAAACATATTATATTTGCAAACGAAAACACGGCTTAACGCATTTTAGGAAATGCACAGCCGCACAGTCTTAAACATTATTATAATAGAGTGAACTAACAAATAGATATTTTTTCTAAACTAATAATCGAATATGAAAACAAAAAGTCTATTGCTGGCGACCGCATTATTGATGTCGACGTCAGCGCTCGCACAGAAAAACACCTTCAAGGGTGTCGTGTTGGATGACCTGGGTGAACCCGTTATCGGAGCCACCATACAGGTAAAAGGCGTTAAGGGTGCCGGTGCAATCACCGACCTTGAT
>JAJXAL010000096.1:0-13303 GCA_021628325.1 Segatella copri | reverse complement strand
TTATCACCTACATTGGCTACAAGGATGCAGAGATCCATCCTTCAGCCAACATGAAGATTACTCTGAAACAAGACGACAAGGCTTTGGACGAAGTGGTTGTTGTAGGTTACGGTGTTCAGAAGAAGAGCGTGGTAACTGCTGCCATCGCCAAAGTGAGCACCGAAGATTTGGTTGGCAAGAGCCCAGTGCGTGTTGATAACGCATTGAAGGGTCTGGCTGCCGGTGTCAACGTAACCTCTTCTTCAGGTCAGCCTGGTGCATCTCCTAAAGTTCGTATTCGCGGTACAGGTACTATCACCAATTCAGATCCTCTCTACATCGTAGACGGCATGCCTATCGAGGGTGGTCTCGACTATCTCAACCCTAGTGATATCGAGAGTATCGAGGTGTTGAAGGATGCTGCTTCGGGTGCTATCTATGGTGCCCGTGCTGCCAACGGTGTAATTCTCGTAACCACCAAGAAGGGTAAGATAGGAAAGGCACAGATCAACTATAACTTCTCTTACGGTTGGCAAAGCGCATGGAAGAAGCGTGATGTGACAAGCGCCACTGACTACGCCATCCTTCAGAACGAGCGTGCAGTGAATGGTGGTCAGGCTCCTATCTATGCTGATCCATACAAACTGACCGACTCCAATGGTAATGCCATCAATGGATTTGGTACTGATTGGCAGGACTTGGTATTCAACGACAATGCCCCTGTACAGAACCATGAGGTGAGCATCAGTGGTGCCTCTGAAAAAATCAACTACTACCTCTCCATGGGCTACTACAAGCAGGAAGGTATCGTAGGTGGTAACTACGGACAGAGCAACTATGAGCGTCTCTCTATGCGTAGCAACAACATTTATAATGTATTGGATGCCAGCAAGGATCGCAACTTCCTCAACAAGCTCGATGTAACCGTCAACATGGCTTACACCCGTGTAAAGAGTACAAGTATCGATGCTAATGGTAATGGCTCAGTATTGGGTAGTGCCCTCTATCTTGCTCCAACATTGGCTCCTACGGTAACCAATAGCAATGTGGCGAAGAAGTATTATAATACCTACGAGGATCCTAATAAATACGATGCAGATGGTAATATTACAGGTACTCGTGATACTTACGAGCTTCTTCGTGATGCCAATGGCAACTATTATACCATCCCAGGTATGGGAGGTACCTATCAGGAGATGAACAACCCTCTTGCCATGATGGCGCGCCCAGCAGCTAAGAACTGGTCACATAAGTTTGTGCCTAAGTTCTCTATCGACCTCCAGCTCTGGGATAACTTGAAGTATCATTTCACTTATAGTGCAGACCTCAGCTTCTGGGGTTCAGATAGCTACGCCGCATCCAAGTATTACCTCTCTGGTAACGTCAAGGAAGAGCATACCCAGGCTAAAAAGAGTTCTGAGAAGGGTATCAACTGGCAGGTGGAGAATACTTTGACATACGATAAGACTATTGGCAAGCATAGTTTTGCTGTTGTCTTAGGTCAGAGTGCAATGAAGAATAAGAGTGATTATCTGAAAGGCAGCCGTTGGAACTTGGTAAACGTAAATAAGCCATCTATAGACTATGCTACAGGTAATTACGAGCAAACAATCGTTAAGGATAAAGATGGTAACATTATCTCTGTAGGCTCTCCTCAAATACAGTTTGGCGTGAGCGGTGGAAACAACGTGGTTCATGCGATTTCTTCTCTCTTCGGTCGTTTGAGCTACAACTATGATGAGAAGTATATGTTACAGGCAACAGTACGTCGTGACGGTTCTAGCCGTTTCGGACCATCTCATAAATATGGTACTTTCCCTTCAGCCTCTATTGGTTGGAATATCATGAACGAGAAGTTCATGGAAAGTACTCGCGACTGGTTGAGCAACTTGAAGTTCCGTGCCAGCTGGGGTAAGAATGGTAATGATAATATCGGTGATTTCCGCTACACGGTGCTGACATCTATGGGTAATAATGTACTTTTCGGTAAGGATGCTATCAAATATAATGGTTCTAAGGCGAATGCCACAGCCAATGAAGACTTGAAGTGGGAGGAGAGTGAGCAGACTGATATCGGTTTCGACTTCGGTTTCTTCGGCAGTGCGCTGACATTCTCAGCTGACTATTATGTAAAGAAGACCAACGGTATGTTGATTACTATGCCTATCCCAAGCTACGTAGGTGAGACCAAGCCACTCGGTAACGTGGGTGACATGAAGAACTCAGGTCTTGAGTTTGAGCTCGGCTATAAGTGGCACATCTCTGATGCTCGCTTCAATGCCAAGGCTAATGTTACCTATCTGCACAATGAGTTGACCAACCTCGGTAATGATACAGGTTACATCGACCTCGATGGCTTCCTGGGTATCTCTGGCGGTGGCACTCGTGGATCTAACGGTCAGCCTTTCCCATACTTCTATGGTTATAAGACAGCTGGTGTGTTCCAGAATATGGCAGAGGTTAATGCTTATACCAATGCAGATGGAAATTTGATCATGCCAGATGCCAAGCCAGGTGATGTACGCTTTGTTGATGTCAATGGTGATGGTAAAATCGATCCAGATGACCGCACCAATATCGGTAATGGTACACCTTCATGGACCTTCGGTTTCAACTTCAATGCTGAGTGGAAGGGTTTCGATCTCAACCTCTTCTTGCAGGGTGTAACCGGTAATAAGGTATTTGATGCTACCTATCGTACAGATGTGTTCTCTGGCAACTTCCCTACTTGGATGCTCGGCAGATGGACTGGTGAGGGTACCTCCAATAAGTATCCTATCCTGAAGAATGGCGATGCTACCAATTGGCAGGTTTCTGACCTCTATATTTGCGATGGCTCTTACTTGAGATTGAAGAACATCTCTTTGGGTTACACCTTGCCAAAGCAGCTTACACAGAAGTTGTCTATCAGTCACTTGCGTTTCTACGTGATGGCAGAGAACCTGATTACCTGGACCAAGTATTGGGGCTTCGACCCTGAAATCTCATCAGGTGGAACTTCTCTCGGTGTAGACTATGGTGTATATCCACAGGCTCGCACCTACACCATCGGCGTAAACCTTTCATTCTAAAATAAGAACCTTTAAAATAAAGACTATTATGAAGACAATAAAATATATAGCTTTAGGAGTGTTGGCAACCAGTATGACACTGGCAAACACATCTTGCAGCGACAGCTTCCTAGAGGTGGAGAACCCATCAGGTGAAAACCTCGAAGAATATTATACCACAGATGCCCATATCAATGAGGCTCTGAATGCGGCTTACGATCCTATCCACTGGCCAGACTGGGGATTGGGACAGTATAATGCTCTCAATATCGATGCCGAGATAATGGGCGATAACTTCTGGGTAGGCGGTTCTAACAAAACCGATCAACAGCACTGGCACATGCTTGCCAACTATGAGTCAAATGCCAGCAATACCCTTAGCTCACTTTGGACAGTGGACTACTCAGGCATCAAGCGTTGTAATGACCTCTTGAAGTATTTGGGCTGGGCAGAGGCTAATCTCACTGCTGCCAACAGGGCATCTTATGAGATGCAGGGTAGAGCCCTCCGTGTATATTTCTACAATAACTTGTGGCACTACTTCGGCAATATTCCTTTCTATCTGGAGAACTTGTCTGCTCCTTACACAGCCCCACAGCTCAAGGCTGATGAAGTATATGACAAATTGATAGTAGAGCTTGAGGCTGTAATTGACTCCAAGGTCCTGCCAATGCGTTGGGACGATGCCAACTGTGGAAGAATGTCGCAGGCCATGTGCTATATGATGTATGCCGAGATGGTGATGTATCAGAATGACAAGACTCGCTATCCTAAGGCTCTCCAGTATATGCAGGAGCTCATCGCCGACAAGAGTGACTATGATATAGTAGACGATTTTGCCTCTATCTGGAAGGAGAGTGGCGAATGGTGCAAGGAGAGCATCTGGGAAGTAAACTATGAGGATGGTAACAACGAGCGTGGATGGAATTCACCATTGGCTATTGGTGGTACAATATTGCCTACCTTGATTTCTCCCAACTCTTGGCCTGGTGGCGATGGTTGGAACCAAGGCGGTGACGGTTGGGGATTCCTACCTGTTCGTACCGAAACCTATGCTCTGTTTGCTGACAACGACAAGCGCCGTGATGCTACTGTATGGGACTGTCGTGGCGTGAAATATACCAAACGTTATGAGGATACTGGTCTTTGGCTGGCCAAGTATCGTCCGTTCACAGAGAACAATGCTGACGCAGGTTTCGATAATAACCTTAACTATAATAACAATCTCCGTGTATATCGCTTGGCTGAGGCTTACCTCAATGCTGCAGAGCTTTTGTTGGAGACAGGTGGCGATGCTAATCAGGCTAAGGATTATGTGAATAAAATCCGTCGTCGTGCAGGAATCACAGAGCTTGGTGCCGTAACCAAGGATGATGTCATCAATGAGCGCCGCTTGGAGTTTGTGGGCGAGGGAAAGCGTTACTTCGACCTCGTTCGTACAGGTAAGGCTGCTACCGTATTGGTACCAGACAGCTATGGCTATCGTACCAACTCCTGGACAGAATCAAAGAAGTATATTCCTATCGCACAGGCTGAGCTTGACTCAGATCCTGCTTTGGTTCAGAATAATTATTAAAACTTATTAAGGTAGAGGAACAATAGTTTCCTCTACCCCCTAATAAAATATTAACTTTAAGATTTCAGCAATATGAAAAAGATATTTCGAAATATGGCTTATGCTCTTCTGGGTGGATTGATGCTCAGCGCATGTTCTGCAGAGGAGTTCTCTGGTGCCAACGGTGAGTTGCCTAATGTAGCCGACTTCGCCGACAACTTCAAGATTGATGTAGACCAAGAGACCAACACAGCCAACTTTTCTTTTGGTGGAGCAGAGGGAGTAAGCCCGGTATGGGTGATAGATGGTGCCTATTCTTCTGCTTTCAACCTCTCTAAGTATTATCGCAAGAAGGGTACTTACGATGTGGAGTGCTTTGTGAAGAACCGTAATGGTATTAGCAAGGAGAGCGTCAAGAAGCATTTCACGGTGGAGAAAACCAAGATGAATGGCTTCGCAGGTTTCGTAGAGGACAGCGAGTTTAATCTCTTCAAGAAAATTACCTTCCCTGAAAAACCTTCTGCTGGCTATTATGCTCCAGGATGGACCCAAATTGCTGACCCGGTTTGTAGCTACAGCAAGGGATGCTATACATTGAAGCTCCCTAAGGCAACTACCGAGCGTTGGCAAGCTCAGGTTCCTTTCAAAAACTTAGGTATCTCTACTAGCGCAGATAAGCATTATGACTTCTCTTGCATCATTACATCTGCCAAGGGACATAATGCCGTTAAAGTGAAACTTTGTGATTCTGGCGCAGGTGGTGATGACATCATTCTCTTTGACTCTAAGGATGTAAATACCGGTCTTGAGGCAGGAGAGCCTAAGTGTATTTTCGGCTCAGACCTCGAAGGTAAGGATATTCAAAACCTGAAGGTGGTATTCGACTTTGGTGGAAATCAGGCTGATGATGAAATCATGATAGAAAGTCTGGTGTTAAAAGATCATGCCAACGATGACGGTACTGTGGTTCCGGTAGAATTGAAGGTGCCATTCGACTATAATACAGCTGGAAACCTTTGGAAGGATGTAGATGAGAATCAGTCATTCGTAAACACCAATTGGTTTGGTGATGCAGGATGGGCACCTATCGAGTGTACTCCTGTTGTCAAGCATGAGGGTAACAAGCATTCTATCGTGATACCTGTAGAAACTCCAGCTGAGCAGTGGCACGCACAATGGGCTTTGACAGAAGTTCCTGTCGCTATCAAGATGGGACAGAAAGTTGATTTCTCTTGTAAAGTAAAAACTTCTGCTCCGTTACCTCTTGCAACCTTTAAACTTTGTGATACAGGCAATGATGATAGCTTCTTGTTTGCTGATATGTATACTGATATACAAGGTGAATATGTTGTCCGTTATGATGATGCCGTGATTAAAGGTAAGAATCCTGGAGATATGGCCAAAATAAAACTTGTAATGGACTTTGCCGGTGCTCCTAAGGATGCAGAAATAACTGTCAGTGATATCGTTTTGATTGTGAAATAGGCTTTAGGTTTTATAGGTTTATATAGAATTATACAGGAGCTGCTCCTATAAATAAGTAAGTAGGAGTGGCTCCCTTTCTAAATTTTAAATGACATGAAATTCTTGAAAATATTTTCCTTCCTTCTCTCGCTTATGCTGCTTTCTTGCAGCAGCAGCTCTTCTGACGGCGATGGAGAGGTGACGATATCCTGCTCTCCTACGCGCATAGATGTTCCTGCTAAGGGCGGTACTTATAAAATCATGATTGTGGCTTCTGAAGGAGGCTGGGAAGCGAGAGCATCCTTCCCTGGAGAAGGTCCTACGGCAAATGTATACCCTTGGTTTAAAGTGAGTACCAGCGGTAATAACAAAGCTATGGGTATGGTAACAGTAGATGTGGAAGAGAATAAATCGTCTGTAGCTCTTGACGGAAGTGTCGAGATTTCATTAGAGGATAAGAAGGTATCGGTGTCTGTGCATCAGGCAGGAAAACAGGTCACTCCTATTGAAGGGGGCGAAATGGTGATTCCTGAGGGGTACAAACTGGTCTGGAATGATGAGTTTAATGAAGGCTCAGAGTTGAATAGTACCGACTGGCGTCATGAGGTGCAGAAGTCGGGCTGGGTAAATCATGAACTTCAGAATTATGTGAACGGCTCTGCTGATGGTAAGCGCGTAACAGAAATTGCAGATAACCGGCTTTATATCAACTGCTTCAAGGGCAGCAACGGCAAGATTTATTCGGGTCGCGTATATGCCCACGAAAGTCAGGGATGGCTTTACGGTATCTTCGAAGCGCGCATCAAATTGCCTAAAGGTAAAGGCACATGGCCTGCTTTCTGGATGATGCCTTGCAACAATGATTTCGGAGCAAATCCTTGGCCTAAGTGTGGCGAGATTGATATTATGGAAGAGGTAGGCTTTAATCCTAACTATACTTCTTCGTCGCTCCATACTGAGAAGTTTAATCACGTGATGGGAACCCAGATTACCAAGGAGCGTCTGACTGTGGGTGCTGAAGACGGTTTCCACGTTTATCGCCTGGAGTGGACTCCTGATTATATCAAGACCTATGTGGATGGTAAGGAACTGCTCAGTTTCAACAACGACGGTAAAAATGATGTTGGTTCGTGGCCTTTCAATAAACCGTTCTATGTAATCCTCAACCTGGCTTGGGGCGGTGATTGGGGCGGTATGAAGGGTGTTGACGAAAGCGCCCTCCCTGTTCAGATGGAAGTGGATTACGTGAGAGTATTCCAGAAAAAATAAGGCTTGATTTTTTAAAAACGATATAAATAATAAGGTCTTAGGAGAAGTCGTACCTGCACTTACTCCTAAGACCTTTTTCTTTTTATTCCAATTTCGCTCTTTTTATTGTCTTTTTCTGCTTTTCTTGCTTACAATTTGCTCATTTCGAATAAAAGTTATAATTTTGCAGCATAATTTCAAAAATCAGAAAAATAGAATGAGACAGAATAACAATAATTTATTATATCATCTTGTGGCTTTTATCACCGTAGCCATTTGGGGAACCACCTTTGTTTCTACCAAGGTGCTGATGCTGAACGGGCTTTCACCAGCACAGATCTTTACGCTCCGTTTCAGTATTGCATACATCCTGATGCTGATGGTGAATCATAAGCGGATGTTTGCTGATAGCTGGAAGGATGAGTTTAAGCTGGCGATGCTGGGTATTACGGGTGGTTCGCTCTATTTCCTGAGCGAGAACGAGGCGATGAATTATACCACAACGACCAATACATCGCTCATCGTATGTTCCTGTCCGCTTTTTGCTACCTTGCTGGTTCGTCTGGTTTATCGCCATTCTTCGCGTATCAACATGATACAGCTGTTGGGCTCTCTGCTCGCTTTTGTAGGTATGATTATCGTGGTGCTGAATGGCAGATTTGTGCTGCATCTGTCGCCTGTAGGTGATGCCTTGGCTTTTACGGCATGTATGTGCTGGGCGGTTTACTCGCTTCTGATGAAATCGGTATCGGGCGATTATGGCGCAGCTTTTATTACCCGCAAGGTCTTCTTCTATGGTGTGCTTACCATCTTGCCTTATTATCTTATTATCCCTGGCTGGCCGGCATGGGATGTGTTTATGAAGCCTCAGGTGGTGGGTAATCTCCTGTTCCTGGGCTGTTTGGCATCCATGATATGTTTCCTTACCTGGAACTGGTGTATCTCTAAGTTGGGTGCCGTGAAAGCTACCAACTGGGTTTATTTCAATCCTATCACCACAATGATTTTCGCCTCTCTGGTTTTGGACGAAAAGATTACTCCTTACTTCCTGGCAGGTGCCTGCTGCATTCTGGCAGGTATGTATATCGCGGATAGAAAGACGAAGTCGGAATAAAAAATGACGAAGGAGGGATAAAAAGAGGGTGTGTCATAAGTCACATCCCATACGCCCTGAAAGGGCAGAAGCTCCTAGCCCAGGGCGTATGGGACAAAACTTGCGAAAGTTCAGTTATATAATATTTGTTCAGGTTTTTATTAGGCGTTCCGCCGGATTTACTGTCCGGCGGAGCGTTATGGAAATTTCTTATTCCTCGATGACTGAAATCTGCATAGAAACATCCTCTTTTGGACGATCGCCACGCAAAGTTTCGCAGTTCTGAATCTTTTCTACGATGTCAAGTCCTTCCTCCACTTCACCGAAAACGGTGTATTGGTTATCGAGGAAAGGTGTTCCGCCTACTTCGGTGTAAGCCTTCTGCTGCTCCTCGGTAAACTTAGGATAGCCCTGCTCCTTGCAGCGTTTCTTGGTTTCATCCACCAGTTCATCCTGGAGTTTCATCAAGCCCTCACGGTCGCGGTTGCGGCGGAAGTTCATGATTTCTTCATGATGTTCTTTGGCAAGCTGATTGAAGATATTCTGCTCCATCTGCATGCCCATCTGCTTTTCCATCTGCTTCAGTTCATTCTGCTTGTAGGTCTTTCCCCATACAATATAAAACTGGCTACCGCTGCTCTCGCGTTCAGGGTTTACCTCATCTCCCAGACGGGCTGCGCTCAAGGCACCACGCTTGTGGAAAAGTTGTGGATAAACGAACTCGGCAGGGATGGTATAGTCAGGACCACCTGTGCCCAGCATCTTGCCTTTAGGAGCGCCCTTGCTGTCTGGATCACCGCCTTGAATCATAAAATCCTTGATGACACGATGGAAGAGAGTGCCGTCAAAATATCCCTCCTTTGCCAACTTGATGAAGTTGTCACGATGCTGAGGTGTCTCGTCGTAGAGGCGTACCTTGATGTCGCCCTCTGATGTCTTTATCAATACTTTAGCCATAATAATTTATAATCAGTATGTTTTTTACCTTTTTACCTTTTTACTTTTCGTAATATTCATTCCACTCCTTCATAGCCTCCTGCCAGTCGGTCTGTTCACCGCTGGCTACGGCTTCCTTCTGTCTCTCTGCCTCATCGCGAGCCTTATCTCGGGCACGTTTTGCCTTCATTGCCTCGATGGTGGCATCGTCGAGAATCTGAATGGCACCACGCTTGATGGCAGCCTGCAATTCTTCTTCGCCGAAAGCCTTGCCAGGCTCATTGAAGTCAGAGATATTGAATTCATAATCCACACGAAGGTCGTGGCGTATCATTTTCTGTTGTAAACGGTTGCCTGCGTTCTTGAGGCGCAGCAACTTGCCGATTTCCTTGATTTCTCCTGCTGAGTATTTGTTTCTTCCCATTAATATGATTTGATATTATTATTTTTGCGTGCAAAATTAAGCATAATCCTCGATAAAACCAAGAAAAGTTTCAAGGAATTCACAAAAGAATCCCTTTCTCCCTTTACTTTCTTGCCCTTTTTACCTTTTTACCTTTTTACTTTTTTACCTTTAAATCACTTCCATGCCTTCTTCTGGTTCAGCTCTATCAGACGGTCGAATTCAAAGTCGGCTTTGATTTTATCCAATATCCTCTTTACGATGATATTCATCACGCTTCCTTTGCTGTAGTTGGCAGAGCACATGAAGTTTACCCGTCCCTCCTTGACAAGCTGGCAGGCAGTCTTCTGTTTATCCTCGTTATCATATACCGCAATCGAGTGGCCGCCATGTTCCTTTACCATCTTCATGCAAGGCACATCGGTTTCTCCATCTCCGAAGTATATCATTCGGGGGAAAGGGATAGGGCGCTTTTCGTCAGGGATATACTGGTTCACTCTTCTGTTGTCGCTCACCTGTTTGATGCCCTTGTTGATTTTGAAGAGGAATTGCGTCTTGGTGGTATAGTCTACGGCTACGGCAGGCCAATAGGCGATTCCCTCCTTGTCGTAGAGAAAGGAGCAGGCGTAGATGTTCTCAAATTCGTGGGCGATAGGTGTGCCCTCTATCATCTCCTTCAGTCCCGAGGAGTTGATGTAGTGCTTTACGTCCAGTCCGATACTGTTGCCATATTCATTCACGAGCGAAAACCATTGTTTTACGCCGCGGAACAGTTCTACATCCTTGCCGAATGTCTGAAAAGATTCCCGGGTGAGCGAGATATTATTCTTCTTGGCTTCGTCGAGCATCAGATACATATAGGTCAAAATGCCATTGGCATCCTTACCCTCTGCAAACTTTCTGTTTTTCTCCCAGAACTCGTCTTTTGTCTTGCCTGTAGCCTGTATGAATCCAAACTCCTGCATATTGCCAGGCGACAGTGTGCCGTCGAAATCATAAACCAGCGCTACTTGTGGTCTCTTCTTTGCCATATCTCGTTCTCCTTTCTTTTATATTTACCCTAAGCTATCTATCTCTTTCGGGCGATGTTCTTTCTCCCTTAATTTGCAAATATACATAATTTTCAGCGAATTAGCAAACTATTGGGATATAAAAAATCATAATGAAACAAAAAAGGCGTACAAAACTCATTTCTGAGCATTGTACGCCTTTATTATAATGTTAATCTGTATTACTTAACTTCTTCGAAGTCTGCGTCTTGTACATCCTGAGCGCCATCATTGCCGCCCTGTGCCTGCTGACCGCCCTGAGCACCCTGAGGACCTGCCTGCTGGCCGCCCTGATACATCTGCTGAGAAGCAGCCTGCATTACGGTGTTCAAGTTGTTGATAGCAGAATCGATAGCTGCAACATCACCAGCCTTGTGAGCATCCTTCAACTGCTGCAATGCCTGCTCGATGCCTGGCTTCTTGTCTGCAGGAATCTTATCACCGTTATCCTTCAGGAAGTTCTCGGTGGTGAAGATCATGCTGTCTGCCTGATTCATCTTGTCAATCTTTTCGCGCTCAGCCTTATCAGCAGCAGCGTTCTGCTCTGCCTCAGCCTTCATGCGGTTGATCTCGTCCTCGCTCAAGCCAGATGAAGCCTCGATGCGGATGCTCTGCTCCTTACCGGTAGCCTTATCCTTAGCTGATACGTTCAAGATACCGTTGGCATCGATATCGAAGGTAACCTCAATCTGAGGAACACCACGACGAGCTGGAGCGATACCTGTAAGGTTGAACTGACCGATGCTCTTGTTCTGAGCTGCTATTGGACGCTCACCCTGCAATACGTGGATGGTAACCTCTGTCTGGTTATCAGCTGCTGTAGAGAATACCTCGCTCTTCTTGCAAGGGATGGTTGAGTTAGCATCGATGAGCTTAGTCATTACACCACCCATAGTCTCGATACCGAGAGTCAATGGAGTAACGTCGAGCAATACGATGTCACCAACACCCTCTTCCTTGTTCAGGATGGCACCCTGGATAGCTGCACCTACTGCAACAACCTCATCTGGGTTTACGCCCTTAGAAGGCTCCTTGCCGAAGTAGTTCTTAACGAGTGTCTGAACGGCTGGGATACGGCTTGAACCACCAACCAGGATAACCTCGTCGATATCTGATGTAGAGAGCTTAGCGTCACGAACGGCATTCTGGCAAGGTACCAAGCAAGCCTGAATCAGGTTGTGAGCCAACTGCTCGAACTGTGCACGGGTCAAAGTCTTAACCAAGTGCTTTGGCATACCGTCAACGGCTGTGATGTATGGCAAGTTGATTTCGGTAGATGTAGAGCTTGACAACTCAATCTTAGCCTTCTCAGCTGCCTCCTTCAAACGCTGCATAGCCATAGGGTCCTTGCGGAGATCTACGCCTTCTTCAGCCTTGAAGCCATCAGCCAACCAGTTGATGATTACCTGGTCGAAGTCATCACCACCCAGGTGAGTATCACCATTGGTAGAAAGTACCTCGAATACGCCGCCACCGAACTCCAGGATAGAGATATCGAATGTACCACCACCCAGGTCGAATACGGCAATCTTCATATCCTTGTTAGCCTTGTCAACACCGTAAGCCAAAGCTGCGGCTGTAGGCTCATTTACGATACGCTGAACGTTCAAACCTGCAATCTGACCAGCCTCCTTAGTAGCCTGACGCTGTGAGTCAGAGAAGTAAGCAGGAACTGTGATGACAGCATCTGTAACCTCCTGTCCGAGATAATCCTCTGCAGTCTTCTTCATCTTCTGGAGAACCATTGCAGAAATCTCCTGTGGAGTATACTTGCGACCCTCGATTTCAACACGTGGATAACCACCCTCGTTTACTACTGTGTAAGGCATTGCCTCAGCCTCTTTCTGGCTCTGAGCGTATGTCTCACCCATGAAACGCTTGATAGAATATACTGTGTTCTTAGGGTTTGTGATGGCCTGACGCTTAGCAGGATCACCTACCTTGCGGTCACCATCCTTAACGAAACCTACTACAGATGGAGTAGTACGCTTACCTTCACTGTTAGCGATTACAACTGGTTCGCTACCTTCGAAAACGGCAACACAACTGTTTGTGGTACCCAAGTCAATTCCAATTACTTTTCCCATAATTATATCTTTTTTTATTTTTATCGTTATTAATATGTTATTTATCTCATGAACTTGCTGGCTATTGGAAGTCTGCCGAAGATATGCATCTGTCGGGAACCTCTATATTCAGCGTTCACGCTTTCCGTCATAACAAAGCATGTGCCAAGGGATTGTAAAATATAAAGTGGCTGACAAGGTGTCAGATAATGCTGACAAAATAAAAGGAATCAAGATATAGGAGGCGATAAAATGTCGCATTCTCCATATCTTGATTCCTGTAATATGATTGAGAAATCTTTCTTTTCAGATAAAGCTCCTATATATAATAAGGTGTGAAACCTTATCTGGCTTTATTTCTGTTCCTTAGCAGCAAGTGCTTCGCGAACCTTAGCTTCCAGTTCATCGAGAAGTTCAGGGTTATCCTTGAGCAATGCCTTGCAGGCATCGGCACCCTGTC
>JAJXAL010000012.1:0-55819 GCA_021628325.1 Segatella copri | reverse complement strand
TGCAGGAGAAACGGGGGCGGGAGCTTTAATTATTTACTTTTTTACTTATTTTATTATGGATAGAGATGAAGCTATAGCTAGAGGATTGAGGGTGCATGAAACCCAGCACTCCATGAAACGCAGAAGCCCATGGCATGATTACCATGGAAGGGGTACTTATATGCTGACGCTTGTGGTGGAGGGACGCATGCCTCTGCTGGGGAAACTGTGGGGACGGGTGGATGCCCGTCCTGGGGATGGTGATGCGCCGAAAGTGATGCTTTCTGAACTGGGGATTGCCATCGCGAAGGAGGAGATTCCGAAGATTCATAAATATTACCCCCAGGTGGAGGTTTGGAGGGTTTGCATCATGCCTGATCATATTCACCTGATTGTGAGGGTGAAGGAGGACTTGAGAGGGGGACAAGCGATGGAATCGCTTGGAACGGAGGCTCGAGGGGGACAGGCTTCGGCTCTGGCTAAAGGGGCTAACCAGGCTCTGGCTGGAGAGAATGAGGCGGGCTCGATTGGGATGACGGCGAAAAGAGAGAAAGAGATGGGTTCGCTGGGAATGGTGATAAAGGGGTTTAAGATGGGATGCAACAAGGCTTACTGGAGGATTTATGGGATGAATACGACAGCTAGGAAGGGGCTCTTTGAATTGGGGTATAATGACAAGGTTCTGCTACATGAGAGACAACTGGAGGGATGGAAGAAATACTTGGATGATAACCCGAGAAGACTGATGGTGAAGAGGATGAACCCGGGGCTTTTTACCGTGATGCAGAATAAAGAGGTGGCGGGTCGCAGATGCCAGATGGTGGGAAACTGTTTCTTGCTCGATATTCCTGATAAGGTGGCGGTCGTTGTACATCGCCGGTATTCTGAGGGGGATTTGAGGCGCTTGCGCGAGGAATGGCTGGCTTGCGGAGAACGTGGTGGCGTGCTGGTGAGTGCTGCTATCTCGACTAAGGAGAAGGAGGTTTTGCGCGAGGCTATGAACCGGGGTTACCGTATTGTGCTCTTGAGGGAGAACGGGTTCCCGAGGTTGTATAAGCCTTGCGGGGAGAGTTTTTATGCCTGTTCTGAGGGGCTGCTGCTGCAAATTAGCCCCTGGGATTACCATATGGAGAAGAAGACTATTACTAGGGAACAATGCCTGGAACTGAATGAGATGGCGGAAAGGATTGCGGAATGGAGATAGGGAAAATGGAGGCGCTTGGAGAGGAGGCTGGGTGAAGGGACAAGGGACAAGGGACAAGGGACAAGGGACAAGGGACAAGGGACAAGCGATGGAATCGCTTGGAACGGAGGCGAGAGAGGAAAGATTGGAGGCGAGAGAGGAAAGATTGGAGGCGAAGGAAAGAGTGGAATATAGGAAGGAGAAAAGGAGAATCTTTATTAAAAGCTGCACAAAAAAGGGCGAAATCTAGATTTTTTGTTACGAATAATGTTAAAAATGTTACATTTTAATGCTAATAGGAATTAATTTTGTAACTTTGTACTCCGGACGGCCGTAATAACTAAATTCAGCTTTCCAAAAATCTAAATACCAAACAATGGGAGATTTAATAAAAATAGTTGGGGTACAATATGCAGTAAATTCTAACCACGTAAAAGGTGAGGATATGACTGCACAAGAACAACAAAAAACAATAGAATTTCTGACCATGCTGGACAGAAAGCACCCCTATGTTTCGGTAAAACCCGAACCTACTAACGAAACTGATGAAGAAGCTTTTGTTGCGCGCTTTGCGAGTCGGAAGGCAGGCTATGTACGTAATAGAGAAGAATATAAATCATTGGCTCAGGCTGCATTGACAACCAGCGGACGGGGTTATTTCCGCGCTCGGGTTAAGGAGGTTATAATTTCTGCAGAGGGCTATTTTTTTGTTGAAGCAGAAACTGATTCTACTCCAATTGTGCCCATCTTTCATAAAGACCATTGGAAAGAATGGGAGCCGCCCCTGCCTTTATTTCCTATGACAGAGGAGTTTTTATGCGTAGAAGATGCTACGATGATGATGATAGATATTCTGAGACATGAGACGTTAACTTCTGATGAAGAAGAGGAGCTTCAGGAATACACAGAGACTTTAATAACAATGGGAAAATACGCTCTATGGTACGAAGCGAAGGAGGGAATAGAGAATGTCATAAAAGCTATGGAAGCAAAAAAGGGCGACAAGATGCGCTATATGGCGAATGAACTAGAACACTTATTGAGCGGTTTATGCAATGAAGGTCGCCAGAAGAAGCTCCGCAAAAGTTGGCTCCCCCATCTACTATCCACCCATGAAGCAGAAAGGGCATGGCATGACTGGTTGCACTTAAAAGGTGCCGACTGTCATAAACCAGATAATTTGAAAATGATGTCATGGTTGGAAGATATAGAGACAGAACTTTCCAATATTCCGGCATTGGCTCCTTATTCCAATGATGATAAGATAGCCATGCTCATACGCGCTCACTACACACGCATTCCATTAGATAAGTATCGCCAATTGCTTACCGCTTTCGTGATTAGAGACCGTCTGCGCATGCGTTTGGGGCTGCCAACAAACAGCTTTGCTCCTACCCCATCTCTAACAAGCCAGAAGGAAGACTACCTTATTGATAAAATCATCAAGTACAGCCAAACTCTAGTCAGACGAGAAGATGTTGAGGTTTTGCAGAGATTCATCTATCACGAGATTTCATATTTACCCCCAGAGTATAAACTTCGGGTTGACAATATGACTGAGCGTTTCCTTTCTGAAGAGGCAAGAGAAGGTATACAGATTAATGCCATCAAGGAACAGACGAAGGCTTTAAAAGAGGTGGCAAAGAAGCCTACGATTCATGCAGAGCACTATCATGCAGGAGATTCTACATTTGATGTTCATAGTAAGCATCTGCATCTTGACCACCAGGAAGAAGGGAATTCTGCTCTGCTGCCATCAGAATTATAGACATACAAAAATATTACAAGAATATAAAAAAAGGAAGAAATATGAGTAATAATTATTATGCAGGCAATGTTATTTACAACAACCAGCACAAAGAACTGACTATCCAGGGCAATCTGTCTGCACAGCAGATGATGAAGATTGCAAAGGATTTTTTTGCTGAAGAAACAGAGGTGACGGAGGAGAATTACGAGGCAGAGGTGACTGGAAAAGCTAGTGAAACCAATGAAGCTGCAGGAGAAGGTTTTCAGAAGAAACTCTTCCATTTTGTGCATCCTGCACTCGATGAAGACGAAGGATGGAAAGTGCATAAAGAGGTGGAAAGACTGGTAAAGCAATTTGACGTACAGGAAATCTGTAAGAGACTGAACATACTGAAAAAGGAGGGCAAGGTGCTGCTGCCACAAAACTCAAAAAATGCCCATGAAGAATTGATACGCATGGGTATGCCGATTGAGAAAGGAGGGTTCGGATACAAGACTTTCTGTAAATATTATAATAAGGACTAGAAGACGATAGCGACTGGTGCTTTCCTGATAGAGATTTATATCTTCTGATAGCGACCGATACTTGATTTTTGTTCAGGTATCGGTCGCTTTTTTGTACCCCTAAGTCAAAAATGCGACTATACGTAGAGAGAATATCAGAGAAAAACAGAGAAAATCGGAGAAATTCAGAGAACTTTGGAGACGGCACTTTGGAAAAGCATCTGTGCCAGGCTTTTTCTTCTTACTTTTGCACCCGTCATCTGATAACAAGATGACTACCCATCAGGCGAGTTGCAAATCACAAAATGGGGAATGATGGTACTAGAAAAGATGACGGGGAAACCTCTTCGAACGTCATCGTACCAGAGAGGCTTATTTAATACTCAAGTAAAAATGATTATAGTATTAAATGACAATATGAACGAAAGTTCAGGTAAGGCAGGAAAGGGATTCTACCCAAACACAGAATTGGGTATCGACCTCAAGTTGATGACTAAGGAGCCAGGGCGCATGGCCGTTGGCGAGTATCTGGATGGAGCCATTACGCACGATGAAGAAGACCACTTCACCTTTGTGCAGAATGACCAGGAGAAGAAACTGCAGAAGGTGGTGCAGAGAAATCCGCACGTGTATGAAGGAAAGTACATCAACGTGAACCGGAAGAAAGACGGTACGCTCTACCCTACCTTCAACCGCCCGCAGTTCTCAGAGCGCTTCACCTTCCAAGACTTCTGCCAGGGTGCCGCCAACGAGTTGCGCATCATTAGCGGTAAGAGTGATGACAGATAAACGAAGTCGAGGCTTTCTAGAGGAAATGGGGACTTCGGGGAGGCTGGTAACAGGATTATCCCTACCCTCATTTCCTCTTCAAAGCAGTCTCAAATCTCAGTCTCAGTTAGGATAAATGTCACAATCCAACTTCAAACCCGCTTCTTAAGACTTCATAACTTATTGATTATTAATTAGTTATATATAATATATATAGGAAGCGAGACCATAAAAAAACAACTGAGACTCTGAGACTGAGACTGCAAGCAAGAAAAAATGAACATGAAATTTGATTTAACTCTCTAAAAAGCAATGGATTATAATATTTTTAGCAACATCGCTCCGGCGATGCCAAAACCCAGCAAGGGTACTGAATTTGTAAAATTTGCCATCTCTCAGGCATCAAAAGACATGCAGGAAGTGCTCATTCCAATGGCTATTCCGGCATTAGCAGCTCATCTCACAGACGTAAGATTCATGTATTCCGACAACAAATATTACGAAATGTGCGGGCAAATGGGTCATCTGATAGGTCCGTCGGGTATCGGAAAGGCACAGTTGGGTCATCTTGTAGAGGCCATCATGAGACCTTTCAGAAAGCATGATGAGACTGAGTTCAAGAAACTGGTTGACTGGCAGCGACAGATGAAAACCAAGGGCGCCAACAAGGAAAAACCGGAGCGCCCGGACGTGAGTTTCTGGTTTCCACCTTCTGATGTCACCAATCCTGCATTCATCCAGAACGCTATGGCTTGCGAACAGCTGGGCGGAAGAACCCAGTACATCAATCTGCCTGAGGTGGAGATGGCCGACAGAATGTGTGGTGGGCATAAGCAGGTGAGCCAGATGGTAAGAAATATCTTCGACTGTCAGAGGGCTGGAGCCTTGCGCGCCACGGCTGATGGCGTAACGGGCAACCCTCTGCTCCGTGTGAATCTCACCTTTACCTCTACTCCCGAGGCGGCCCGACTCTTCTACAAGAAAGACCTGACCAATGGCTTCTTCGGGCGCATACCTTTCGCCTACAAAGCCCGTGGCGAGCGAAGCGGAAAGATTCCGCGACAGGGAACGTACAACAAAGATTTCCTTGAAAAGCTCGATGGCTACCTGCTGAGGCTGGACAACTGCAAGGGCAGTTTTGTGGTGAAGCAGCTCAACAAGATAGCCGATAAGCTGGCAGAGGAAATGGCACGCCTTGCCGACCTTGCTGATGATGATACGCTCTGGGAACTCTCCCACCGCAGCATCTTCTCGGCATGGAAGAAGGGAGCCGTGCTGTGGATTCTGAACGACCAGAGCTGGTCGAAATCCATCGGCGACTTCGTTGAATGGTTCTGCTACTACGATTTGTGGTCGAAGGTAAAGGTGTTCGGCGACATGTTTAAAACGGGAGATGGGCAGGAAGAGGCTCAGAGAAGCGGACCGAAAAACATGCTCGACCAGCTGGAGAATTCCTTCAACGAGCTGCAGTTGGAAACCCTGCGCCTGAGTCTGGGCAAGAATCAGGAAGGTACCAAGCATCAGCTCAACGTATGGAAGAGCCGCCAGTTTATTACTTATAACAGCCAGACGAAACTCTATACCAAGACTGCAGAATATCTGACGGGTATACCGGCTAAGAAAAAGAAAGGGAAAGGGATATGATGGAGAAATATGAGATTCAGAAACTGCGCGAACTTCCGATAGAGAAGGTTGCGAAAGAGATGGGGATGAAGGTGGAGCACCATAAGGCGCTCTGCCCCTTCCATGACGACCACCACGCCAGCCTTACGTTCAACAAGAACAAGAACAGCTGCAGATGCTATGTCTGCATGAGGAGTTCCATCGGCACCATCGACCTGGCGATGCGATACCTGGGGAAGGATTTCCCGGCGGCTTGCCGATGGCTCGCCGAGGAACATCAGATACAGCTGGAGGAGGATTCTTCTTCGGGCTCTTCATCGGGTAGTTCTTCTTCGGGTGATAATTCGGGGAAATCTTCCTTCGATGCAAGCAGGTATGCTAGGTTCTTCGAACATCCCTGGCTCAACCAGGCAGCTCGGAGATTTCTCTTCGAGGAGAGGAAGATTGACTGGAGAGTGGTGAACTGGTGCCGACTGACTTCATGGACGGACAAGAAGGGCATCAACTGGCTGCAGATTCCTTACTTCGATACCGATGGGCGGCTTATAGGAATCCAGAACCGGAACCTGGATTACAAGAAGGAGCAGGATGCTCCCCGCTTCCGGTTCCCTTACGGCGCAAGATGCAGCATCTATAATCTGCCGGTTGTGAAGAGACTGAAACCAGGCGAGAGGCTGTTTATTACGGAGGGATGTAGCGACTGCTGGGCGATGCTTTCTGCCGGACATAAGGCGATAGCCATCCCTTCTGCCACGCTCCTCAAACCCGAGGATAAGCAGCTGCTGACGGATATCGGAAAACTGTATCAGGTGGAATTCCACATGTTTCCTGATCAGGATGTGCCGGGCGAAAGCCTCTTCATGCAACTCAGGGAGATGCTCCCCCAGCTGGTTCACCACCAGTTGCCACCGGGCTGCAAGGATTTTAGCGAATACTATCTTTTAGGGGCTGCTGCAACTTCCGGGAGCAAGGAGCCGATAAACAAATGATTAAAAAATTAAGATTATGGAAGATTTTATAAACCGCACGTATACGAAGAAGGAACTGGGACTGATGTACTTTCCCGAGAGTATGCCACGCACGGCCGTGAATCATCTCATGAGTTGGATTCGGCGTTGCCAGCCGCTCTGGGATGAATTGCAGGAGATGGGGTATGAAAAGACTTGCAAGTCGTTCACGCCCAAGCAGGTGAAGGCTATTTTCGATAACCTCGGGGAACCGGGATAAGGGGGAGTTATTAATGTTAAGTATGTTAACTTGGCGGGTGACGGACCAGCGATAGAATCGCTGGGAACGGAGGCTTTTTCAATGTTGAATGTTAAGTGTTGAGTGTTTTGAAGAAAATGTTCCGCTATCGCATGGTATCGCACGCTATCGCACACCTGATAAATCGGGATTTCGTATCTTTGCATCGTGATTCAGAAAGCGCGCAAAATCACTTGCCCAGTTGGAGAAAAATATCTCCCTAATTGGGAAAATAAAAAAGAAAATGAAACCAAGACTCCAAGCCTCGAAACGAGTCGTTTCGCAAAGTACTTCTTCTAAGAGAAATCTGAGGAAAGAGGAAAAAGCGAAACTTAGCAGGGGGCAGAAAAAAATCATGAACCAGAACATGAAGGCATTCATCAGGTATCTCATCGTGGCGATTTGCTCAGCCATCGTCACCTTCCTATCCAGCTCCTGCACGGCAGGACTCGTAATCGGAAAGAACCAGCGGCAACATCAGGAGAACAACATCTCCACCAAAGTAGATTCTACCTACTACGTGCCAACCATCACCATCAAGTAGTTTAGAGTTAATAGTTTATAGTATTCACCATTAAAATTTATTGAGATTATGGCAATTAATTTGAAAGCAAAGGAGACCCTTATCCAAGTAGGCGAAATGAAGGGTCAGTACAGATTCATCCTCGGTACCGAACTTTACAACAAGCTCTCAGAGAGCAAGGTAATCAAGGAGGCTGCTATCAGAAGCGGCGTTAGCGTGGGCGTGATGCAGGTTTGCTGGGATGCAGCAGGCGAGGTTATCAAGGCGTGGTGTACCGAAGGCCATTCCGTAGCCGTTCCAGGATTGGGAACCATGCGATTCGGCGTAAGAGCCAAGAGTGTGCCTACCGTAGGCGAAGTGGCTACCAGTCTGATTACCAACCGCCGTGTTATCTTCACCCCAAGCGTTGACATCAAGCGCGAGCTGCAGGAAACCTCCATCCAGATTACCTGTTACGACCGCAACGGCAAGGTGGTGAAAAACGTTACCTCCGACGATAAGGGCGATGTGGAAGACCCAGACAACACCCCAGGTGGTGGTGGCGGTTCGGATAACACCCCGGGCGGCGGAAATACCGAAGGCGGCGGAAATACTGAAGGCGGCGGAACCACCGGCGGTAATGAGGGCGACGGTTTGGAGTAAGCGAACTCCCCGAAAACCCGAACAGGAATCCCTGATTTTACCATAATAAGAAAAAAGCCCCTGATGCAAGGAAACGAGCATCGGGGGCTTTTATCTTACTCCATTACATAGAGGATGGATGTATAGAGCTGCATCACGAGAATGTAGAAAAGAAAGCAGGGCGACAGGAGGCGGATGCCTTGATTCATCGCATCATAAACCTGACTGATGCCCTTGATGCTCTCGCTCATGATGCCGTAACTCATGCTCATCACCATGACCGAGAAACAGATGTACGGAATGAGACTATGCGTGAACGGACCCGGAAAGAGGGTTCCTACGGCATTCAGCAGAATGGCATGGGGCAAGAGTGTGAGCGCCAGCATGATACCTGCAGAGATGCACAACTCGATGAGCATCAGGCGCAAGGCCGTGCGCTGGCGATACTGGGTATGGTCGAAATGGAGCACCCTACTCTGCTTTACCACCCCGATGGTGATGCTGATGAGCACCAGCCATACGAGCCATACAGAGGTGAGATGGTCTACAAAATGGCCCGTAAACCAGCGGATGCCCTCGGGGCTGGTTAGAGAATGGGTGAACGACTCGGGCATCGCAGCTGTAAGCAGCCACGAAACCAGAATCACCACTACTTCGGCTATTCCCAACGATAATGCCAGATAGGCCAATACTTTCTTATACATTCTTTAAAAAGCACTTATTGAAACGTGTTATTCTTCATCTGCCTGCAGATGGTCGATATCGAGGATGCGGAGCTCGCAGGCTTTTACCACCAGGCGGGTGGCGTTGATGCCCATGCCGTGATTGCCGTCAGGGAAGAGTTTCTGAACCAGTTCTGCCTGTCGCTTCTCCAGACTCTTTACGCCGAAAGGCATTCCGCGCAGGTTGGTAATCTGCTCCTTGGTATAGCCCAGCGCAAGATGGCGCAGGAAACGCTCGTCATACTCATCAATCTCATAATTCACCAGAGCCTCCTGACGCATCAGCTGGCTGTTTACGCTCCGCTTGAAACGGTCTACTATTTTCTGAAGGATAGGCTGGTTGAACACCAGTTTCTTACCTCCCATGCAGCTCGCCACATCGCCACGCGTAAGGAGTTCGCCACTCTTCAGAATGATGCCGTCGCAGCCCGCATCGAGCACATCTACCCAGAGTTTTTCGTTCAGAATTTCTCCTGTAAAGATGAGCACCTTCACGTCAGGGTACTGCTCCTTGGTCTGGCGGCAGATTTCTACGCCTACCGTGGTGGAACCGCCCAGTCCGAGGTCGAGCAGAACCAGATCGGGCAACTGCTGCTTGATGAGTTTCCAATAGGCTATTTCGCTCTCGGCAGTACCGATGATTTCAGCCTCCGGAATATCATTCTTGAAGATACCCTCTGTGCCCTTCAGTTCCAGGGGCACGTCTTCTACTATGATGACTTTAAAATTTTCCATTTTCTGATATTTTTATTTTCTTATGATTTTAAACTTTTCCATTTGATGCGTGCCGGCAGCACGGCCTCTATCCTGAGGCAACCCTTATCGCCCTGGCAAGCCTTGATGCCGCAGCCGCGCAGATTGGTAATCTCGCCCAGTTCCCTCACAATCTGCCGGCACAGGAGATAGCGCAAATCGCCCGTCAGAGGGGTAAAGAGCTGGGCATGGAGCGCAGCATCATAGGCCACATCCTGCTGGTCAATCCAATATCTCACGTAGGCAGAACCCGGAATCTCAGCCACTCCGGTATGGTAATCCTTGGAATTGCCGCGCATCATAGAAACAAGATAGCGGTTCAGAAAATCATCTGCCTTGATGTTGCCTTCTACCTGCTCCATCGCCTGGGCGCTGAGCAGAGAATAGAGCGATTTATAATAAGCTACCAGTTCCTTGAGCGAATCTACATCATCGGGCTGCGAATCGATAAGCTGGCGGATGCGCGACGGATAATACATCGTTTCGTGCTTGAGCGTAGACAGACAGTTGTCGAGCACGGAATTGGAGATGTGAAGCTTATCATTTTCATATTCAGCCCTATGCAGCTCATCCGTCATCAGCTCCAGTTTCAGGGATTCCTGCTCAGCCTCGTCGGTACGCTTAGCCTTGGTCTGCTCTATCATGGCAAACCGGTAGCTCAGCACGTGGCGGTAATAGAGCAGATAATAAGCCAGCGGCAACTGCAGCAGCAACAGGATGAGCAGCACCACGGCCACGGTCTTCGAGTTCTCGCTCTGCTGCATCGTGTGCACGTAATTATCGAGCGTATTATCGGCACTTATCTCGCGGAACAGCTGGGTATAAACCTTGTTGTTGCTCTGGTAGAGCGACCATTGGTGCAACGCCAGAGCAGCTACGGCACACTCGTTTCTCAGGTCCAGGATGACGTGATAATTGGTTGGCAGTCCGGAGCGCATCCAGGAGAGTTCTGCCGCCATTCCCACCTCCGGATGAGCCACCATGAGATACTTGCCGTCGGGATATTTCGACAGATAGAACGCGTTGAGATAATGGCGCGAAGAATCGGCAAAGGCCAGGGTACGCTGGTAGGTGCCGTTGATATTGCTGAAGTAGGCGCTATCTGCAAAATCGTCGGCACGCTGGAGATTGGCATCTACGTTCGTCTTGTGATGATTGTGGCGCTGGCGGATGTCGTTGGCCTTCTTAGCCTCACAAGGCTGGACCGAAGCCGACAGCAGCACGAAGAGCATGATGAAGATGCCCAGCAGCTGATGGGTTCGGCGGGCGATGCCTTTAGGCAGACGGAAACTGAAGCGGCTCCCCTCGCCCAACTTGCTTTCTGCCTTGATCTGGCAGCCGGCAAAGAGTGAACTCACCTTCTTATATTTCTCTATGATGCCCTTGCAGTTGAGCAGTCCGAAGCCATGACCGCCCGTATAGGTCCGGTCGAAGACATGCGCCAGCTGCTCCTCATCCATACCCTTTCCGGTATCTGAGATGCTGATTTCCACGAAGTCAGAAACCTTGGCGCTAATGGTTACCTTTCCGCCTTCGGGTGTAAACTTGCGGGCATTATCGGCTATGGTATTGATCATGAAGAGCGTAAGGATGCGGTCGGCCTTGACCACGGCATCTGTAGGCTCTACATCGAGTTTCACGCCCTGCATCTGGAAGCTCATCTTGCCCTTGCTTACAATATCGAAAAGCTGCTGGAGCGGGAAACTTTCGATACGCAGGCTGAGTGAGCCCTGGCGCATCTGAATCCACTCCGTAAGCACGTTGTTATACTGGTTTATCTTATCCGTGAGTTCGGCGATATACTGGTAGCGCTCCCGTCGTACCTCGTCGCTTTCGCCCCCTTCTGAGAGTCGGTTTACCTCATGGATCATGCGGTCGATGAAAGGCGTAATGCTGTTTACGAGCGAAATCTTAGCCCGTTGCTCCAGATTGCGTTTCTTGTTTTCTTCGATGTGCAGTCGGGTTACGTTCAGATTATCCTGTACCTCTTCCTGCTCATCTTTTAATTCGTTGATTTTCTTAGTGTTATTCTTGCTCCATTCACGTAAAGGTGCAAGTAGTTCATCCATCGACTGGTTCTTCATCTTCTTGCGTTTCATGAGGTCGAAAACGTAGAGCAGAACCACCACGAGCACAATCATCGCCACCACGGCAGCAATCATCAGGTTGAGCTGCTGGGCGTTCTCGTCGAGCGCCGTAGCACGTGCCTCGAGCTGGCGGTCCTGTCGGGAGTGGTCTTGCAAATCCAGATAGATGTTGCGGTTGTAATCGCTCTGCTGCTTATCGTCGATAGCCGAATAAACCAGACAAAGCTGTTCGCGGATGGACGCCACGAGGTCGGGTGCCTGCTCTATCGCCTTATTGTCATTCAGGGCATGGTTCAGACAGGAGAGTGCCGAAGAATAATCATGGATATCCCAGAAACATTCTGCCAGCGTACGGTTGGCTCCGGCAGTCTGATAAACATCTCCGTAGCTCGAAAAGAGGTTGAGGGCACGCTGGGCAAAGTTGCCTGCCAGCAGATTGTTTGGCATCTGCTCGATATTGAGATACTGGAAGGCAGGCAGGTTGTTGCGGATAAGGAATTCGCTCACCTCCCCTTTTCTGAGGTGCTCGCTAATAGACTGCAGGGCGTTAGCCTGCCAGTAAGGATACGGATGGGCAGCATCGCTAGCCAGCATGTAGCAGCTGATCAGCCGGTCGAATTCCGCCTGATTAATTTCGTTTTCGGTTCCCTTGACGATGGCTCCGCCCGAACCGAAATTATAAAGATAGTTGAGGTATTGTGCCGAATCCTGTTCCAGCTCATCCGGGTCCAGCCGGTTAAGCTCCTTGAACATCGGCTCGTCTAAGCCCACATAATAAAAATAGGTGGCGGCAACAATAGAAAATTCAGATTTCGCATAAATCACACGTTTGTTTTCCCTCGGGGGCATGGAATTCACCTCTTCGCGAATTCTTCGCAAACGCCTCATCGCCTTTTCGCGATAAGCATAAAAATCTTTGTTGTGCGATTCTCTCTGGCAGAGTCGCATGTTCTGAACATCGGCAATAGCGAGTTCAATCTGATTATCGCTCTCCTCTTCAACCTTCTTCAGCCATCCCTTGGCTCCCTTGTAATCCATCTTGGCTATACAGACGAAGGCAAGGTTGTTGTAGGCTTCGGCACGGCCTGAAGGATAATCTCCTGAAAGATTTAAAGCCCTTTCAGCCAGCACTTTAGTGGAGTCGAGATTGCGATAATGATAAGCATAAGATTGCTCGTTCAGCTCATCTACCCTTGCCTTATTCGCAGGAGAACAAGCTGAAAGAAAAAGAGTCGCCACCACCAGAACTGATGATGGCGACATGCAACAAAATGATTCGAAATTTAGCATCTCGAATGAAAAAAATCTTTATTAAGCGCGAGCCTTCGCGATATAACCGAGAGCCTCCTGACACTTAGCTGTGATAGCAGCCCAGTCGCCAGCAGCAACAGTCTCCTTAGGGAAGAGCTTAGAACCCATACCCACGCAGAGAACGCCTGCCTTGATCCAAGGAGTAAGATTCTCCTCTGTTGGCTCAACAGCACCTGTTACCATGATGTTGCTCCAACGCAAAGGTGCCATAACGTTCTTAACGAAAGAAGGACCACCTACGTTACCTGCAGGGAATACCTTTGTTACGTCGCAACCAGCAGCCTGAGCATTATTGATTTCAGTTACAGAACCGCAACCTGGTGAATAAGGAACCAGACGACGGTTGCAAACTGGAGCAATATCAGGGTTGAAGTTAGGACCTACGATGAAGTTAGCGCCGAGCTGGAGATACAGAGAAGCTGTACCAGCATCAACAACTGTACCTGCACCCAGAATCATCTCAGGGCAAGCCTTGTCAGCCCACTTTACCAACTCACCAAAAATCTCGTGAGCGAAATCACCACGGTTAGTAAACTCGAAAACACGTACGCCACCCTCGTAACAAGCCTTGATGACGTTCTTGCAGATTTCAACATCCTTGTTGAAGAAAACAGGTACCATACCAGTCTCTTTCATGGCTGCCATAACCTGCATTTTGCTAAACTTTGCCATTACTTATTTTAATTAATAATTAATAGTTTATAGTTAATAGGAGCTTCGCCATAAGCAAGACTGCCTATCAACTATAAACTTTAAACTATTATAGTTTATAGGGGCTACGCCATAAGCATGACAGCTATAAACTATTAACTTTTAACTCTAAACTAAATCTATTATCTCTGAACTCGACCATTAGCGTTACCGCCAGCCAGGCTCTCTACCTCGTCAGCAGAAACCAGGTTGAAGTCGCCAGGGATAGTATGCTTCAAAGCAGAAGCAGCTACCGCAAACTCAAGAGCCTCGCCCTGAGTCTCCTTAGTAAGAAGACCGTGGATCAGACCACCAGAGAAAGAGTCGCCACCACCAACGCGGTCGATGATAGGGTTGATGTCGTAGTGCTTGCTCTGATAGAACTCCTTACCATCATAGATGAGAGCCTTCCAGCCGTTGTGTGTAGCAGAGAGAGATTCGCGGAGAGTAGAAACAACATACTTGAAGCCGAACTCCTTCATCATGCCCTTGAAGATGCCGTAGTAACCCTCAGCATCTGTCTTACCGCCCTCTACGTCAGCATCTGGCTTGAAGCCCAGGCAGAGCTGAGCATCTTCCTCATTACCGATGCAAACGTCAACGTACTTCATCAAAGGACGCATAACAGAGATAGCCTTCTCTGAAGTCCAGAGCTTCTTGCGGAAGTTGAGGTCAACAGAAACAGTTACGCCGTGACGCTTAGCAGCCTCACAAGCCAACTTAGTCAACTCAGCAGCCTTGTCGCTAATAGCTGGAGTAATACCGCTCCAATGGAACCACTGGGCACCCTCCATAATCTTATCGAAATCGAAATCAGATGGGTCAGCCTCAGCAATTGCGCTGTGTGCACGGTCGTAGATTACCTTAGATGGGCGCATAGAAGCACCTGTCTCAGCATAGTAGAGACCTACGCGGTCGCCACCACGAGCGATGAACTCTGTGTTTACGCCATAACGACGGAGACCGTTGACAGCAATCTGACCGATCTCGTGCTTAGGGAGCTTAGATACGAAGTAAGCATCATGACCATAGTTAGCCAAGCTTACAGCTACGTTAGCCTCACCACCACCAGGGATGATGCGAAGTGATTCACTCTGAATGAAACGATCATTGCCTTCTGGTGATAAACGAAGCATGATCTCGCCTAATGTTACAATTTTTGCCATGTTTGATAGTTTTAATTTTTTTGTTTTTATTTTGTTTGTTATGAGTAACAAATTAAAATTCCACTTTTTTGTTGAGAAATGAAGTTCAATTATTAGTTGGCGTTCAAATTCGTGGGCAAAAATAACCATAATTTCTCGAATAACGAAATAAAATCGCATTTTTTTTTGTTTTTCGTGCAAAAAAGTTGCTGTGTCTTCGCACAATTCAAAAAAATGTTGTATATTTGCGGCAAAATTCGCACTTGTGGTCGCACACAACAGAATTGCTTAATACTAATTGTGGTCTGTGCACAGCTAGGAAGTACCTGCGACGTTTTATCTATCGTAGCCCCCAGGAGAGGCTCCTTATATAATAAGTACACGCGAGGCAACAAGACCCGTAATGCTAAAAAACAATGGCCGAAAAAATCAGAATCAAGGATATTGCCGAGAGAGCTGGCGTATCCGTTGGAACCGTAGACCGAGTTCTGCACGACCGTCCTAACGTGTCGAAACCTGCACGAGACAAGGTCGAGAAAGCCCTCAAGGAAATGAATTATCAGCCTAACGTGTACGCCAGCGCTCTGGCTTACAACAAATCCTATACCTTCTACCTGCTGATTCCGAAACATGAATCGGAGGCTTACTGGGAGGAAATAGAGGAAGGCGCAAAAAAATGTGAAGATACCCGACGTGACTTCCATATCGATGTAGAGATTCGTTTCTATGAGCGTTCCAGCGAGGAATCGTTCCGCGAAGAAGGCAACAAGATTCTTGAGGCCAGTCCGGAAGGAGTCATCGTGGTGCCTTCATCACTCGACGTGACCCGCGAGTTTACCGAGGCGCTTCACCACAAGAGCATCCCTTTCATCCTGCTCGACTCCTACATGCCCGATCTCCGTCCGCTCTCTTTCTACGGTCAGGATTCGTTCTGTTCCGGTTTCTTCGCAGCCAAGATGCTGATGATGATTGCCGCCAAGGAAGATGAAATCATGCTTATGAGGCAGACCAAGGACGGAAGAGTGGTCAGCAAGCAGCAGGACAACCGAGAGGTAGGATTCCGCCATTACATGCACGACCACTTCCCTAACGTGAAGATTACCGTGCTCGACCTGCCGTTGAGCGGCACACGTGCAGAATTTGCAAAAATGCTGGAGAAATTCTTTGCCTCGCATCCGAACATCCACCATTGCATCACCATGACATCAAAGGCGCACATCGTGGGCGACTTCCTGCTGAAGACCAACCGCCGCGACGTTCAGATCATGGGCTACGATATGGTGGAGAAAAATGCCCGTTGTCTGCGCGAAGGAAGCATCTCCTTCCTCATCGCCCAGCACGCCTACATGCAGGGTTACTCCTGCGTAGACACGCTCTTCCAGGCCATCGTGCTGAAGAAGAAAGTTACGCCGGTAAACTATATGCCTATCGAGCTGCTGATGAAGGAAAACGTAGATTTCTATCGCAGAACCCAGCTCTAAGGCTATCGGGCAGAACAGGGTTTCCGCATGGAAGAATATTCTTACAGGAACATTATAAATTATAAACAATAAATAAAAGACAGACTACGTATGGAACAATCAAGTTTTATCAAGATTAACCCTGCCGACTCGGTAGTGGTTTGCTTGCGCCCTATGAAGAAGGGTGAAACGATTGAAGTAGATGGCAAGACCATCACATTATTGCAGGATACTCCTGCAGGACACAAGGTGCTCATCAACGATGCTGCCGAGGGTACAGACATCCTGAAGTATGGCTACCCTATCGGTCATGCAAAGACCAGCCTCAAGGCTGGCGAATGGGTAAACGAGAACAACCTCAAGACCAATCTTGCCGGTACGCTCGAATATACCTACAACCCGGTTAACGAGCAGCTGAACATCGCTAAGGAAAACCGCACCTTCATGGGCTACGTTCGCAAGAATGGCGAAGTAGGCGTAAGAAACGAAGTATGGGTAGTTCCTACCGTGGGCTGCGTTAACGGCGTGGCTGAGAAACTGGTAGAACTCCTCAAGAAAGAAACAGGCTGCGAAGGCATCGACGCCATCCACGCATGGCACCACAACTTCGGTTGCTCACAGCTCTCGGGCGACCATGAGAATACCCGCAAGGTGCTTCGCGATATCTGTCTGCATCCTAACGCAGGTGCCGTGCTCGTTCTCTCGCTCGGCTGCGAGAACAACCAGCCAGATGATTTCATGAAGATGCTCGGTGACTATGATCACGACCGCATCAAACTTCTTGTAACACAGAAGGTTGAAGGCGATGAGCTAGAGGAAGGCATGAAGATTCTGCGCAACCTCTATGCCCTGGCTAAGGAAGACAAGCGCGAGGAAGTTCCGGTAAGCAAACTGCGCGTAGGTTTGAAGTGTGGCGGTTCTGACGGCTTCAGCGGAATTACAGCCAACCCGTTGGTAGGTGAATTTAGCGACTGGCTCGTTGCACAGGGCGGTACAAGCATCCTGACAGAGGTACCGGAAATGTTTGGCGCAGAAACCATTCTGATGAACCGTTGCGAAAATAAGGAACTCTTCGACAAGACCGTTCACCTGATTAACGACTTCAAGGAGTACTTCCTGAGCCATGGTGAGCCAGTTGGCGAGAACCCTTCTCCAGGTAACAAGGCAGGTGGTATCTCAACCCTCGAAGATAAGGCTTTGGGTTGCACCCAGAAGTGCGGCCGTGCTCCGGTAAGCGGCGTGCTCCCGTATGGCGACCGTCTGGAGACAACCGGTTTGAACCTGCTTTCAGCTCCGGGTAACGACCTTGTAGCAGCCACAGCTCTGGCTTCAGCAGGTTGCCAGCTCGTTCTCTTCACCACAGGTCGCGGAACCCCATTCGGAACCTTCGTGCCAACGATGAAGATTTCTACCAACAGCAATCTGGCAAAGAACAAGCCAAACTGGATTGATTTCAACGCCGGCGCTCTGGTAGAAGGTGTAGAAATGAAAGACTTGGTAAGCAAGTTTATTGATAAGATTATAGCCGTAGCAAGTGGCGAGGAGGCTCGCAACGAGTATAATGGCTATCGTGAAATCTCCATCTTCAAGAATGGAGTAACTCTTTAATTAAGAAGGAAAAAAGAAGTATGAGTAACAAAAAAGGTTTGCTGGCGTTGTCGCCATTATTTTTGCTGATTGTCCTTATCGTGGCTTTTACCGTATATTCGGTAGACAGCAGCCATCAGGACACCAGCCTCTCGCTCACAGTAGCGTTCATGATTTCGAGCATTTATGCCGTGGCTATTTCCGGCGGAATGCCTGTCAGGAAACGAGTGGACACATACAGCAAGGGTGCCGGCGCCAACAACCTGATGCTCATGCTCTGGATTTACGTGCTGGCTGGCTCGTTTGCCGCATCAGCCAAGGCGATGGGAGCCGTTGATGCAACCGTCAACCTGGCGCTCAGCATCCTGCCAGCCAGCATGATTCTGCCAGGACTCTTCCTGGCTGCCTGCTTTATCTCCGTATCTATCGGAACAAGTGTGGGAACCGTAGTGGCTCTGGTTCCGATAGCCGCCGGACTGGCCCACTCGATGGATGCTAACGTAGGCATGATGACCGCCATCATCGTAGGTGGCGCATATTTCGGCGACAACCTCTCGTTCATCTCCGATACGACTGTTGTTGCTACGCAGACGCAGAACTGTAAGATGAGCGATAAGTTCAAGGTCAACTCCATGATTGTGGTTCCGGCCGCCGTACTCGTGCTCATCGCCTATTCTGTCATGGGAGTCGGTCTTCAGGCCCCAACCCACATCAACAAGGTGGAATACATGAAAGTATTGCCTTACCTCACCGTCCTCGTTACCGCTATTGCCGGCATGAATGTAATGGCTGTTCTCACTCTGGGCACCCTACTCTGTGGCGCCATCGGCATAGGCAGTCATCTTCTGGGTGCCTCCGGAAGCTACGACCTCTTTGGCTGGTTCTCAGCCATGGGCAACGGCATTATCGGCATGGGCGAACTCATTATCATCGCCATGATGGCAGGTGGTATGCTCGAAATCATCCGCGAAAACGGCGGAATCGATTTCATCATCAACAAGATTACAGCCCACGTAAACAGCAAACGTGGAGCCGAACTTTCTATCGCCGCCCTCGTTTCGATGGTAAACATCTGTACGGCAAATAATACGGTAGCGATTCTGACAGTAGGAAATATTTCGAAAAAGATAGGCGACCGGTTTGGCGTAGACAACCGCAAGGCAGCCAGCATTCTCGACACCTTCTCGTGCATGGTTCAGGGATTGATTCCTTATGGCGTGCAGATGCTCCTGGCAGCCGGTCTGGCCAATCTCAGTCCGATGGACATTCTTCCTTATCTCTACTATCCGCTGGCGATAGGTGTGGCAGCCCTGCTGGCCATCCTCTTGCGCTATCCTAAGAGATATAGTTAGGAGAAGACTTCTCAAATCAGAGGAGGGTCTCCTTCTGCGTTAGAGATTTCTTGACAGGAAGAACAAAACTTTATTATTGACTATTAATAAGAACAAGGCATATGAATTTTCTTCAGCGCAACCTTTTTACTAAGCTCCGTGCCGACAACTTCGGCATCAAGGAAGAAATGGAACCGATGACTACCTTTAAGAAGAAAAAGATAGCTCAGATGCTCAAGAATGTGAATGATGTTCCTGCCGGAGAGGTGAAGATGAACAACAGTTTTCTGAACCGGCGGCTCAGCAAGATTCAGGAAGATGAACGCCACGCCATCGATACCTCTATCGAGACCATTTATCTGCTGCGCATCATCGTGGCAAACGTAAATGGAATGTTGGCTAACGGAATCAATCTCAGAGGAATCATCCAGTTGGGAGACTACCTGAGAACCCGAGGCGACAAGGTAGATTTCGTGAAACTGGAGAAGTGGCTTGCCAAGCTCCGCATCCAGCGCATCGCCCAGCTGGAAGGAAGCGTGCTCATCACCTTCTTCGATTTTGAACAGGACGAAATCCCGTTCGTTCATCACATAGAAAGAGGCGCCTACAAGCTGACGCTCCGTTCGCTCTACTATAATATCATGGACCAGCAGGCCATTCAGTTTGAGCAGACCAGCAGCGGTTTTGTACGCACCACGGGGGGAACCATGCGCAAGAATCTGCGCCGCAGCATGCGCTATCTGCAATACGCTCCGATAGAAACCATGAGCAATTTCATGAACAATTTCTTCCGTTCATTATCTGAGATTGAAGAGTAAATTTCAGTAAGGATTGAAGGGGTTAACCTGGGATTCATCAGGACGAAGAGTAAAATATCTATAAAATTAATCTCTTAGTAGTACGATTTTCATCTGATTTTCGTATCTTTGCATCTATGAAAAAGTTATTTATCTCTATTATAGCATCCATTATTGCCTTGGGAGCCCATGCCCAGGTGCAATGCGAAGACACTTGTCGGCACGTTCACGGCATCGACTTGAGTCATTATCAGGGCAACGTGTTCTGGGAAACCGTGGGCGACAACTCTAAGATGGCTTACGTTTATCTGAAAGCTACCGAGGGAGGAACCAACATCGACAGCAAATACAAGAAGAATATCGACCTGGCTCATCGCTACGGAATGAAAGTAGGTTCTTATCATTTCTACAGACCCCGCATCCCACAGCAGACGCAGCTGGAAAATTTCATGGCCCAATGCCGTCCGGGAGATCAGGACCTCTTGCCTATGATTGATGTGGAGACGAAAAGCGGCATGAATACAGAAGAATTCTGCGATTCGCTCTTTAAGTTTCTGCATCTCGTAGAGAAAGCATATAAGCAGAAACCCCTCATCTATACGGGAGCCAATTTCTATGACAACTATCTTCTGGGCAAGCTAGACAGCTACAAGCTGATGATTGCCCAGTATACGAAGCGCCTCCCTGTATTGCGCGATGGTAGAGATTTCGAAATGTGGCAATATACGGGTAAGGGCAGACTCAACGGAATAAACGGCTATGTTGACAAAAGCCGTTTCATGGGGCGCCACAAGCTCAGAGAAATCAGATTCAGACATCGATAGTACTTGGAACCTTGAACTTGGAACTTTATGATTAGCTTCAAGGTAAAGAGTAGATAAGGTCTGGAAGTAGAGAAGCATGAATTATAAGTAAATTAATAAACACAAAATAGAATTATGGCAATTATAAAATGTCCGGAATGCGGACGCCAAATTAGCGATAAAGCACCTACCTGCCCTAGTTGCGGAGTAGAAATAGCAGGCAAAATTACCAAATGCCCAAATTGTGGCGAGATTTATTTCAGCAACCTGGAAATGTGTCCTAACTGCCATGAGCTGAATCCTTCGCTCACAAGAATGACACCTCCGACAGGAATGAGCCAGCAGACTCCTGCCAGCCAGGCTTCTATGACTCAGCAGCAAGAAGCTGAAAACGCAGCCAGACAGAATGCAATCAGACAAGAAGAAATCCGCCGTCAGGACGCTCTCAGACAGGACGCTCTCAGGCAGCAGGCTCGTCCTCAGACACCTGTTAGAACAACAACACCTCCTACTCCACCCGTTCCTCCGGTTCGCCCACAGCAATCTAATTCTCAGAACGGCGGAAACGGCGAGGGAACCCAGGAAAAGAAAAAAAGCAACCGTGGCGTCATCATCATCTCTCTTATTTTCGCCTTCCTCGTTTGTGGCATCTTCTACTATTTCTATGATAGCGCCAATAAGAATAAGGAACTGGAAGCTTACGAGTATGCGATGCAGAGTAGCGACCCGATGGTTCTGCAGAGTTACCTAGATACTTACAAAGATGCTGACGAGGCGCATCGTGATTCCATCATGGCTCACCTCGAACTTCTGAAACAGACCGATCAGGACTGGACCAACGCCGTAGTAAGCGGTTCGAAAGAGGCCCTGCAGGCTTATCTCGACAAATACCCAAACAGTCCACACAAGCAGGAGGTTTTGAACAAGATAGATTCCATCGACTGGAATGTGGCCAAGAATGCTGATAATGTAGAAGCTTACCAGGCTTATCTCGCCGCTCATGCTGACGGTTCGCATATCGAAGAGGCTGAGAATGCGATGAAGAAAGCCAAGAGCAGAGATTTGCAGCCTGAAGAGAAAGATATGGTAAGCAGTCTGTTCCGCCATTTCTTCCAAAGCATCAATACTCGCGATGCTGATGGTTTGCAGGCTTCATGCGAGGACATTCTCTCTTCGCTTCTGGGTAAGAATTCTGCTACCAAGGCTGATGTTGTTACCTTTATGAATAAGCTTTATAAGGAAGATGTGACCAACCTGAACTGGTTCCTCACCAACGATTATAAGATCAAGAAGCGCGAGGTGGGTGACGAAGATTATGAATATCAGGTTCAGTTCTCAGCACGTGAGGAAGTTCAGCTTACCGACGGTACTAAGAAAACCAACCATTTCAAAATCAACGCAACCGTTTCGCCAGACGGCAAGGTTTCTGCGTTCAACATGTCGAAGATTAATGCCGCAGAATAGAATAAAAAACGCCCTGCAAAATCAGGAACTTCATTTCTGAATGTTCCCTTCTTGCAGGGCGTTTCTTTTTACCTTCATGTTTCGGGAAGGTTCTCATGTCCGAGAACCCGTTCCCTTCTTTTAGAAATTACTTTGCATCCTTCATCTGACGGAGCAAATCTTTCTGCTTATCATTCAACCCGGTTGGCAACTTCACGTTGTAAGTAATCATCAGGTCGCCAAAGGTTCCGTCACCTCGGTCGTATCCTTTTCCGCGAACACGAACCTTCGTGCCATTCTGCGTTTCCGGCTTAATCTTCAGTTTGATTTTAGAGCCATTACTCAATTTAATGATTCCTTCGCCGCCCAGCAGAGCCGTATAAAGGTCGATATTCACATTCATGTTCATTTCGCCGTTATTGGCACGACCATTCTGGCCGCAACCGCCGCCACAACCACCAGTACCGAAATCAGCACCAGCTCCGTATCCAGCCCCATTAAAGCCGCTACCATAACCGGCAGAACCATTAAAACCGCCAAAATTGCCGGAACCGAATCCTTCAGCCGACTGCTGGCTTCTGCCACGACCTCCGAAGAGATTTTCGAAGAAGCTGGAGAAACCTCCGCCTCCGCCAAACTGGCTGAAGTCGAAGCCCTCGAATGGATTTCCACCTGCTCCACCATAGCTTCCGGAACCGCCTGCACCACCAGCTCCGCCGAAACCGCCGAATGCATCAGCATTCTTCCATTGTTCGCCATACTGGTCGTATTTAGCACGCTTATCTGGGACAGAAATCACCTCATACGCCTCGTTCAGCGCCTGGAACTTAGCCTTCGCCTTCGGGTCGTTAGGGTGCAAATCTGGGTGAAACTGTTTTGCACGTTTACGATACGCAGCTCTCACATCCTTCTGCGGAATGTTCTTGTCTACGCCGAGAATCTTGTAATAATCAACAAATGCCATATTATAAAACCTCCTATTTTTTAGTTTTTAAAAAATATCCAACAAAAAGTATGCCTATTTAAGTTCTTTTTTGTACTTTTGCAGAGAAAATAAGAAACAGAGCTCAACAGATGGGCTTTCATTACTCAAAAGTAATACATTAATTAATATGAAACAATTATTTGCTGCGCTTCTTCTGGCGCTAACTTTCAATTCACAAGCGATGGCACAACAACGTACCGTAAAACTGAGAGTGATAGAGACAAGCGATGTGCACGGCTCTTTCTTCCCTTACGATTTCATCAACCGTAAGCCAAAAGCAGGAACCTTGGCACGCGTTTCTTCCTACGTCAATAATTTGCGAAAAGACTATAAGGATAACCTCATCCTCTTGGAGAATGGCGATATTCTGCAGGGACAGCCTACCTGCTATTATTATAATTATGTAAACACAGAGGCTAGAAACGTGGCTACCGATGTAGTCAACTACATGAAGTATGATGCGCAAGTGTTTGGCAATCATGATGTTGAAACGGGTCATCCAGTTTACGACAAATGGATAAAAGAACTCAATTGCCCAGTTCTTGGTTCCAACATCATCAGCACTTCTACAGGCCAGCCATACGTTAAGCCTTATCTCATCCTGAACCGCGAGGGCGTGAAGGTGGCAGTCTTGGGAATGATTACTCCTGCCATTCCAAACTGGCTCACGGAGAATCTCTGGAGCGGACTGAAATTTGAAAATATGGTAACAAACGCCCGCAAATGGGTGAAGTATCTCCAGGAGAATGAAAAACCGGATGTTATCATCGGCCTCTTCCACAGCGGAAAAGACGGAGGCATCCAGACTGCCGAATATGATGAAGACGCCTCTATCAAGGTGGCAAAAGAAGTGCCAGGCTTCGACCTCATTCTCTTCGGCCACGACCATACGCGCGACAACGAAACCGTAACCAATACTGATGGAAAACAGGTGGTTTGCCTGGATCCTGCCAACAACGCCATTAGCGTGGCTGATGCTGAAATAACCCTCACCCTCAACAAGAAAAAGGTGAACGGAAAGAAGCAGCTGATGGTAACTGACAAAAAGGTGACAGGCAAGATTGTGGATGTGACAGATTGTCCTATCGACGAGGATTTCATGAAGACTTTCGAACCTCAGATTGCGGAAGTAAAGAAATATGTGGGCAAGCAGATTGGCAACTTCAAGACTACCATCTACAGCCGCGACCAGTTCTTCGGCAGTTCTGCCTTCAACGATTTCATCCTCAACCTCCAGTTGCAGATGACAAAAGCCGACATTTCGTTCAACGCTCCTCTTCAGTTCAACGCGGTTCTGAAAGCCGGCCCAATCTACGTGAGCGACATGTTCAATCTCTATAAATATGAGAACCAGCTCTACGTAATGCGCATGACGGGCGAAGAAATCAGAAAGCATCTGGAAATGAGTTACGACCTCTGGGTGAACACCATGAAGAGCCCGGACGACCATCTCCTGCTGCTCGATGAGAAGACCGCTGGCGACCAGCAACGCCTCGGTTTCAAGAATCTCTCGTTCAACTTTGATAGTGCTGCGGGAATCGATTACGAAGTTGACGTAACCAAGCCAGATGGCGAGAAGGTGAAGATTCTGCGCATGAGCAACGGCGAACCTTTCGATGAGAAGAAATGGTACAAGGTAGCCGTTAACAGCTATCGTGGAAATGGCGGCGGCGAACTCCTTACTAAGGGTGCCGGAATCCCGAAAGACAGTCTTGAAAGCCGAATCATCTATCGTAGCAAGCGCGACCAGCGCTACTATCTGATGGAAGAAATTGAAAAGATGGGAACGGTTGATGCAAAACCAAACAACAACTGGAAGTTTGTGCCGGAAGCATGGACCAAGCCTGCTGCCCAGCGCGATTTCGAATTGCTGTTCGGAAAGAAGCAATAGTTCCTCGAAACGCTTCAGGAAAAGCATATTATAAAGCTCAAAGTAAAAAAGCAAATAAGTTCAAAATAAAGAATGAAGTATTGGTTTATATTTTGCAAGACTGATCTCTTGCTCGAAAAGAAAGAAGACGGAACCTATACGATTCCTTGTTCAGAAGAGAGTCCAATCCCAACAAAGCCTTGGACTCACATTCTCAACATTACCCCGATGGAAGACGGAACAGAGGTGAAGACCTTCACCATTCCTGAGCCCGTTACCGGCAATCCGAAGTACGAAATGTGCGGCTTGCGCCCTAGTTTCTACAAACTCTCTCCTGCCCTTTACCAGAAAGCAGGAAAGTGTCAGGAACTCAACTATTGGGACATGAATACCCAATTCTGCGGCGTTTGCGGAGCTCCGATGAAAATGGCAACCGACATCAGTAAGAAATGTACTGAATGCGGCAAACAGGTCTGGCCTTCGCTTGCCACAGCCATCATCGTTCTGATTAAGAAAGATAATCAGGTCTTGCTGGTACACGCTCGCAATTTCAAGGGAAATTTCGACAGTCTGGTGGCTGGTTTCGTTGAGACTGGCGAGAATCTGGAAGAGGCGGTTCATCGTGAAGTAATGGAAGAAACCGGTCTGACTATCAAGAACTTGAAATATTTCGGTTCCCAGCCTTGGCCTTATCCGAGCGGTCTGATGATTGGCTTCTCGGCAGAATATGTAGATGGAGAAATTCATCTTCAGAAAGAAGAACTCTCTCGTGGTAAATGGTTCACGAAAGAGAATCTCCCTATTCTCCCAGAGAAACTTTCCATCGCCCGAAAACTCATCGACGCCTGGCTGGCGGACAAACTCTAATAATGAGGACAAACTCTAAAAGTGAGGATAAACTCTAAAAAATGATGAAAGAGAAACTTTGGAATGCAAACTACATCAAGGTGATGACTACCAACTTTCTGTTGTATTTCGCCTTCTATCTGCTCACACCTTTGCTCCCTCTCTATCTGAGCGAAAATTTTGGAGCCACGAAAGATGTGATTGGAATTGTGCTGAGCGGCTATACGGTTGCCGCCCTCATCATTCGTCCGTTCAGCGGATATGTGGTTGACAGCTTTTCGCGCAAGAAGGTTCTGATGGTCTGTCTCTCGGCCTTCGCCATCTTCTTTGCCGGCTATATTGCAGCCAGCACCATCCTGATGTTTGCCATCTGCAGAACCTTGCACGGAGGTCCGTTCGGAGCCGTAACGGTTGCCAACAGCACCTGCGCCATCGACGTTCTTCCGGCAAGTAGGAGAAATGAAGGAATCGGACTCTACGGACTGAGCAACAATTTTGCCATGGCAATTGCTCCATCCATCGGAATCTATCTCCATAATGCGGTAGACAGTTATATGATTCTCTTCTGGATAGCTTTCATCGTGGCGATAGCCTCAGTTGTGATTGCAGGAACCATCCGCCTCCCCGAAAAGGAAATCGTTAAGAACAAGGAGAAGCTTTCTCTCGACCGCTTCTTCCTGACGCGTGCCTGGCTCCTTGCCATCAACATCGCCATGTTCGGTTTCTGCTGGGGCGTTCTGAGCAATTATCTCGCAATCTACAGCAAGGAGGAACTCGGAATTACGGGCGGAACGGGCACTTATTTTGCCCTTCTTTCCATGGGTCTGTTCCTGTCAAGATTACAGGGAAGAAAAGCCTTGAGCCAGGGAAAACTTACCCAGAATGCGGCCGAAGGAATGCTGCTTTCGCTTGTTGGTTTCATCATCTTTGTTGCCGTCAAGCACCCGGTAGCCTATTATCTTTCGGCTTGTCTTATCGGCCTGGGCAACGGTCATCTTTACCCAGCCTTCCTCAACATGTTTATTAATGTGGCTCGTCACAACCAGCGTGGAACGGCAAACAGCAGCATTCTTACAGGTTGGGATTTGGGCTTTGGAATCGGCTGTCTCTTAGGCGGAATTGTGGCAGAACATTTCGGTTACAACGGAACATTCTGGATGGTTGCTATAGAAAATGCAGCTTCCGTTCTCCTCTTCTTTGCCGCTTCGAAACAATTCTTTGAGAAGAGACGCAGAGAATAGAAAACAGTTGATAAAGAGAAATATAAGATTACGAATAAAAAAAGAGCACTTCATCCGAGACAGAAGAAAGTCTCAGGCGAAGTGCTCTTATTTTTATCTTACTTTTCTGTTTTTAGAAAGGAAGATCATCTGCGCTACCACCCTCTGCTGCAGGAGCTGCAGGCTGAACTGGAGGGAATGCTGCAGTTGCGCCATTAGCAGGAGCTGCTGGCTGAGCAGGAGCTACAGGAGCACCTACTGGAGGAAACGCACCTGGCTGCATTCCGCCCATAGCACCAGCTACGGCGTTAGGGTCAACACGCTGGATGTTCCAGGCACGGATGCTGTTGAACCAACGGCCCTGATACTCGTGAGCATCAATATCGAAAGAAACCAGGAGTTCCTCACCACTCTGAATGTTGAACTGAGCCAGACGGTCTGCTCCGAAAACATCAAAGCACAATTTCTTTGGATACTGCTCGTGGGTTTCAATTACGAACGACTGAGCTTTCCACTCTCCTCTTGCAGAGACGCCGCTTCTTTCAGGCAAAACGGCAATAACCTTTCCTTGTAATTCCATATGATAATATTTAAAGTTTTTCCTTTGTTTAAAGGGTGTTTTTTTCTTTCTGACTGCGAAATTACTAAAAATAGTTCAAAAACTAGAACTTTTCTCCAATTATTTTTGCTTATCAGCGATATTTTTTGTATTTTTGTGCTCAATTAGGTGATATTGCCTAATTAAATTAAGGTGAAACAGAAAACAAAATAAAATTTAAATAAAATACTCATGAGATTTACAGTATCAAGTTCTGCATTGAGCAGCAAGCTCAACATGCTCGCAAAAGTGATTGGAAGCAAGAATTCGTTGCCAATCCTCGATTGTTTCCTTTTCCAAGTTGCTAACGGTGAAATGAGCATCACGGCTAGCGATAGTGATAATGTCATCAAGAGTACACTCGCTCTTACCGACCACGATGGAGAAGGTGAGTTTTGTGTGCCTAACCGCGTTATCCTCGATGCGTTGAAGGAACTGCCTGAGCAGCCTCTTCACTTCGATGTGGATGCTGCCGGAGAAGCCGTTGCCATCAAGATTGTTTACCAGAACGGTCTTTACAACTTCACAGGTCAGAGCGCAGAGGAATATCCTCGCACACAGAGCATAAACGATGCTTGCACCACCGTTTCTTTGCCTACAGAAATGCTGATCAACAACATTTCACGCTCACTCTTCGCTACAGCCAACGATGAGTTGCGCCCTGTCATGAACGGTATTTACTTCGACCTGACAGCAGATGCTCTCGCTATCGTAGCAAGCGATGGTCACAAGCTGGTTCGCAGCAAGAACTTCACTATCAAGAGCGAATCTCCTTCAGCATTCAACTTGCCTAAGAAGCCAGCTTCTCTGCTGAAGAACATTCTGAGCAAGGACGGCGACGACGCTATCATCAAGTTTGATGACCGAAGCGCAGAAATCCAGTTTACTGACGGCGTTATGAGATGCAGACTGATTGATGGCCGCTACCCTAACTACAACTCTGTCATTCCAAACAACCCTAACGAGGTTACAGTAGACCGCAGAGGCTTGCAGAGTGCTTTGCGCCGCGTATTGCCATTTGCAAGCGAGAGCAGCCAGCTCATCCGTTTCCACATCGAGTCAGGCCGTTTCGAGGTTTCTTCTGAGGATATTGACTTCTCAACATCTGCAAAGGAACAGTTGTCTTGCGAATACAACGGCTCTCCTATCAGCATCGGCTTCAAGGGAAGCAGTCTGATGGAAATCCTGAGCAATCTCACAAGCGACAACATCATCATCCAGCTGGCAGACCCAAGCCGTGCCGGAATCATCGTACCAGCAGAACAGCCTGAGAACGAAGATATTCTGATGCTCATCATGCCTATGCTCCTTAACGACTAAAGGAGCACGGGCTTTCTCTGAAACAACAAAAAGAAAAGTATTTCTACAAAAATGAAACTCAATTTGACAAAGCCTCTGATCGTGTTCGACCTGGAGACAACGGGTCTTGACATGATCAAGGATCGTATTATACAGATTTCTTACATCAAGGTAATGCCTGATGGAACTGAAGACCGCAAGAACCTCTACGTAAATCCTTGCAAGGAGATTCCTGCCGAAGTAGTTGCCCTTACAGGCATCAGCAACGAAGATGTAAAAGATGCGCCAACCTTCAAGCAGCTGGCTGCCACATTAGAGAAGGAATTTACAGGTTGCGATTTCGCAGGCTACAATTCCAACCATTTCGATGTACCAATGCTCGCAGAAGAATTCCTGCGTGCTGGAATCGACTTCGATTTCAACAAGTGCCGCCTCATCGATGCGCAGACCATCTTCATGAAGATGGAACGCCGTAACCTGGCTGCTGCCTACAAGTTCTATTGCGGCAGAAAGATGGAGGAAGATTTCGAAGCTCATCGTGCAGATCAGGATACAGAGGCTACTTACCGCGTGCTCATGGGCGAGCTCGACAAGTATGCTCCAGGCGTGCAGGATGAACCTGAGCGCGTGCTCAACAACAACATGGATGAACTTGCCGATTTCTCTAAGCAGAAGGATAATGTAGATTTCGCCGGACGCATCGTTTGGGAAGAGGTAAAAGACGCCCAGGGCAACGTTGTAAACGATGAGAACGGAAATCCTTTGAAGCACGAAGTATTCAACTTCGGCAAATACAAAGGATGGGATGTGGCTGAGATTCTGACCAAAGACCCGGGTTATTTTACATGGGTCTTGGGAAGCGATTTCACCAACAATACCAAGCAGGTACTTACCCGCATCCGCCTTCGTGAATTCAACAAGAGAATGGGAAAATAATTGTTACCGGACTTTCGCAAGCAGTTGAAGAACAAACCTTGCGAAATTCGGATTTATTTCTTAACAGTTAGAAAAATTCATGTTAAAAGGAAAGAAAATCGTATTGGGCATTACGGGCTCTATTGCAGCCTACAAGTCTTGCCTCATCATACGAGGTCTCATCAAGCGCGGAGCCGAAGTGCAGGTGGTCATTACACCTGCAGGAAAGGAGTTCATCACTCCCATCACCCTTTCGGCTCTTACGCATAAGCCTGTGGTAAGCGAATTCTTCTCGCAGCGCGATGGAACCTGGAATTCGCACGTAGACTTAGGTCTGTGGGCCGACGCCATGCTCATCGCTCCTTGCACAGCCTCTACCATGGGAAAGATGGCTCACGGAATTGCTGACAACATGCTCATCACAACCTATCTGTCGATGAAAGCACCTGTTTTCATCGCTCCAGCCATGGACCTCGACATGTATAAGCATCCTTCTACCCAAGCCAACATGAAAACACTTCTGGGCTATGGAAATCACATCATAGAACCCGAAGTGGGATTCCTGGCAAGCGGACTGGAAGGAAAGGGACGCATGGAAGAACCTGATATTATCGTAGAATGCCTCGACAGATTCTTCGATGAACAGGCTCAGCAGAATGCAGAGACCGCTGAAGCTGCATCAGAAAACTGCAAGGAAAAAGAAAGCGATAAGCTCGATTTGAAAGGCAAGAAGATCATGATTACAGCCGGACCAACTTACGAAAAGATTGACCCGGTACGTTTCATCGGCAATTATTCTTCCGGCAAAATGGGCTTTGCCCTTGCTGAAGAGTGCTGCCGTCGTGGTGCTGAGGTTACGCTGGTTGCAGGTCCGGTTTCGCTCAGCTGTTCCGAAGCCATTCATCGCATCGATGTAGAAAGTTGCGAGGAAATGTATCAGGCAGCCACTAAAGCTTTTGCCTCAACCGATGCTGCCATTCTCTGTGCTGCTGTTGCCGATTTCAAGCCAAGCGAGATTGCTGACAGGAAAATCAAGCGCGAGAAAGATGATTTGGAACTCCGCCTCGTCCCTACTCACGATATTGCTGCAGCCCTTGGCAAGATGAAACAAAAAAATCAGCGAATTGTGGCTTTCGCCCTGGAAACCAACGACGAAGAGGCTAACGCACAAAAAAAACGCAAAAAGAAAAATGCCGATTTCATCGTGCTTAACTCTACTCGCAATCCGGGAACCACATTCCGTACGGATGACAACCAGATAACGATTATTTCTGAAGAGGGTAAGAAAGAATATGAGAAGAAACCGAAAACTGAAGTGGCTCGCGACATTATCAACGAGCTGGCTCATCTCTTGTAGTCCCATCACATCAACCGCTCAGGAGTTGCAGGCTAAGATTACCATTAACCATGCCCAGATTCAGGGCACGGAAAACCGGGTATTCGATAATCTGCAGCAAACTCTTGAGCAGTTTGTGAACGACAGGCAATGGACGAATCTTCAATTCAGGAAGAACGAGCGCATCGTGTGCAACTTCAATATCACGGTAAGCAAGTATGATAAAGACCAGAATATCTTTACCTGCAAGGCGCTCATCCAGGCCAACCGTCCCGTCTACAATTCAGCCTATACGTCCACCTTATATAATAATGTGGATGAAAACTTCACGTTCAAGTTTGCCGAGTTCGACCAGCTGGAGTTTACCGAAGAGCGGATTGACAACCAGCTAACGGCTCTGCTCGCCTACTATGCTTACCTCATCATCGGTTTAGATCTTGACAGTTTTGCGCCTAAAGGTGGTGAAGACATTCTGCAACGTTGCATGAACCTCACCAACAACGCCCAGAATCTTGATTTTCCGGGCTGGAAAGCGTTTAGTGACAACAGAAACCGGTTCGCCATCATTTCCGATTATCTCGACGGAGCCATGGAACCTTTCAGAATGCTGCAATACAACTATTACAGAAAAGGGCTCGATGAAATGGCGAATAATGTGGAACGAGGCAGAACTGAAATCACCAACACCCTGCTCCAGGATCTGAAGAAGGCACGTACGGACAGACCGCTCAGTCTGCTGCCACAAATCTGGACCGACTATAAGAAGGACGAGCTTGCTAACATCTATCAGAAACATGGCACTCAGAAAGAGAAAGAAAGCATTTATGAGCTGCTCTTCTCCATCAATCCTTCTCAAAACTCATATTGGGACAAAATCAAGGAATAAGGCTACATGCAGAATGATTCGAGGCAACTTCTCGGATGATAAAGGAAAGATTCTTCCTAGGTAGGTTAAGTTCCTTTAAAACAATAAGATAAGAAATTATGCTCAAGCAATTATACATCAAGAATTTCACGTTGATTGACGAGTTGGACATTCCTCTTTATCCAGGATTCTCTGTCATCACGGGCGAGACGGGTGCCGGAAAGAGCATCATTCTCGGAGCCATCGGACTGCTTCTGGGCAACCGTGCTGACAGTAAGGCCATCAAGGCTGGAAGAGACCGATGCGTGATTGAAGCCCACTTCGATCTGTCAAAATACGGAATGCAAGATTTCTTCGATGCTAACGATATTGATTATGATGCAGAAGACACCATCATCCGCCGCGAACTGACAGCTGCCGGAAAGAGCCGTGCCTTCATCAACGACACGCCCGTCCCCCTGAGCAAGATGAGAGAACTGGGCGAACAGCTCGTCGATATTCATTCGCAGCACCAGAACCTCCTGCTGCAGAAGGAAGACTTCCAGCTCAGCGTGGTCGACATTATTGCCAACGACGAAAAGCAGAAGAAGGCTTATCTTGCCGAATACAAGAACTATAAAAAGGCTAAGCAGCAGCTGGAAGACCTGAAAGCGGAAATCGCAAAGAACAGGGAGAACGAGGAATTCATGCGCTTCCAGTTTAAGGAACTGGATGATGCAAACCTGCAGGAAGGCGAACTTGAGCAACTGGAACAGGAAGCAGAAACCCTGAGCCATTCTGAAGACATCAAGACTGCGCTCTATGAGGCAGATAATGCACTCTCGGGCGAAGACGGCAGCATTCTCGACAAACTGAAAAATGCAGCCCAGCAGATTGACAACATCATGGAGGTTTATCCGGATGTGAAAGAGGTGGCTGAGCGAATGCAGAGCAGCTATATAGAACTCAAGGATATTGCCCAGGAAATAAGCGGAAGCGTTGACAATGTTGAGTTTGACCCGAACCGGCTTGAAACCATCAATTCCCGGCTTGACCAGCTCTACTCGCTCCAGCAGAAATTCCATGTGGAAAATGTAGAAGAACTCATCGCCACTCGCGAGCGAATCAACGAACAGTTGCAGCACATCGATAATGGAGATGAAGACATAGAAGAACAGGAAAAGCAAGTTACCCTTCTGCTTGCCAAGGCTGAAAAGCTGGCTGGTGATCTGACTGCCATCCGAACGAAATCGGCCAGAAAGATAGAAGAAGAAATGAAGAAACGTCTCATTCCTCTGGGAATTCCAAACGTCCGCTTCGAAATTTCATTCTCCGCCAAGCCGCTCAGTTCTGATGGTGTTGACAAGGTCAATTTCCTGTTCAGCGCCAACAAGAGCACGCTTCTCCAGCCGGTCAGCCAGGTTGCTTCCGGTGGAGAAATCGCCCGCGTCATGCTTTCTCTGAAGGCTATGATCAGCGGCGCCGTAAAACTGCCAACCATCATCTTCGATGAAATCGACACGGGAGTAAGCGGTAAGATTGCTGAAAAGATGGCGGAAATCATGACAGAGATGGGCAACCTGAACCGCCAGGTTATTTCCATCACCCACCTGCCGCAGATTGCTTCCATGGGAACCCATCATTACAAGGTTCTGAAAGAAGAAACCGAAGAGGGAACTCTTTCTCACATGAAGGAACTCAACGAGCAGCAGCGTATAGAAGAAATCGCCCAGATGCTCAGCGGAAGCGACATTACGCCTGCTGCCCTGGCAAATGCTAAGGAGTTGCTCAATAAACACAAGCAACACAAATAAGATTATGAAAAAAATAAATATGATCATGATGGGACTGATGCTCGGAGCATCGTCCCTCTATGCCCAGCCGGGTTCGGTCCAGAAACTGGCTAAGAGCGTTTTCACCTTGACTACTTTCAATCAGAAAGGCGACATTATCGCCTCTACCCAAGGTGTTTTTATCGACAACAAGGGAACGGCAATCAGCACCTTTAAGCCATTTGTCGGAGCTGTAAAGGCTAGCGTTGTTGACGCTTCCGGCAAATCGATTCCTGTTGAGGCTATCATGGGAGCCGACGAGCTCTACGATGTGGCTAAATTCCGTATCAACGCCTCTACCGTTGCAGCCCCTATCGCAACCAAGGAATCGGCTGCTGGCGACAAGGTCTGGCTGGTTCCTTATTCTATCAAGAAGCCGGCTTACCAGCAGGAGGACATCAGCAGCGTAGAGAAGTTCAAGACTACGTACAACTATTACATCTTCTCGAATAGTGCTCCCGAAAATGCAGTAGGTTGTCCGTTTGCCAACAAGAACGGCCAGGTCATCGGTTTGATGCACAGCAATGGTCAGGTTACGGCCATCGACGCCAACTACGCCAAGCAACTGAAGGTAACCGGTCTTTCGAGTCTTGATGCAGCCCTTCGCGAAACCACCATCCGTACAGCTCTTCCTGATACAGAGAACGAAGCGATGACGATGATGACTCTGAAGAAAGGCCAGACTACAGCTGATGTGTATGCGAAATATAGCGATGAGTTTATCAGCAAATTCCCTACTTCAGCCTTCGGTTACAAGGAGAAAGCCGCTTATCTGACGGATAAGGCAGAATATGATGCAGCTGCCAAACTGATGGAAGAAGGCATTAAGAAATCGGCTGCCAAGGATGAGGCTCATTCCAACTATGCCGACCTGATTTATCAGAAGATTATTTACAAGGGCGATTCTGTTTATAAGGACTGGACGCTTGATAAGGCCATAGCTGAGGCTCAGAAGGCATACGAAATCAAGGCTCAGCCTATTTACCGCCATCAGGAAGCGCAGATTAATTTTGTAAAGGGTGAGTATCAGAAAGCTTACGATACTTTCATGGATTTGACCAATACTTCACTTCTCAGCGGCGAACTCTATTTTGAGGCTGCCCAGGCTAAGAAGAATCTCAAGGCTCCAGCCAAGGAGATTGAGGTTTTGCTCGATAGTGCGGTAAGCGTTGAAAGCAAGACCGGAATGTTTGCGAATTACTATCTGGCTCGTGCAGAATTTCTGAAGGAGCAGGGTGAATTCCGCCGCGCTATTCAGGATTATAATATGTACGATTCGATTGCCCGTCCTGTTTCGCCAGCCTTCTTCTACACCCGTTACCAATGCGAAACCAAGTTACGCATGTGGCAGCCAGCCCTGCTTGATATTGCCCGCACCTGTTACCTGGCTCCTAAAGAGCCTACATATTTTGCAGAATGGGCAAGTCTCGACTTGCGTGTAAAGCGTTATGATGAAGGAATCAGCGCAGCCACCCATTGCATAGAGTTGGCTCCTGAATATGCTGACGGCTACCTTCTCTTAGGTCTGCTCCAAAAGGAGAAAGGAAATAAGGAAGAGGCCATCAAGAACCTGAAGAAAGCCCAGGAACTTGGCGATTCCCGCGCTGGAGAATATCTCAAGAAAATGAAGTAATTATTTTAGTAATAAGTAAGAAAGTCCGTAGGCATTTTAACAGAACGCCTACGGACTTTCTTTTACATTTTAGTCATGTGGTAACCCAGCATTTTTAGCTCTACGGCTATTCCCATGAGGAACATCTGGTGAAGGGCGGCAACGAACCCCCGGAAGGCTTCCTCGCTTCCAGGCTGCAGATTCAGATGAATCAGCTTGCTGTAAGAGCGCGAAGCACATTCTGCAACCACATTCGTAACAGCCTTATGCGCTTCCTCATTCAGCAGCAGAACCTTTTCGCAGATGTAATCATCCATGTGGTCGAAATCTATTCTGTCACGAAGATATTCATAATGATTCTCTACCTTGCTGTAGAGTTCCCAATCCTCATCCCAATACTTGGCAAGCGCCATTCCTACATACATAATCCAACCCAATGAAACCGTAGGATATTTGGCAAACTCGCGAATCGCATCAGGCAGATAACTCTCGCCTACTTTCTGCCACAGCTCTTCCAAATCCGGAGCTTCCGGCAAATGAGCATCTACCTTATCAATACTCAGCAGATATTGATAAAGATCTTCCTTGAAGATCGCTTCAAAATTCTTTTTCTCTTCCATTTATCTTTTCTTTTTCTAATATTTTTTACTGAACTCTGCAAACCCTGATTCCTATCTGCACCGGATGTTTGTGCATGTAAGTATAAAGCGTCATCGGTTCATCAATCACTTTCTTGTGAATGCTACTGGCGTTGAGCAGATGCAATCCGTCTTTGTGCCAGGAAGCAATACCGATGTGGGTCGTGTCGAGACCCTTCTTGTTGGTAATGATGGCGATAATGTCACCATCGTGAATAGCGTTGCGGAAAACTGCCGTGTTGGCAATCTTACCCTTCGGAACATAACGGTAACGCTTGCCGTTCACACTCTGTTCCAGCTTTCTGATTCCCGATTTCCATTCCGGATGAGCCTTAAGCATCTTATAGCTCGAAACATGTGTACTCATCCAGTTGATGTTCACGGTCTGAACAGCCGAGAAAGGAGGATTGGGCGCAATATTCTTCACGATTCCCTCGCGCTCGTTTGCATCCATCCAAATCGTGAAATAATGCTGGCGCTTCACATAGGAAATCTCTCCGCCCACATAACGCACATTTCGGAGATGTTCACAGAAAGCCGAGAAAGAAGTCTCGTTCTTCTTGGCGCACAGGGTGAGCGCCGTAACCATCTCTACGTATGTGGTGCAGTCCAGCTCACGGGTGTTCACGATGAGCACCTCTTCCTTCGTCCGGTCCAGCGTGCCGCCCACATAAGGAATGCCCGCCATCTGCTTTCCGAACCAGAGCATCCAACTGGCAGGTTTCTTCTTCATAGCCCTTGCCTGCTGCAGCAGTCCTACAATCCGCAGACTGTCCTGCCGCTGATAAACCACATTCACCCTGGCTTCTCCCGGAACAGCCAGCACGCAAGCCAGCACGACAGCTGCCATTTTCGTAAATATTTTCATCTCTTCTCTTTTTATATGTTAATGATGACGTTTCCTGCCGAAGTTCACACCCACATAAATATTGAGTGAGCCAAACGAATTGTTGGTAGAAAACTGTTTTTTCTTATAGTTGTAGGAATGGATGATGGTGCTGGCGCCCGCGTACCAATGCGTGTTGTTCCACACAATACCGAAGCGGCCTATTCCATCCAGGTTCACATTCTTGAAACTGAAGTTGGTAATGTCCAGATGTTCCCTTTCATTATCCGATTTCGAGCTGTTGTAAGCCACACCTACCGAGAGCGAAGCGTTGAAGAGCCAGTTCTTGGCGAAAACCCAGTTATAAGCATAGCCGCAGGTTACGTTCACATCGCTGTATTTCACCTTACTGAACATCAGCGAACTGTCTATCTTGGCTTCCGGAGTTCCCCCGTTTATCAGATTTTTATTCAGCCGTTCATCTACAAGATTGGTCAGTTTATCCCAGTCCACCTCCAGTTCATGCTCCGTGTAACCGATTCCCAGAAGCATGGAGCCGGCACTTCTCCGCTGCACCGTACTCTGCGAATAGGCGGCAGGATAAGAGAAGCGGCGATGGTTGAAGATGTAATAAAGATTGAATCCCTTGATGCTCGATTTGAAACCGTCGAAAGGAGCCTTGCGGATAGGGTCACAATCGATGTGCTCACCCAGATTCATCCGCAGAACATGATAGTCATTTCCCGTCTGTCGCCAGAACAGGTCTATTCCCAGCAGACTGCTGTAGAGGCTCAGGTCAAACTCCTTTTTATTAGTGTGGTTATTCCTGAAATTAATGTGCTTCAGGTCGAACGTATAACCCAGAAACACCCATCGCCAGCCCAGATAAGGGCCCAGGCGGTAAGAAGGATCAGGCGAGAAGGAAATGCTCTGTCCTTCGCTGTTCCTGAGCGTATATTCCTCGTAGGTATTGGTGTTCTGCAGCATCACCGTATAATTGTAATGCTGGTCTTCTATATAAGCCGAATCCGTACTGTTGAATTCTCTGAAGAACCGGGTGAACACATCTCCCACCTGATGGAAGAAGGTTTTGCGATGGCGCTCTTTCACGAGGCTGTCCTGGGAATTGGACATGAACATCGTCTTGTTGAAGAGCGTTCCCAGCATGGTAGAATCCACGGGCTCCCCTGCCCTTGCCGAAGTGCAGGCAAGAGAACAGATAAATCCTACTATACAGAAACATCTCTTCATAACTTACGCTCTAATCCAGATGATGATTTTGTAAAAAATCAGTTCTTCCACAATACTCGGTCCAGCACCCAGTTCACAGCCGTAGCCGAAACACTGGTGCAGTCGCATTTTCCTATTCCCTGCAGATGCTGAATCACACTCTTGATGAGCGGCAGCTGCACATAAGGCGGATTCGGAACCGTAATCAAGTTCTTTCCTTCGCTCGTAATCACTTCTATCGGCTGGTAAGTGAACACCGAGAATGAGAGCGAACCTTTCTCGCCAATCACCTCAATGCAGTCTTCCTTCGCACTCTCATGTCCCACGAAGCACCAGCTTCCGCTGCCCGGAATTCCGCTCTCAAAAAAGAAGCACGCCGAGAGCGTATCTTCAGCCTGATAAAGATGCGCTCTGTTGGCAGGATAGCCGTGCGCACGGGTAATCACACCAAACAGATTCTGGAGCAAATCTATCTGATGAGGAGCCAGGTCGTAGAAATAGCCGCCGCCCGCAATATCCGGCTGCAGTCGCCAAGGCATTTCCTTGCCGCTCTGAAAGTCGAGATCGCGCGGAGGAACCGAGAAGCGCACCTGAACATTCACCACGTTACCGATGGTTCCGCTCTCGATAATCTCCTTTACCTTCTGGAAATAAGGAAGATAACGGCGATAGTAAGCTACGAAGCAGGGAACACCCGTCTGCTCGCTGATGCGGTTGATGCGGATGCAGTCGTTGTAGCTCGCTGCCAGCGGTTTCTCTATATAGCAGGGTTTGCCCGCACGCATCGCCATGATGGCGAAGGTGGCGTGAGAAGAAGGTGGCGTGGCGATGTAAACAGCATTCACATCGGGATCTTCTATCAATTCCGATGCATCCGTGTACCATTTGCGCACATGATGGCGCTCAGCATAGCTGCGTGCCTTGTTCTCGCTTCGGCTCATCACAGCCACCACCTGCGAACCCTCCACTTCGTTGAAAGCCGGTCCGCTTTTCTTTTCGGTTACTTCTCCGCAGCCGATAAATCCCCAATTAATCTGTTTCATTCTCTGTTGGTTTATTCTCTCCCGAAAGATTATTCTCCGGCGAGAGATTTGTTGATTTCGTCAATATAGTCGAGCACCTCGTCGCGTCCCATCTTCTTTTCACTACTGGTAATGAAATAAGGTGGAAGTGCTTCCCAGCGGTCTTCCAGCGCATGCATCCATTTCTCCGCATTCATGCGAGCCTTGACCGGACCCAACTTGTCGGCCTTGGTAAAGACGATGCAGAAAGGAACGCCGCTTTCGCCCAGCCAGTCTACAAACTCGCGGTCTATCTTCTGCTGGTCGTGGCGCACGTCGATGAGCACAAAGACATTAGCCAACTGCTGGCGCTGCAGAATATAACTGCTTATCATTTGTTCCAGCTGCTTCTGTACGGTCTTCGAACGCTTGGCGAAACCATAGCCAGGAAGGTCAACCAGATACCATTCGTTGTTGATGATGAAGTGGTTGATAAGCAGCGTCTTACCCGGTGTAGCTGAAGTCTTAGCCAAACCCTTGTGGTTGCAGAGCATATTGATGAGGCTCGATTTTCCCACATTACTTCTGCCGATGAAAGCATATTCAGCCTTCGTATCTTTCGGACACATGCTCACTCGTGGAGCCGATATTGTAAATTCTGATTTCTTAATTTCCATTCTTTCTATTTTCTTTTATAAATGTTTATTATTAACGGCCGCACATCAACTAATCATAAAGTTCAATGTTCAACGCTCAAAGTTCAAAGTCTAGAGCATTTCAGCCAGTTCTAGCCATCTCATTTCCTTCTCATCAAGTTCATCCTTGATTTCAGGCAGGCGTTTGCTTTTCTCCGTCAGTTCCTCAACCGATAGATTTCCGCTGCAGAGTTCCTCTTCCAGCTTCTTCTGTTCCTCGGTCAGCGCATCTATTTCCTGGGTCAGCTGCTCATATTCGCGCTTCTCCTTGTAGCTCATCTTGCGCTTGTTCTCAAAGTTGGCGTCGCGCTTGGCCGTGCCAGCTCCGTCGCTTTCTGCCGTAGCATTTCCGCTCTTTGCCGGTTTCGCCTGTTCCGCCTCGTCCTTCGCCTGCATCCGGCTCCATTCCCTGTACTGCGTATAGTTGCCTGGGAAATCCTGTATTTCGCCTTCGCCCTTGAAAACCAGCAGATGGTCTACTACCTTGTCCATGAAATAGCGGTCGTGGCTCACCACGATGACGCAACCCGCAAAATTCTGAAGATATTCTTCCAGTACCTGCAGCGTCTGGATGTCGAGGTCGTTGGTCGGCTCGTCCAGCACCAGGAAGTTCGGATTCCTCATCAGCACCGTACAGAGGTAAAGCTTGCGCTTCTCGCCGCCGCTCAGCTTGTAAACGTAGTTGTGCTGCTCCTCGGGCGTAAAGAGGAAGAACTGCAGAAACTGCGAAGCCGTCATGTGCTTGCCGCCCAGATCTATGTAATCGGCAATCTCCGTAATCACGTCAATCACCTTCTGGTCTTCACGGAATTTCAGTCCCTCCTGCGAGAAATAGCCGAAGCGAACCGTCTCGCCGATGTCAAACTTGCCGCTGTCGGGCTGAACCTCGCCCAGCAGCATCTTGATGAAGGTCGATTTTCCCGTTCCGTTATTACCCACAATGCCCATTTTCTCAAAGCGGGCAAAGTTGTAGTAGAAGTTGTCGAGAATCACCTTCTTCTGTCCCCTGTCGTCGAAAGCCTTGCTCACATACTGGCATTCAAAAATCTTCGAACCTATATATACGGTAGAAGCCTTCAGCCTTACCTGCCTGTCTTCTATGCGCTGCTTCGCCACCTTCTCCAGCTCGTAGAAAGCATCCTCGCGGTATTTCGCCTTGTGTCCGCGCGCCTGAGGCTGGCGGCGCATCCAGTCGAGTTCCCTTCGGTAGAGATTCTTCGAGTGCTGAATTTCGGCTCTCAGATTGTCCATTCTCTCCTGCCTCTTCTCCAGATAATAGGCATAATTGCCACGATAGGTGTAGATGGTGCGGTCGTCGAGTTCCAGAATCGTATTGCACACCTTGTCCAGGAAGAATCGGTCGTGCGTAACCATGAAGATGGTCTTGTTGCCGCGGTTCAGATAACCCTCCAGCCATTCTATCATCTCCAGGTCCAGGTGGTTGGTCGGCTCGTCCAGCATCAGGAAGTCGGGTTCCGTAATCAGCACATTCGCCAGCGCCACTCGCTTCTGCTGTCCGCCGCTGAGCTGTCCCATCGGCTGTTCCAGATTGGTAATGTGCAGCTGAGTGAGAATCTGTTTCGCCTTCAGCACCTTCTCCGGATCATCCTCATGATTGAAGCACGCCTGCAGCACACTTTCCTCCGGATCAAACTGCGGCGACTGCTCCAGATAGCCCACCTTCAAGTCGCGTCGGTAGATGATGTCTCCGCTCTCGTGTCCCTCTTTATCCATCAGCACCGACATGAGCGTAGACTTTCCCGTGCCGTTTCTCGCCACGAGTCCCACTTTCTGTCCTTCAGCGATAGAGAAGGAAATATTATCAAAAAGAACCTGTGCACCAAAGCGTTTGGTGAGGTTTTGAACGTCTAAATAGGGTATTTGACTAGCCATTTTTATTTTTTTTGTGCAAAGATAGGCAAAATATTTGGCAGAAACAAATTTTTTAATTATCTTTGCACACGAATTTATCAATCAATACCGTGTTTCCATTCAGAAACGCGACATTTCAGAAAGAAAATCATTAATATACAATATATAATATATGTATAGCAAAGAAGAATTACAAGCAAAGAGTGTCGTTCAGTTGAAGGACATTGCCAAGGAACTTGGAGCCAAGGTAAAGAAGAGCGATAACAAGGGAACTATCGTCTACGCCATTCTCGACGCCCAGGCAGAACAGCCAGCTCCTGAAGCAGCCCCTAAGCGCAAGCGCACCCGCATTGCAACCAAGAAAGAAGACCGTGTTTATTCCGTACACGGCAATGAAGGAGAGAATTTCGACGTGCAGAAGAACCAGGTATTGGGTCCTAACGGCGGCGAGACTGCTCCTCAGGCTATGAGCGAAACTGCCCCAGCCCCAGCGGTTGAGGAAGAAATCCGGTTCAGCCCGGCAGAGCAGAGTTTACAATCATCTGCCCAGAAGCAGACTCTAAACCAATCAGGCGAAGACATCGAGGCTCAGGTACTTGCCAACTTCCCGAAACACCGCGGCAGAAGAAGCAAGGCTGAACTCGAAGCCATTGCAGAAGCCAGAGCAGCTGCCATCAGAAAGCATCAGGCGGTAAAAGCCGAGCTAGAAGCGCAGATGGCGAAAGATGCACAGGAGACGGCTAACCAGCAGGCTGCTACTGAGGCTGAACAGCCGGAAGAGGCAACAGCCGATAACCAGCAGACTGCTCCTGAGCAGGCAGCACCTGAGCAAGCTGCCGTTCCTGAAGAGCAGTTCTCTGCCGGAAACGCTGAGAGCGCTAACATCAGCGGCGATTTGCAGGCGATGCTCCAGGCTAAGATGAATGCACAGAACACAGCAGCAGCTCCAGCTCCGGCAACAGCTCCGGCTCCAGCTGAGGAGGCAAAGGAACAAGCTACTGAAAAAACTGCAACCGATAAGAAACAGGAGTCAGCTCCTATCCACTATACTGAAGGTATGAAGGTAGAACTCGATGCAGACGGAACCTGGAAGGGTGATCCGGGCGATGGAACCGATTTCATCCCGGTAGTCGACATTCCTATCGAAGACCAGGCAGCCATTCCTACTGTCGACATCTTCGACCGTCCTACCACTCCACAGACTTCTCACCAGCACACACCTGCTGCTGCCCCTGCAGCCAAGAACAAGCAGGAAGCACCAGCCTACGATTTCAGCAATCTCGTGAAATCCAACGGTGTGCTCGAAGTGATTTCAGAGGGCTACGGATTCCTGCGCAGCAGCGATTACAATTACCTTTCTTCACCGGACGATGTTTATGTAGCATCCAGCTTCGTCAAGAAGTTCGGTCTGAAGACTGGCGATGTCATCGAGTGCAAGGTGCGTCCGCCTCATGAAGGCGAGAAATACTTCCCGCTCACCAGCATCATCAAGATCAATGGCCGTGACCCGTCAGAGGTTCGTGACCGTGTTCCTTTCGAGCACCTCACCCCACTCTTCCCTGATGAGAAGTTCAATCTCTGTGGCGACCGCCGCACCACCAATCTCAGCACCCGCATCGTAGACCTCTTCTCACCAATCGGTAAGGGTCAGCGTGCGCTCATCGTGGCTCAGCCTAAGACCGGTAAGACCATCCTCATGAAGGATATTGCCAACGCCATCGCAGCCAACCATCCTGAGGCTTATCTCATGATGCTGCTCATCGACGAGCGTCCTGAGGAGGTTACCGACATGGCACGCACCGTGAATGCAGAGGTTATCGCCTCTACCTTCGACGAGCCAGCAGAGCGCCATGTCAAGATTGCCGGAATCGTGCTCGAGAAGGCTAAGAGAATGGTAGAATGCGGACACGATGTTGTCATCTTCCTCGATTCTATCACCCGTCTCGCCCGTGCCTACAACACCACAGCTCCTGCATCTGGTAAGGTGCTTACCGGTGGTGTAGATGCAAACGCCCTCCAGAAGCCTAAGCGTTTCTTCGGTGCTGCGCGTAACATCGAAGGCGGTGGTTCGCTCACCATCATCGCTACTGCCCTCATCGATACAGGTAGTAAGATGGATGAAGTCATCTTCGAGGAGTTCAAGGGAACAGGTAACATGGAGTTGCAGCTCGACCGCTCACTCAGCAACAAGCGCATCTTCCCTGCTGTCAACCTCATTTCTTCGTCTACCCGTCGCGACGATCTCCTGCAGGACAAGACAACGCTCGACCGCATGTGGATTCTGCGCAAGTATCTGTCAGATATGAACGCTATCGAGGCGATGAGCACCATCCACAAGAATATGCAGCATACTCGCAACAACGACGAGTTCCTGCTTTCTATGAATTCATAACCCCTCATCCGGGTTTAACCATATCTGAATATCCGGCAAAAGGCTCCGTTCATCGGCAGTCTTTACTAGATATAAATGAAGAGAGATTTGAAAGAGAAGGGCAAGTTCCATTTCCGGGATTTGCCCTTCGTGCTTTTTTACTGTTTAAAATCATTAAAAAAATATTCCATTTCATTTTTTATTCGTATCTTTGCTTATCTTAAACACAGAGGGGCGCAAAGCCCCAATATAAATAATGTATAACTTAAAATCAAAAGAACCATGAGCAAATATTTTGCAGAATCAGAATTGATTATCAATGAAGACGGAAGCTGCTTCCACCTTCATCTTCGCCCGGAACAAGTGGCTGATAAAGTAATCCTCGTTGGCGACCCAGGTCGCGTAGCCCTCGTAGCCTCCCATTTCGATGAGAAGGAATGCGAAGTCTCAAGTCGGGAATTCCACGCCATCACCGGCACATATAAAGGCAAGCGAATCACCGTGCAGAGCACCGGAATAGGATGCGATAATATCGATATCGTAGTCAACGAGCTCGATGCGCTGAAGAACATCGATTTCAAAACCCGCACCGAGAAACCCGAGCACACCACGCTCACACTCGTGCGCATCGGAACCTGCGGCGGCCTGCAGCTCAACTGCCCTGCCGGAACCTTCGTAGCCTCGCAGAAGAGCATCGGTTTCGACGGACTCATCAACTTCTATGCCCGTCGCAACGAAATCTGCGACCTCGAAACAGAGGCAGAATTCAAGCGCCAGGTAAAATGGAACGACCAGATTGGCAACCCATACTGTGTAGACAACAATCCAGAACTGCTCAACCAGATAGCCGGCGATGATATGGTACGCGGAATCACCATAGCCTGTGGTGGTTTCTACGGACCTCAGGGCCGCGAACTCCGTGCCCCACTTGCCGACCCGGAACTTAATCAGAAGATTGAAGCTTTCGAGTATAACGGTCTGCGCGTCAACAACTTCGAGATGGAGAGTTCAGCCCTCGCCGGTCTTTCCCTTCTCCTCGGTCATAAGGCATTAACCTGCTGCATGGTCATCGCCAACCGCCGTGCCCTCAGCGCCAACACCGGATACAAGAGCACCATCGACAATCTCATCAAGGTTGTATTAGATAGAATTTAAACAATAAAAAAATGAATCAAGAAGAATGTATCTGCGCCCTGGCAACCCCAGCCGGCGGTGCTATCGGAATCATCCGACTCAGTGGCTCCGACGCCATTACCCTCACCGACAAAATCTTCCAGTCTGCCAACGGCAAATCCCTGGAAGAAGCCAAGCCCTACACCCTGCATTATGGCGAAATCAAGGATAAGGATGGCAACACCATCGATGATGTACTGGTAAGCGTGTTCCGTGCACCCCACAGTTATACAGGCGAGAACTCTACCGAGATTTCCTGTCATGGCAGCCGATACATTCTTCAGCAGGTTCTCCATCGCTTTACAGAGGTAGGATGTCGCCAGGCAGAACCGGGCGAATACACCCGTCGTGCCTATCTCAACGGAAAGATGGACCTCTCTCAGGCAGAAGCCGTAGCTGATCTCATCGCCTCTACCAACAAGGCAACCCACAAGATGGCGCTCAGCCAACTGAAGGGTCATTTCAGCAACGAACTCTCCCTCCTTCGCGAAAAATTATTAAAGATGACTTCGCTCTTGGAGTTGGAGCTCGACTTCAGCGACCACGAAGAACTGGAGTTTGCCGACCGCAGCGAACTCCAGGCACTAGCCGAAGAAATCAATCACAAGATTACCACCCTCGCCCACTCCTTCGAAACCGGCAATGCCCTAAAGCAGGGAGTAGCCGTAGCCATCGTAGGCAAGACGAATGTGGGCAAGAGCACCCTGCTCAACCGTCTGCTCCACGAGGAGAAGGCAATCGTGAGCGACATTCACGGAACCACCCGAGATGTAATCGAAGACACCACCCTCATCGACGGAATCACCTTCCGCTTTATTGACACAGCCGGAATCCGCAAGACGGATGATGTGGTAGAAAACATCGGAATAGAGCGCACTTTCCAGAAGATGGAAGAGGCGAAGATAGTAATCTGGCTATTGGATGAGCAGCCGTCAGCCTCAGAAATCGAGGAGATGAAGCTGAAGAACCAGGGCAAGAAGCTGCTGGTAGTATTTAATAAGATGGATAAACTTGAGAATGATAAACTTGCGTTCGATAAATTCACCCATTCCTGTGGCTCAGATTCCAGTGAATCAGAAGCCCCACTCTTCATCAGTGCCCGCACGGGCGAGAATGTTTCATCCCTGGAGCAGGCATTAGTAAGAGCCGCTGATATTCCTGAGATTACCGAGAACGACGTCATCATAACGAGTGCCCGCCACTACGAGGCACTACTCCGTGCCCATGATTCCCTCTCCCGAGTATTGGAGTCGATGGAAATGGGCATGAGCGGCGACATCATCGCAGAAGACCTGAAAATGGTATTGGAAGAATTGGGCGAAATCACTGGCGGACAGATCAGTAGCCAGGAAACTCTAAACAATATCTTCAAGCACTTTTGCATCGGGAAATAAGTCGTGATAAACAACGATTAATATCGACAACAAATGATAGTTAAGGTGCTCAAAATGAGCACCTTTCTTTTTAGCCTTACTATTGGTTATAATCAATGGTAAGGCTTTTTTAGCACCTTTTTGTACCGCTCTTGTACCTCCACTTTTCAAAAGTAATAATTTGAGACTCCATTTTTGGCTAATGAGTGCAAGATTGCCGAGAGTTTTGGACAATGATGGACAATGATATAAGACTATTGAAAATATACGGAGTAATGACAGACGACTTTTTCTACAATAAATTAAGTAAAAAAGTATAAAAAGCGTACAAATGACAGCAAGCAAAGAAAGAATTCTAAAAATTTGCGAGTATTGTGGGAAGAGCTTCTATGCATCAAAATCTACAACTCGTTATTGCTCCAAGCAATGCAACAGTTATGCCTATAAGGCTGCAAGACGTGAGGAGAAAGTAAAGATGGCTGAGACTATGAGCCACCGAAAAGCTTCCGGGAAATCCATGTCTGAAATCCTCGTGAAAGAATACCTCACTATTCAAGAGGTCGCTATACTTTTGGGACTAAGCAGACAGACCATATATAATATGGTGTATAGTGGTAAGTTGCGAGCATCCAAGATTACTTCTCGTTTATCTTTAATCAGAAAGCGAGATATAGATTATCTTGTTGATAGTTTGCCATACACCACAAAAAAAAGTGCTTCAAAAGAAGCAGTTCATGCAAACCGAGAGCTACCTGTTCCAGAATATTACTCTGCCAAGGAAATTGCAGAAGTCCACAACACTTACGAGACCGCCATCTATGAGATAGTCAAGAAAGTCAAGATTTCAAGAATATCCATACAAGGAAGAGTATATTGGAACAAGAAAGAGGTGGATGATTATTTTGCACACCTGTCTCCAGATCCAACCATCAGTGAATGGATGACTGTTATGGACATTCAACAGAAATATTGTATGACGAAAACAGCCGTATATAGTTTCGTTAGTCACAATGCTATTCCAAGAAAAATGGAAGGTAACAATGTTCTGTATTCCAAGCGTCATGTACAATTGGCAAAAGGTGAATCCGTAGAAGACCAACTTTATTATACAATACCGGAGGCCATGAAGTTGTATGGTTTAAGTCAGGACCAGATTTATAAGCGTATCAAGAAATACGCTATTGAAAAGGTGAAGATTGGCAAGTATATCAAGATTTCCAAGCGAGATTTAGAGAAAGCTATCGGCAAGCCTAAGGTTATTTAGCGGTTATCAAAAGGTTAAGTTGTACCCCATTACATAACTCTATTATTTTGCAATCGATTTCAAAGATCTCTTAATACGGGATCATATATGAAACATAAGTATCACATTATAAAAAGTAAACATCATGGTAAATACATGTACAAGAGTTTCTCTTCGCAAAAGAGCGATTAAAAACGACCGTATTTCTCTTTATTTGGATTTCTATCCACCAGTACGCAACCCTGAGACTATGCAAATGAGTCGCAGGGAATATTTAGGTATCTATATCTATGCTCATCCAAAGAATGAGATGGAACGTGAGTTTAATACAGATATGCTCAACAAAGCAGAGGCCATCCGTTGTATCAGAACCCAATCACTCATCAATGAAGAATTTGGTTTTTTGGACAAAACACGACAGAAAGCTGATTTTTTGGCATACTTTGAGAAGATGACACATAAGAAAGATGACAAGTGGACATGTGTCTACAAGCATTTCTTCAAATTTGTTCAAGGTCATTGTACATTTGGGGATGTGACAGTGGAACTTTGCAAAAAGTTCAGAGAGTATCTTCTGAATGCAAATCAGTTGAATCGAACAAAACAAAAGGTATCTCTCAACTCTGCAGCAGGTTACTACTCTACTTTCCGTGGTCTCTTAAAAATCGCCTATCGTGACAAGTGGCTGCGTGAGAACATCAATGACTATCTGGACAAGATTGAGCCACAAGATGTAAAGAAGGAGTTTCTTACCCTCGATGAAGTAAAGCAGTTGGCAGCTACTCCTTGCGATATACCTGTACTGAAGTCTGCCTCCCTCTTTGCTTGCCTCACAGGATTGCGAATCAGCGACATCTTAAAATTGCGTTGGGAAGACTTCGAGATAGCTCCCGACCAAGGCTATTGCTTGCGTATTCGTACCCAGAAGACTCAGACCGAGGCAACCTTGCCTATCAGCAACGAGGCATACGAACTATGTGGTGAACCAAGCACGGGTATCGTGTTCAAGGGATTGAAGCGCAGCATGATTAACCATCCCCTTAAAGCATGGTTGAAGAAGGCAGGAATCACCAAGCCATTTTCATTCCATTGCTTCCGGCACTCGTATGCAACAATCCAAATCGCCTTAGGCACAGACATTTACACGGTTTCGAAGATGCTTACCCATAAGAATGTAAGCACAACACAGATATATGCCGACCTCGTGAACGCAAAGAAAAGAGAGACAGCAAATAAGATTTCTCTTAAATAAAACCATTGCATTCATTTCATGGTGCCCGATATTGAAAAAAATGTTCAATATCGGGCTTTTTAGTTAAAGGCTCCTAAAAGTTTTACGTGAGTCACGCGTGACTCACGTGTCTGTTTCTGCAGTTTTTCCTATTTTTGCGCCACAAATGATTAATAATACGCAATATGAAACAGTTTAAAAAAGAATTTTTGACACAGCATTTATTGGTTTTGTGTGCAATGTCTATCATTGGTGCACTTGTTCGCAACGAAGCTATGCAATATGGTGTAGACACCTTTAGCTGCAACTTGACGTTCGTTATCTCAACCACCATACTGATGGTTGTTTATCTCCATGCATTAGATAGTATCGTACGATTGCTTGCCCCATGGTTTAAGCATATCTTTTTTAATACAGTAAACAATACAGAAAGAAAGCGTCTGTCTTCTATTGTCATCAATGAAACAAATACATATGACGAGGGGGAAGAGCTAAACCTGGAAGATGTAACTTTCGTCTATGCAGATGAAGCCTCTTCTTGTATTACAAGCTATGAACAGTTGAGACAGGAAGCATTGGAAGACAAAGCCAAAAAGGAAAAGGTCTTGTTAAACTCAGCTATCGATTATACCAGAAGAACTTTTGCTGCCTACATGAAAGAGGAGCATTTGAACCAACTTTGTGACAATATCGCTATTTTCCAATGTTGTGCCTCTACACACATGAGACATCATTCATTGATTGTTGACAAGGCTATTCGTACTATTGACTTAATGCATTATGCTTGGAATATAGGAAACCTTTTCAAGAAGAAAGGCATTGATACAGCAACCTTTATAAAACAAGTTTTTGCAGATGCATTGGTTGATGTGGAAATATCCACTATTATAAGGAAGTTAAGAATGGAAGGTACCTGCATCATTGAATTACTGCCAAGCTTAGATGTTCAAGGCGGAATCAAGAAACATTATTGTTACAGATAAGCATTGAGCAGTTATTCAGAGGTTATATCTCTGTGATATTTATCCCCATTACATAACTCATTTACTTTGTACCCGAATAATAAAAATTGAACAGATATGATAAATGAAAGTATCACCTTTGATAAGTTACCACAAGCGGTATCTTATTTAACAGCACAAGTTATCGAGTTGAAGCAAATGGTATCAGCACTTCAACCTACATCATCAGCAAATAACCATATATTGGTTGAGATTGATGAGGCTGCTATTATTATTATGAAGTCGAAGCCAACCATTTATCGATTGGTAAACCAAGGCATTCTGCCATCCTATAAAAAAGGTAAGAAGCTATACTTCTATAAGGATGAGCTGCTTGCATGGATTGAGAATGGTCGAAAAGCTACCAAGGAGCAGAACCATTCTGAAATGCTAAAAGCCATGCAAGGAGGAATGAAGCGCAAACCCAAGTCAATGTATATTTTTTAACTCTATGCAAAATGACAGCTTTAAATAACAATAAGGAAACTTCCATCAATCCAATGATTATCATGGATAAGGCTATTGATATGAGTACTCGCCTATCAGGAAGCCAGTTTCCCGTAAGCATCTTTCCTGCCAAGATTCAGAGAATCATCAAGGAGGTACACGAATGCCACAGTTTTCCTACCGACTATATATCAGCAGCCATACTCACTGCATTGTCTGTTGGTATCGGCAACACGCACTTGGCACAGATGAAACAAGGTTGGCTTGAAAGTCCTATCTTATACATGGCTCTTATCGGAAGACCAGGAGCCAACAAGAGCCACCCACTTAGCTTCGCTATGAAGCCATTCCTCGATTACGACTATGAGCAAAACAAGTTGTTCGAGGAGCAATACAGTAAGTTTGAGGAAAAGATGTGCATGTCTCGCAAGGAACGCATTGAAAATGGAGAGGATGGATTTCCGCAAGAACCTGTACGCAAACGTTTCTTGGTCTCTGATGTCACACCAGAAGGCTTGAGCTATATTCATGCGCAGAACAAGAGGGGTTTGTGCCTATGGACAGACGAGCTATCTGCATGGTTCAAGAACTTCAACCGCTATAACAATGGTTCAGAGGAACAGTTCTGGCTATCAGTCTTTAGCGCCAAGACAACCATATCAGACAGAAGAAGTTCCAAGAGTTCCATCTTCATTAAACGCCCCTATATCTCAGTAATCGGAACCATCCAAAAGAAGATACTTAGTGAGTTGGCGAAAGGCGAACGCTCCAGCAACGGCTTCATCGATCGCATTTTGTTCGTCATGCCTAACCTTCAGCAGAAAGCGAGATGGAGTGACCGAGAGTTGCCCGATAATATAGAGCGAGATTGGCAAACCATCATTCAACACCTTATTGATATGGAGTGTCCAATAAATGAGCAACAGGAAATCGAGCCTCATGTCTTATCATTCACTGAAGAAGCTAAGGCAAGGCTCTATGAATGGCAGCATCATTTCTCAGAGCAATGCGACAATGAAACAAATGATACCATTGTCAGCATCTATTGCAAGTTGGAGATATACATCATCCGTTTCTGTCTGATTATTCAATTGGCACGATGGACGTGTGGAGAATGTGATAAGGAAGCCATCGACCTGCTGAGTGTAGAGCGAGCCATCCGATTGACAGAGTATTTCAAGAACTCTGCCATATCAGTGCAAAATATCCTCAACGAGAATATGCTTACAGCTCAACAACAAGCAATCGTCAACCATCTTCCTGCAACATTCACCACGGCGCAAGCTCATGATGTCGCCAAAGAGAACGACATGAAGTCAAGGACATTGGAAAGATTTCTGAATGATAACATCGGAGTTCTATTTCGCAAAGAGAAGCATGGAGAATATTCAAAGATTAACTCGTGACGTATTGTCGGTTTTGTCGCTTTTGACGGTTTTAATACCAAAAGCGACAAAACCGACAGAACCGCCACATAAAAAAAAAGAAATGAAATGAGTACACATAGATTCATATTAGAGCCATACAAAGGCATCGCTACCCGACATACATGTCCAGAATGTCATAAGAAACGTAGCTTCGCCCGATACATTGACACAGAAGGGAAGATTGAGTTTCCTCCCTACGTGGGTCGTTGCAACCATGAGCAAAGTTGCGGTTATCACTTCACTCCCAAGGATTTTTTTGAGAAGAATCCCGAAAAGAATGAGACATTCACAAAGGATGAGACTATTTCATATAAGAAGAGAGAAATGCCGAAGCCATTACCCACTTCTTATATAGACGAGAACATCATGCGAAGTTCTCTGAAATGCTATGAGGCAAACAACCTTTTCTTGTTTCTATCTTCTCAATTCGGTGAAACAGCTACTCTTTCTTTGATGGAGAAATATCATGTCGGAACTTCCAAACACTGGACTGGTGCCACGGTATTTTGGCAAGTTGACAATCAAGGCAAGGTGAGAACAGGTAAGGTAATGCTCTATAATCCAGAGACTGGTAAGCGAGTAAAAGAACCATACAACCATGTTTCATGGGTACACTCGCTTATCCCCCACAAGGATTTCAATCTCTGTCAATGCTTCTTTGGTGAGCATCTTATCAATGTAGCCAAGACCAAGCCTATAGCATTGGTTGAAAGTGAGAAGACTGCCTTGATAGCCTCCTACTATCTTCCTCAATTCTTATGGATAGCAAGTGGTGGTAAGAATGGTTGCTTTAACACGAAGTCGTTATCTGTTCTGAAAAACAGAGATGTGGTCTTATTCCCTGATTTGGGAGCGACAACAGTTTGGCAAGATAAGCTGCCAATGATGCAAGTTCTCGGCATCCGTGCAACGCTTTTCGACTTTTTAGAGCATCAAGCCTGCGAAGAAGATAAAGCTAAAGGCTTGGACATTGCTGATTATTTGCTCAAAATCAAGCCTGCAGAAGCAAAACTTCAAGCCCTCATCAAACAGAATCCTGCCATTCGGAAGTTGATAGATGTCTTCAAACTCGAAATTGTTGACGAGCCTCAACCACGTTTCCGCACTCCTAAAAGGCAACGTGGTTTCAGACTCTGAGATGATTTGAAAAATCGAGGTATCTGACGATAGCAAGTTATGTTTTGAGTTACTCAAAACCTTTCGAGTTACTCTCGAAAGCACTTGCCTATCGGTAGATACCTCTCCAAAGTCGAGTATCTGAATCAACCTATCGGTAAGCAGAGAATTGCATATATGATGACTTACTGTCGTATAGATTCATTGATTTACTGTCGTATATATATGCATGTCATATGATAAAACGTTTTACATGGAATGAGTAGAAAAAGCCAATTTTTTCTTTCTACTATATATATCATCGATTAATGATTCCTATTCTTGCGACAACTCCCAAGGCATACACCTACTATATGAAGATAAAGGCATTTGCTTGCCATCATACTCTTGTACGATTTGTTTGCGAAATAAAAGTCCAGAGTCATGTTCTTCCCACTTTATGCCCGTCACATAAGCCTTACCTTCTATCATTTTGATACCTATTGTATAATAAATCTTGTACCCATTACCAGCACCATATGAAAGAATGAAGTCACTGCGTTCTACAAAATCCGTAGTTTTGTCTTTCCATGGTTTAACCAGCATTTCATATGGTAACCACCCTCCAGTAGGCTCTCCATTGCCTATCACATTATCATAAACCTCCTGTTTATTTTTATACTCAACAAGCAAGAGACGATCAGAGCAAATCGGAGGTATAGGAGCATCTTTCCAACTATCAAAATTAGGAGACAAAATTGCCACCCTAAAATCTTTAGCGAGCTTTAAGCTATCAACTACATCATAATTGGTTGAGATAGCAACTCCATGCCATTTATTAAATTCATCAATACATTGAGGACTATCCTTTATCCATAATGTGTCATTACAAAATACCATGGGAAGTTTGCGTTTGCCAATGGCAGAGATTTTCATTTTTCCACCCTGTTTGGTAAGTGTATATGGTCTTTGAATATGTAGGGAATCTGTTTGCAGATGCACTATATAAACATTCTTGTCATATTTCATCTTTTCCACATACAAAGAACCAAATACACTATCATTAAGGGTATCTATATTGCACCCATATATATCAAAATTCATCCTATTAACGTCAGCAACAATATCATCACAGCAGAAGTTTTTGAGGAATGATACAAAATCGTCTTGCAAAGCTTGACAGTAGGCTTTGCCTTTAGAATCATCGACATTAACTCTTTGAGCATAATAGTCATTACAGCCAACATAAAACTTCCTGAAAAATTCCGCTATGCTGTCATTCTCAGAGGTTTCTGTGCATTGGACTTTTTGATTGCAACCACAAAGGTGCAAAATGACCACCAATAATAAAATTATCTTTTTTACCATATTTTCCACCAAATAATGATTATACACAAATAAATTTCGTGCCATTAAAAGGCACATAAAGTCAAAAACAGATATAGAATCTTTACTAATAGTCCTTACGACTGTCAATCCGCAGGGACAACTTCAGTTTTCAAATCCTTGACAATAGGTATGCCATAAAGACCTTTACACAAAGTTACATTCACGGTATCACCCTGGTCACATGTTTTATAAATATCAGAATCATCCAATCTAAAGTATTCTTTATTATCTAAAAATATTAAACTCACATTAAACTTTGAAAACCAATGTCTATAACCATGGTTTGTTATATGTTTCTTCCCCATAACATACGCTTCTCTATGATAGGATTCCGAATTAGCAAACCAATAGTTAGTTGATTGAACCAGCATAATCAGCAATCCTGTAATAAAAATACCGACACAGCACCCGAAAAATATAGCAAATGGAACTTCTTTTCCCTTAGCTCCAACAACGAACAACAATACATAAATAGCTATGGCAGGTATGATTCCCCACACCCAAAATGGAAATTCAAGGATTGTATGTGCAGAGATGTAACTGTAATAAAGACCAATCCTCATTACAATAAAGATAAAAGCAATATTTGTTACCCACCTCATAATCTTATTCTTTCTCATGCGTTTAACAAAGCACACAAGTTTCTTGAACCATTCTTTTTTTATGAACGGTTCAAGAAATTTTAGACATTCAATCTTGCTACTTTGTTTTGTTGATACTTTCATACGTCTTTATTTTATGTTTTATCTAAAGAACGATAGACATTTGATTTTATTGCATAGAATTGCAGCATTATCTCAAAATACTGATCTATCAATGGTTTTATGCGTATTACGCTATATTTAAATAATCATAGAAAACTTGGCGATATGCATATATTTCAATAAAAATCGAATGATATGCTTTATAAAATAGAGCCAGCTTGGATTCTATTATTGGAACTTATTACGGTGTGTTAACACCAAATGTTGAAACAACACTCACGCTAAATGCTGATGGCACCTATCGTTTGAAGCAGAAATCTGCAAACGATTCGGATAGCTGTGATGTGTTTGAACGGAATCTTCAAATTGCTTGACGGCAGTATTCTGATGTTAGAACATTTGTCAAGTGGTTATAATATATT
>JAJXAL010000095.1:0-15861 GCA_021628325.1 Segatella copri | reverse complement strand
AATCATTTTCCATCAGTTTTCCACCTTTCTGTGTCTACTTTTTGAGGGGCAGCACCTTAGAAGCATTCCAACGGCGTAGAGCCTCTTCTCTTGTTAACTATCCAAATATTCTTCCTCCTATTTATTCTAGTTCAACATTCAGCCACCAAAATTACACATATTCTTCGAAACCACCAAGAAAATCACAAGAAATCTGCAACTTATCATCAAATAACCACGAAATCAATCGTAAACTATTAACTGTAAACTATAAACTGCTATTCCCTACCTCAGCAAGCTATAATAAGGCGGTCCCATCCCGCAAAATATGGCGAGGGCTTTGATGCCCCGCCAACCTTAGAGCGTAGCGGTTCCGAGCGACGAGGAGGAGCGGTTTCCCTCTTCTTCCCTGAGGTTTCTGTCCCCCGCTAACGGGGGAACCGAAGGGGGTGTAAAGACCATTGAAGAAGACCGAGATGAGAGGTGGAGCCTTCCTTAACGGTAAGGAAGGTTTCTGTCCCCTGTAAGGGGAACCGAAAGGGTCGTAAAGACTATTGAAGGTAGGTTTTCGAAAAGACTCCTTCTTAGTAACAGGAAATCTCAAACACTTTCCAAAAGAACCGCAAGTGATACTTCGGTCTCGTACCCACAATCCTGGCATCTGAATATCTTCTTTTGTGACATAAATAATCTCCTTTCTTACCATTTTAACACCCAACTTGCATAGGAGTATTTTCCTATAATCTCTGCGTCCTTGATGACATGAAGCTGGTGGACATACTTGTTTCTCTTGCTGGTATCTATAGCTTTACCTTCCTTGTCATGGCTATTGAATATTTTGGCAAATACGAAATCAACTGCTCCATGCTATTTTCGATACTCTCAATAGTCGGTATATCTTTGTAGGCAAGGTCAGGAAGTTCTTTTGCATAGACGTTGCTTAACACTGACCATACATTATGCAGGTCACTGATGATAGGAGAATCCATAATGTCTTTGTTTTGCCATCCTTCTGGCTTGTCAAATCTTTGTTGGTCTTGTGCAAACAAGTTGCTGAAGTCCAATTTGAAAGCGTCACTTTTTAAATAGTCCTGTGTCTCAGCATCATTCAAGAGGAAATGCAAATCATAGAAATGACGTATCTTGGCTGTCAACTCCGACATGTAGTTGTCGGCCAAGGAACACCGAAGTAATGACACCAATTTTTCTGTCAATGTCCTACGCCTGTCGAGAACATTCACCTCGAAAGGTTGCATATCATATTCCTCTATCAAGTTCTCGTTGCCTGTCTTTTGCAAGAACTCGGTCAAGAAACTTTGCAGTTTACATTTCTGAAAAGGATATGGATTGGCAAATGAATTGATTTCGACAAGCAACTGTCCTGCTTTGATAGCACCTACTTGTAATGTATCAATGGCTCGTGGATAAGAATAGTATGCCTTGTGATAGTGAGACCCCTTGCTCGTAAAACCAGGCATATCCATTTCCTGCAGACCTTTCGTCATGCTTTTGGCTGTTCTCTTGATCAGCATCTTCAATTGGTTGCCGCTGAGCGTCCATGCCTCAGAGATAGCAATATCTATGTCTTCTGAGAATCTACTACCGATACCATATGCTTTTGTAAGACTTGTTCCTCCTTTGAAAATGGCACGGTTATCCTTGTCGTTCGCAGCCATCAAAGACAACGATCGACAAATCCAATAGTCTTTCTCTATAAAGATACTCTTAATGCCGAGTCCTCCATCTTCTACAGGTTGCGATGCTGCTTGCAATGCATCAGAGAACAAATCCCTGTTTTCATGTAATCTCATATGATGTTCCAGTTTTTTTTGTTTGATAATACTTTGTCGGAGACTGGCAACTTGTAGCTGGTCACTCCATTCAATGTTTTACTGATGGTTTCCGTTTCAAGCCCCATGTTCTCGTAGATGGCTCCAAGCAAAGCTCTTACATAAGATGTGTATGCCAAGGAGAGTTCTGCCAATTCTTGCTTCTGTTCCATTGAAAGAGCATTGATTGCTTTGCAAATATTCGTCACACATTCATCTGGTGAAGTGGCAGGAATGTCCTTTATAAGGCGCAGAGCATCCAATATTCTAAGTAGTGGAATATTGCTTGATGTTATGGCGTTCTCTTGTAACAAGAAAGATATTTTCACGCCATTCCTTGTGATAGGTCTCCGATATTTATTTGTGCCGACAAGGATGGATGAGCTTATCTGTGTAGTCAACCCCAGGGATGCAAATGCGGCAGTTCCGGTAATGTAGCCTACAATCTTGCCATTTTGCTCCAGAAAGTCTTTTACAAGTTCAGAATCTGCAGGTTTCAGATTTCCAAAAATGGTCTTCTTCGGAATATAGTATTTTCCCTTTGCTATCTTTTGCAGTTCGCCTTGGTGCACAAGACGGTTGAGAGCTTTGGCAAGTGCCGGCTGATACCGCATCTCCACCCCAAAATCTCTTGTTGTCAATACGACCCCTGCAGGGGTCGATGACAATTTTTCCTTTATCAGACTTGCTATAACCATGTTTATCTCCTATTTTCGAGTGCAAAGTTAATAAAAGTCTTGTTTTTTACGCAATAAACTTGACTTTTATATATTTCTTTAACTATTTTCATGCTATAATCCATTCCATATCCTTTCATCCTCCCTTGTTTTTCCATAGCAGATTTAGCCCACATTGCAGCAGCCTTTGGTGAAAGACTAAAATGATTAAACTATTCCCCTTACGCATATTTGTGCAAATTACACTTATAATCATGTGTTTTATGATGTGTGCGCGCAAACAGATTGCATAAGCGTGCAAACGTTTGCACAAATAAATAGAACCTTTTTGAAATATTTTCTTGTTTACCATAGAAATTCCTCTTAAATTTGCAGCCGAAAACAGATACCAACTGGCGAACGAAGGCTAAGTTTAATACAAACGAAACCAAATATAAAAGTAAAGATATGATGAAGCAAACATTCATTAAATCAGCTATGTTGCTGCTGCTAATCCTTTCAACGGCAACGACGCGAGCGCAGGAGGTCGCTCTGAAGACCAACTTACTGGGATGGGCTTCTACATCTGCCAACGCCGGCATCGAAATCGGCACGGGCAAGAAAACAACCTTCCAACTCTTCGGAACCCTGAACCCCTGGAAGTTCTCGGGCGACAAGAAGATGAGATTCTGGAATGTTATGCCAGAATACAGATGGTACACCTGCCAGAAGTTTGGAGGCCATTTCTTCGGTATCCATGCCTTAGGCGGTGAATACAACATTAAAAACATTGACATGCCCTTCGGCATCCTGCCGAAAACTCTGGAGGGCAGGCACTATGAAGGCTGGTATGTTGGTGGAGGTCTCACCTACGGCTATCAGTGGTTGCTCAATAAGCACCTCAATTTCGAAGGGTCTATCGGTTTGGGATATGCTTACAGTCCTTACAAGCTTTACGGACGATGCGAAAAATGTCTCGACAAAGACCACCGCAACTATGTGGGCCCTACAAAAGCCGCACTATCTCTCATATACGTGTTCTAAGAATTTAATTTAACTGTTGTTTTAAACCGACAATATAAACACGTAATAACTAGACAGAATTCAAAAAAAAATTAGGGAAATCATAATATGGATAAAATGAAGCTTTATGCGGTCATTTCGCCCCTCTGCATACTCTTTTCTCAGGGCATCATGCCTGCTCAGGCTCAACAGCTGGCAGGGGGTAAGATTCAGGTAGACAGCGTCTTGGCACGCAAGAACGGCAACCGGATGGATGTTGCCTTCCGTATGAATCTGAACGATTTGAAGATGAAATCAGAGCAGCAGATTGTTTTCACACCGGTAATGGTGGGAGCTGATTCTATCGCTCTCAACCCTATCATCATCCAGGGTAGAAACCAGGCTGTAAGATACCGCCGACTTGCCGACAGCAAGAAGAATCCGCAGGCACAGGTTCTTACCCGCAAGAACAAGACCAGTCAGCAGGTTTACTTCGCCCAGTCTGTTCCTTATCAGAAATGGATGAAGAAGTTCAAACTCTCGGTGAAAGAAGATCTCTGCGGATGCGGCAACCTGATAGAACAGGACAATACGCCGATTGCAGATATCGACCGTACACCGAAGATTACAAAGGATTTCTTCGTGCAGCCGAAGGCGGAAGCCAAGAAGGTGAGAGCCGAAAAGGGTGAAGCTTATCTCAGCTTTGTGGTCAACAAGAGTAATATTCTTGCCAACTTCCGTGAGAATGCTACTGAGCTGAAGAAGATTACTTCTACCATCGACCTGGTGAAGAACGATAAGAACGTTGAAATCACCGATATTGATATCCACGGTTTTGCTTCGCCTGATGGTTCGTATGCCAACAACAAGCGCCTTGCCAACGAGCGTGCTGCTGCCCTCCGCAACTATGTGTGCAGTCTCTACACCTTAAACAGCAAGCTCTTTACCTATCAGGCTACACCGGAAGACTGGGAAGGATTCAAGAAGAAGATCCAGGCTAGCAATCTGGCTGATAAGGAAGCGATTCTCGAGATAGCTAACTCTTCGCTGGCTCCCGACGATAAGGACCTGAAGATCAGAAAACTTCATCCGGCAAGTTACCGCTACATCCTGGATAATATCTATCCTCGTCTCCGTCATAGCGACTATACGGTAACCTACACGGTTCGTCCGTTCAGCATCGAAGAGGCAAAGGAGATATTGAAGACCAAGCCTCAGCAGCTTTCTCTGCAGGAGATGTTCCTGGTGGCACAGACTTACGAGCCGGGTTCGCCAGAGTTTAACGAGGTATTCGACATTGCTGTCCGTCTCTTCCCTGATGATGAGGCTGCGAATCTCAATGCCGCCTGCACCGATTTGCAGAAAGGTGATCTTACTTCTGCCGAAAAGCATCTTGCCAAGGCTGGCAACTCGAAAGAGGCGGAGCGTGTAAGAGATGTCTTCAAGCAGATAAAGGAACTGGAATAACAGAAAATTAGAGAATAACGATTATATACAAGCTTAACTTTCAAAAATTATGAAGATTAAACATTTTTTTGGCTTGGCTGTCATCGCAGCTATGACGGCAAGCTGTTCAAGCAATGAGGACCTGGGAACCGCAGGTCCAGGTACTGGTACTAATGAAGCAGGTGTTGGTTATGCAACTTTCTCTATCAACTTGCCTACAACAAGCGGAACACGTGCAGGTAGCGACCCTACATTCGCGGATGGTGATGCTACCGAGTACGATGTATTTAATGCTACTTTGCTGGTTTTCCAGAAGCCAACTACAGCAACTTCGGAAGGCGAATATACCTTCGTAGAGAGTGTTGACTTGGGTTCAATGCAACCATGGAAGAACCCAAATGAACCTGGTGTAACTACCCAAGCCAAGATTACAGCAAAGCTTTCTAAAGTCGATAAGAAAGCTGGCGATTATTTCGCATTGGTACTTTTGAACAATGGTTCTGATACAGATGCAAAGGTTACTTTGCCTACAGATGGAACAACCACCACGTACTCTGCTTGGAATAAGGCAGATAATGCTAATTATACCAATTTTACAGATACCAAAAAGGGATTCTATATGGCTAATGCTCCTCTGTACAATGCTACAGATAAGAGCGTAACAACTTTAGTTGCAATCGACAAGAACAAGATTTTCTCTACAGAGGCTCAAGCATCTTCTGGCGAAGCTGCTGCTGACATCTACGTAGAGCGTGGTCTTGCTAAGGTTACATTGACTGAGGACACTAAGGCTGAAAAAACTGTAGGTGCTAGTAGTTCATATAAAGGCGACGTGGTTACAATCAGCAACTGGGCTTTGGACGTTACCAACAAGAAGACATTCCCTATTCACAATGTTGATGGTTTGAGCACAGACTACTCTGATATTTGGAAGAACGATGCACCAGCAACAACCGCTCCATCTAATCCATCTAATCAGCGTTTCGTAGATAACGATGGGTTAACAAAAGTTAAACGTGTATATTGGGGTACAGACCCTAACTATAAAGAGACGAACTTATCCGCAGAGACAACGGAAAGCAAAAATGCTAGAGAAGCAAACTTCACCTATATTAAGAAGGAGAAATTGACAGCAAAGCCTACAGATCCTCTATACTGCCTCGAGAATACTTTCAACGTTGCAAATATGCTACAGGGACAGACCACCCGTGTTGTCTTCAAGGGTACATATACCCCTAAGAGCATCACTCCTGATGCAAATGGTACTTTCTACAAGATCGGTAAGAATGTAGCACTTTGGAATAGTGCTGATCTTGAGAAGCATATCGCGGCAGCTGTAACTAAAGTAGTTGCTGATGCTTCTGTTGCAGGTGCATCTACAACCATCACCTTGAAAGGTTCAGATAATGATTTGACAGCGGCAGGAAATCGCATGCTCAAAGCATCAAACATTACAGTAACAAAAGCAACAGGTGATGTTGTTACTCTTCAACCTGAAGATGTAACGGCTATTAACAACAAGTTAGGTCTCTCAGAGGGTTACGGTATTTCTACCTACGAGAAGGGAGAGTCTTACTATATCGCTCGTATCAAGCACTTCGGTGATGCCCTGACTCCTTGGAATCCAGGTGATGCCTACGGTGGCGACAACCTCAAATACTTAGGTCGTTATGGTATGCTCCGTAACAACTGGTATGAGTTGAATGTACAAAGCGTTAGCGGTCCTGGTTATCCTGACGTTCCAGACGTTAAGCCTAACACTCCAGATGATGAGATTGACAAGTACATCAAGGTTAGCGTGAAGATCCTTTCTTGGGCTAAGCGTTCTCAGGATGTCGATTTGTAATCCATTTCACATTATTATATATAGCTCAGCCGCTCTAGCGCTAAGGAGCGGCTGGCTATATCGGAAGAATAAGAATCAATTTATACACTTTACTTTTTCATAAAACAGATAAGCATCATGGCAAACAAGAAGTTTAACAGTTGGATCAAGAATATATGCATGGGATGGGGCTTCATCATGGCCGGCAGCCTGCTAGCAAGCTGCAACGACTTGATGCACGACGACCTGCCTCCTTGTGACATGGGTGTTGACTTGCAGTTCAAGTACGACTACAACGTGCAGCGTGCCGACATGTTCAAAGATCATGTGGGCGGCCTCAGCGTATTCGTATACGACGAGCAGGGCAACTTCATTGCTCGCCATGATGCCTATAACGATGCGACATCACAGCCGCTCAAGGACCCAAACTATGCCATGCGAATCAATCTGGAACCGGGCAAATACAGATTCGCAACCTTCGCCTTCCAAAAGAAATACGAAGATGCACTCGCGCAGCCAGGTGCCAAATTCCAGATAGCTCTGCCACAGCAGGGTGACAACATCACCGCCCTCCATGCACGACTCGACCGTGAACAGGGCAAGGTGAACAACCAGAGCCAACCGCTCGATACTCTCTGGCAGGGACTCAGCAACGAACTGGTTGAAGTAAAAGACCTGCAGGTTACACGCCATACCATCGGTCTGGTTCGTGATACCAAGCAGCTCACCATCAGCCTGCATCAGACCGACGAGCCTGCCAATATCCATGCCGATGACTTCAGTTATCAGATAACCAATGCCAACGGCGATATCAATTACGACAACTCTCTCCTCCCCGACGAGGAGTTGACATATACCCCATACTACACCTGGACCACAGAGTTTAAGGATACCGAGGGCAATGTAAAGGAGCGCACCGCTCATGCCGCCCTCATGTTCTCCCGGCTCATCTGGCATCCGGCAGAAGAAAACGACAAGAACGCCATCCTCACCATCACGAACAAGACTACAGGCGAAGAGGTGGCACGCATCAATCTTGCTGACTGTCTGGCTCAAGGCCGTGGCGCTTTCGAAACCCGCCATTATTCAGCACAGGAATTCCTGGACCGTGAGTACGACTACAAGCTCGACTTCTTCCTCCAGGGCAACCAGTGGAAGTATGCGCAGCTCAGCATTTCCATCCTGGATTGGAGCAAGCGCATCCAGCGTGTCGATTTCTAACCGTTTCAGGTGTCAGAGTCCCTTCCGGGCATTTAGCTCATAAGAGTATTTGACTTTAAAAATTAGAAACAATGAAAATACGAGATTTCATTTTAAGTTTAGTTAGTTGGTTTATATTGTTGGTTACAGTAAGTTGCTCTGACGAACTTGGAGGCGAGCGCGCCCCCATTTCGTCAGAAAGCAACTTGCATGTACTCGTGCCAACCGTGCTCAGCACCCGCGGCACCAATCCCGACGATGCTTCCGGCCTTCCTACCTATAATGCTACGGTAGATGAATGCCAGATCAACGACCTGACCCTCTATGCTTTCCCTGTCCCTACAGGAAATGGAAATGATGGCAAGCTCCTGGTAGAGACGCTCCCTGCCCCACTGGCTACGATGATGGTAGAGCCGAATGTAGCTAACTATCAGCTCAATATCGAGCCGGGCACTTACCATATCTATGTGGTTGCCAACATGAACAAGGTGTTGAGTGGTCAAACTATCAAAACTGAAGAAAATCTCAAAGATATAGTACTGGGTTATGGCTTTGAAGCAGTACCGGGAATGCCTGTTTCTACAAACATCCCGATGATTTATGAGCCAAAGGATGACGCAGGCAATCTCGCTGAAACCGTGATTAATGCAGCGGGTGATAAATATACCGAGGTGGCAGCTAACCTGAAATTTACATGCGTAAAGGTTAAGCTCAACCTCATTATGGACCCAACTGCGAGCGATAATCTTTATGACAAGAGCTATAGCATAACAGATATTGTTGCACAGAAGCTTACTCCTTCTACCCATTTATTATGGGATGGTAAGTTTACCCAGAAAGAGTCAGATGTTACTTCAGTATATGCTACAGGTATTGAGAACACCATTTACCCTAGTTTATCTACTGGCGAAGCTAGCACAGGGCGTTATTATCAGAATGGAGAATATACCATCGATGAAAACAATGCTAACGAAAACAATAAGGATGTGGTATCTATTACAGATAGAACCAACAAGGGTAAAGATGCCCCTACGAACTTTAAGCAATGGCTTTTTCAAGGTACTTACTATCTGCCAGAGCGTTATATCTCAAAGGCAGATGAACAGTCTGTATTGAAGATTTCCGGTAAAGTTAACAACAGCAACAAGAATCAATATACCATTAAGCTGGGACATAAGCAGAACGCATCAGATGCTGCGCCTACATTCCCTCGTGGAACCTATTATGAAATTACAGGTAAGCTGAAGAGCTATGGCGATATGGATCTTGACTGTAATGTAAAGGTGAGCGACTGGTCACCAGTAGAAATCAATGCCGATTTCTACCATACTAATTTATGGGTTAACAAGACCAAGGCTGAAGTCTCTTCTACAAAGAGTGATACCATCTCTTATAAATCAAGCGAAACTTTTGTAGACTTTGGCTGCATTGACACCAAGACTGTTGGTGAAACAAATCAAGATATTATCGTTGTAACAAAAAGAGATGGCAACAATATTATCTTTGGTATCAACCCAGATATACCAATAGATAAGTTTCCAAAGAACTCTGCAGGAAAGAGAGAAGGAACCGCTAGAGTTTACTTACAGGCAAACAACATCAAGAAGTATATTAATGTACACTATGATGTTACTCCTTATTTTAAGGTGAGCCCAAAGAACGTAGTTATCTATTGGGATATAGATCCTGACGGAAAGCAGGTTTTAGAGAAACACTTTGTGGTAGAAACCAACCTGGGTGGATTGAAAGCATATCAGAACATCAATGGTACGCAAACTGAAGTTTCTTCTGGTTCTACAGTAAATGTTGGTGGTGATGCCCCTTCACGCCTGGAGATAAACTATACCAACGAACCGGTAGAAGAGGAAGGAATAAAGGTATATGGAAAGTACGTGATGAAGGTAAAGGAAACCAAAGATCCTAAGACGACTACCGTTTATAACTTCACACTTTTTCCGCTAAAGAACATTTCTGGTGACGAGGTTGCTTCGCAAGAAGTTACAGTTACAGTAAAACCAAAGTTCGGTCCTTATCGTATCTACATGCGAGCTATCAATAATATATGTAACTGGGATGGTAATGAAGACGGGACCGCTAATCTAGATGTCGTTTTTGCTGAACAAAAAACAGAATATACTGGAGAAGACGGCAGTTATAATGATACCTATAATTTCAATTGGTATGATGGTTGGACTGATAAAGATGTAAGTAAAAACGAAAATAGTGAAGATAATAAACGTATTCAAAATGGTAGACATAAAATGTATATGTATACACAGCTTGGTGAGAATGATGAGCATAGTACTACCGTTAAAGATGACGCATATGTATGGATATTTTCAGAAAAATTCCCTGGTGACCAAATGACAGGTGACGTAAATAATGCTGGATGGTATTATAAAGATATGGAATTTAATGCATATAGCAAGTATGCTGAAAATAAAGCGGCAGGTACAAAAAAGCAAATTAAACCAGGTCAAACGCTAGTTATATTTGGTACTGGCGAGAATCATGGCAATGATAAGACTGGTTGTACTCCACACCGTTTTCCTCATACCATGGACCCAGGTATTCCTTTGTTCAACTACGAAGATCGTGAAGGCTGGTATCTCTATGACCCTACCTGCATTCCATATTATCGAGTATATGATGACAAGCCGACTATTATAAATGTTGACTATGTGATATATACTAAAAGTGATATTACTAAATGGAAAATCGATTTTGGAAAGAAGAATAATAAATTCGAATCGTATACTTTGGAATGTAACTCTGATAAGTTCAAGCAAAAAAGCGAAGATGTTGGAAATGGTTGGAAACGTACAATTCTCAGTTTCAAAGCACCTAAGGGCGAATACGAAAAAGCAATAATGGTTAGCATTAGTGGAAACAATGATCAGATGCTCTTCGGTGGTGACAGCTACCCATGCACCTACAATGCAGCTACCAAACAATACCAGATATTCGGTTATTACGATGGTAGCTGGCATGAAGGCAAACCGTCAGGAGTTTCTAAATAGTAAAGATAGAAAATATAATGATGACAAGAATAAAGACTTTAATGATATGGATAGGATTGCTCTTAAGCCTTGCATCATGTAAGGACTCTTTAGAGGCAATTACTCTCGGTGGGGACGAACTCCCTACCGAGGGAGTTACGCTGAGCATACAATTACCTAATTTCACTCCTCAGGAAATCTCAACCCGGGCTGGAGGCGAAACTACAGAGAGCATTATTTCTCTGTGGCTTGTATGTTATGACACTTCAGACAAATATCTTGATATGAAGGATTGTACAGGAGCTTATGCTGCTGCAACTGCTGATGCAGATGGTTACAAGAAAATCAAAACGAACCTTCCTAAAGGTACAGAAACGGTACATTTGGTTGCCAACGTTCCTGACTTGACAAAAGAACAGGCTGAAAAGCTTGACGCGATGGTAGATATCACTCCTAATTTATCAAAGCCAATCTGTTGGGTCAAAGCTAAACTTAGCGACCTGATGAACGACAGCAAAATTTCACTTACCCGTCAATGTGCAAAGATTACATGCACGGTAGATGCAGCCGTAAGTGATTTCGAAATCACAGACCTTCATGTATGGCATTCTGCTAGCAAAGGCTCTATTGCGCCAGCTAAATACGAAGAATCTACCAATGAAAACTTGGCAGAAACTACAGATTTGATGGATGACACCAAACCTATTGCTGGAGGTTCTGCTGTAGTTGCAGTAAATGAAACTTCTGCAGGCAAAGCTGACATCATTATCAAGGCTAAATATAAGGGTACAGAAGGCTTCTATAAAGTAGCCCTCTATTATAAAAAAGATGATGGCAAAACTGCACAATATGCATTGGTACGTAACCACAACTATATCGTGAAGGTTAAATCTGTAAACGATGCGGGCTATGCGACTGAAGCAGAAGCATTAAAGGCTGAGCCAGAAAATCGTCTGAAGGTAACCGTAGTAGATGACAACCCAGAGATTTTTGATATGATAGCCTGCAAAGACTACGAACTGGGTGTTTGTGGTACACAGACGGTTGATGCTTCAAGTACAACTGCTCCTATCACTTTGGTTACAAACCTTAAAGAAGATGATGCAAAAGATGGCAAACTCTATAAGGTTGAAATTAGCAGCGATGATGCGCAACCGTGGATAACTGGCTGGTCACAAGGTAGCAAGTCAACCACAACAAGTCCTGAAGAAGGCACTAAGTTTGTTCTCAACCTCACTTTGGTTGCAAACAACAAATCGGAGAAGCCTCGGGAAGGTACGATTACCATCACTTCCGGTGACTTGAAAAGAACCATCAAGATTCATCAGGAAGGTTACGACTTTAAACGTGCTGATGATCGACAGGTACTCATTAAGTTAAAAGATAGTGATACTCCTTTCGCTTACTTTGCTTGGCTTGATTCAGAAATGCATGGTGTTAAACCTAGCGAGAATAAGGTCAATAATCAGGAAGAGACCAGAAACCAGGGTTTGCACTTCAGCGTAGGAGATAATACTATCTCTTATTTGATACCAAAGAAAGATGGTGACCAATTCGTGAACAAATCTGACAAAATCAGTTATTCGGATGAAGTTTACGAAGGCAATAACTATTATAAAGTTACATTGAACAACAGCACCAATAAATTCGATTTGTGGATAGACGAAGAAGGTTTTGTCATCAAGAATACTGAAGATGCTGATCATCCGTTTACCATCAAATACCCGATCTATCATGCTGGTGTATTTGGAGAAATTAAAAATCTGGGAGACGAACAGTTGGGTGAAACAAAAAAAGGTTGGTACTACTACGGAGTAGTGAAGATTCTGGTAGATGAACCATCAGTTGATGGTAAAACTACTACGTATAAAAAGACATACTACATGTTAGACCGTAATCTAGGCGCATCCAACAGCGATTTCTATTCGCCAGGTTCTGCCAATATTGCCAATGATAAAGGTTCTATAGGTGGATATTTCAAGATATCAAATGGTAGAAGCAGTAACGACTATATCAACAAGTATGTAATCGGCAATTTTAGAGTACCAAAGGGCAACGAGCTAGAGGCAATTGCAAATAAAATCGAAGTAAAGCCGTTGAGTACATCTACGGGTGAACTATATAATTGTCTTCGCATCCCGACAGTGTCTTCGCAGAAGGATTACATCTATATCCCAATCAGCGGATATTACGAGAGCAACAGCTTCAAGGATGAATATCACGCAAATCTGTGGAGCCAGTCTTTGTTGTCGGGCTATCAGGGCTTCAGTGAAAACAGTAAAGAATATGGCTTCTGGTATCTTTATCTGGATATCTATAATAAGATAAAGACTATCACAAATACCCGTTTCGCTCAGGGATATGATGGCTCGAACACTGGCCGTTACAAGGCGATGCCAATCCGCCTGATATACGTTCCGTAAGGAGTTAGAATCTTACACTTTAATATAGTTCAGGATAAAACCAGAGAATCCACAGCAGGCACTCAAGCCAGCTGTGGATTTCTTGATTCTAAACTTCACTCAAATCTGCACTAGTGTCCCGTTAAGTCTGGACGATTATTATATAAGTTATTAATATCCAATATTTTATGTTCTAGAAGTTGTGTATTCGATTTGATTTTGTACCTTTGCACTCATAGGGTATCCTAGCCTATTTTAACCTACTAAAACAGTTCTTTCAACTAAGAAAAGAAACATTTATACTTAGATAAAATCTCCGTTCATAGACATTGAATGTCCGTTCAAAGACGTTGAACCGCCGTTCAAAGACGCTGAACCGCGGTTCAACGTTTATGAACGGAGATTTCAATAGGGTTAAAGAACATTTTATCCTATAATCAACCAAGACTTTTCCCGAGATTAACCCATTATTAATACAGCAAGAAGGAAGAAAGGAGATAAGAGGAAGCCTGAAAAGAAATAAAAGGAGGAGAGAAAAGAAATAAGAGAAGGGAGAAAAGAAATAAAAGGTATAAGGAAATGAGATAAGGGGCATAAATGAAGAAAAGATGTTTTTAATTTGGTGGTTTCACCATTTATTCGTATCTTTGCCAACAAAGAGAATATCACTTAAAAGAAAGGCGAGCAATTATGGCAAGAAAACTATATCCGATAGGATTACAAACTTTCGAACGAATCCGAGTGGAAGATAAGTTCTACATCGACAAGACGGAATATGTATATCGTATGGCACATACTGATGGTACTTATTTCTTCCTGAGCCGTCCACGCCGTTTCGGAAAGTCGCTGTTGCTGACTACCATGAAGAGCTATTTTGAAGGAAAGAAGGAGCTTTTCAAAGGACTCGCCATCGAAAAGCTGGAAAAGGATTGGATAAGCTATCCGGTGCTGCATTTCGATATGAGCATGGGCAAACACATGGAGATAGCCCAGCTGGAAAGATATTTCGACCAGCAACTTGCAGAACAAGAGCAGAAATGGGGCATTACGAATCCGGCTGTTGATGCCAACGTCCGCCTCATCTCACTTATCCAGACTGCCTATAGGGAAACGGGCAAGCAAGTGGTAATACTGATTGACGAATATGATGCCCCTTTGCTTGATGTGGTGCACGAGGATGAAAAACTGGAAGAACTTCGCAACGCCATGCGCAATTTCTACAGTCCGCTAAAAGGATGCGAGAAATTGCTCCGCTTCGTATTCCTCACAGGCATCACCAAATTCTCTCAGCTCAGCATCTTCAGCGAATTGAACAACATCACCAATATCAGTATGGACGAGCCGTATGCCGGCATTTGCGGAATTACGGAAGATGAACTGGTGAACGGAATGCGGGATGACATAGAGGCACTTGCTGAAAAATTAAACTTATCGTATGAGCAGACGTTAGCTAAGTTAAAGGATAATTATGACGGCTATCATTTTACATGGCCTTCTCCAGACGTTTATAATCCGTTCAGCTTATTAACCTGCTTTGCCAAGCAGAAAATTGATTCCTACTGGTTTGGATCAGGCACTCCTACTTATCTGATCAATATGATGCGCAATTTCAACTTTCTGCCAGCGAACCTGGGCGAGAGCATGGAAGCCGGAAAGGATGACTTTGATGCTGCCACGGAAACCATGACCACCATCATGCCGCTGCTCTATCAGAGTGGCTACATCACCATCAAGGATTATGATGAAGAAACGGAGCTCTATACCCTAGCCATTCCTAACAAGGAAATAAGAGTTGGATTGTACAGAAGTTTGTTGCCTCATTATCTGACCTCAAAGACTGCAATGTGCAATACCACCATCGCCAAGATGTCGGTGCTTATTAAACAGGGCAAGATAGACGAAGCATTACAATTACTGAAATCGTTTTGGGAGACGGTACCTTATTGCAACAACACCCATTACGAAGGTCATTACCAGCAAACGATGTATATCATCTTTGCCTTGCTCACGAATTTCAGGATTATAGTGGAGCAACATACGTCAAAGGGGAGAATTGATATAACCATGGAGACGGACGATACTATCTATGTAATGGAGCTGAAGTTTGGAAAGACTGCCCAGGAGGCTCTTGAGCAGATAGAAAGCAAGCATTATGCCGATGCCTTTGCCATGAGCGGCAAGGAAATTATCAAGGTAGGTATGAGCTTCAATATCAAAGAAGACAACACCATCGTGTTCGATTGGAAATCATCAGAAATTTAGATGACAAAAAAAGCGTGCAGGCGACTATGATGTGGCTTGCACGCTTTTTCCTTTTATATTCTTTTTATATTTATCTTACAGCCACGCTGCTCTTGATAGTTCAGTATCACACCGAAGTACCTCTCCACCATCAGCAAGAAAGTCAGCGGTAAATCACCGAATTTCTTCCTCAGTTATTCTCATGGTTTATGCAGTATAAAGATTTAAGGCTCTTCGCAAATTTTGGTGCACATAGTGCTAAAGCTTAAGCGCAACCTTTTT
>JAJXAL010000094.1:0-15882 GCA_021628325.1 Segatella copri | reverse complement strand
TTTATATTTTTTTACATCGCCATTGTTTAGTAACAATAAACTTGGGCGAATTCTGTAGTCTCCATTTTCTGGATCAACAAAGTTAGGACCCTTCATGATATCTGTGTTTGATATATTGTTATCTATCAATACATTATGATATTCCCCATCTGTTTCCATATTTTGAACAGTGTTTCCCCAAGCGACAGAATTATAGACACTATTCATTCCTTTTACAGCTATTCTACCATTGTTTACAAAGGTTGCATTTGCGATATGCATACCATCTGAGTTAGTTGTATACAATGCGTCTTTAGTACCATCGGCAAACAGTACACTCCACATTCTTACACCTAATGAATTAGGGTTTGTTATGTAGAAGGCTGTTCCGTTATTCTTTCTAAAGGCACAATGATGGAGCTTCATTCCTTTTCCCGTTCCGGCTTGAACCTCATTAACCATCGCATTTACTCCCACGCCACTCTGGTTTTGGAATGTGAAACCGGAAATCGTTACCGGCTTACCATTCGTTACGATATTGAGCAGGTTCTTGGTTTCGCCCGCCTTGGCAGGGTTCTCAATGAGTACCGAAGGCTTGCTGAAGTCTTGCACCTCTGTATCGTCTGTATTTTTCGAGCCAGTACAACCACCCACAAGTTCTATCGATTCTATAAACTCAGCCTTGTCGGCTTTGTTTACAATGAGAGAAAAGGCATCGCCGCCAGAGTAGGTTGGCGAATAATAGGTACCTCCACGTACAAACACCTTTCTCTTGCTGTTGGTTGTAGAACCTGGTGTGGTGCTACTTGAAGGGTTAGCCATGGCAATGATGGCACCACGGAGGTCGGTGCTTTGGTTATCCCAACTGCTACCATCGCCATTTCCTTTCTCTTCCGTTCCGATATAAACCTTTTCAAGGTCTGTAAACTTGAATACATACTGGAATTCATACATACCGATATCGATAGGCTTTTCTGCTACATCACCTTTCTCGTCTTTCGGACCTACGTATCTGTTGTATGTACCGCTGACAAGACGGATGTACTCAGATGGATAACCATATTCCTTAAGGCGATTATTGTGCATAGTCCACCATTTCTGATATTTACCAGTCTCGTTTGCATCGTTTGCATCCTTCTTTCCGTCACCTGCATCTGTAAGCACAGAGATAGCCTGAGGATTCCATTTGGCATCCGGTTTATAGCCTTCGTAACCCTTTGTGGTTGTAGGCTCTGTGAAACGTGGTCCAGCCGATGCAATATTCTCCTTGTTCAACTTGATATTGCCATCCGTTGCTGGAGAAACTGTAGAAGCAGGTAATTCATCCCAGGAGCAGTTGCGCATGTGCTCTCTCCTGAGAAGCACACTATTATCTGTAGATTCATTACCCCAAATGGCGGTATTATATAATATAGGTGTAATCGTACCGCTTGTCACCTCGTTCTCCACATGGATGGCTCCGTCTTGCATTGCCTTGTTGTTCACGATGAGGCTGTTCACGATGTAGGCATCTTGATAGTCTGCAGTCATGGTGCTGGCATCATTAGCCCTGCGGATATAGATGGCACCACCTTGCGAACTTTTTGTGCCCGTATATTTGCCATAGGTCACATCGTTGTTGGCTAAGAGTGAGTTGACGATATGCAGGTTTCCATTCTTTGATTCCGTGAGATAGAGATAGATGGCTCCACCCTTGCCTGGTTCGGTAACTTCATCCAGACTAGCCTTTTCTGATACGTTACTGTTGCCGCTGATTGTACTGCCGATGATGTCCAGACTCGCATTGTTGACATAGACAGCTCCGCCATGCAGACCGGAATTCTTGATCAGTCGGCAACGGTTCAATGTATAGTTCACTCGGTTGGTGTAGATACCGCCTCCACGACCAATCTCGGCAACTTCGTTAGTTCCTTCTTCTTCTGTCTTCAGTTTTGTCGTGGTCTCACCATTCATGATGGTAATACCGTCTAATACCACTTCGTTGTTCAATGAAGCCGAAGAACCAGTGGCTCCAGCATTACTGTAGACCACATGGTATACATTACGCTCCTTTTCCGATGCCTTGATGTCACCGGAAAGAATCGTAGGATTTGAAAACTCCCATGGCTCTATCAGACCGTTCTTGTTGTTGTCGGTCATGTCGTTGGCGTTGCGCTTTGTCAGAATATCTTTGATGTCTCCATCAGGAACCAAAGTCTTGTCTCCAAAGCTGGTAAACTCATCTCCAGTTATTTTATTTCCTGTAGTAGGATTAACAGGAGTTGAAGAATACAGGTCATTTTCTGAGAAACTGCCGAAGATATCTACGTTTACAGGGATGGTGAAGCTCTGCAAGCGACGGTCTATCGTGTTCTGTTCTGGCGAAAGATCTTTGTTCTGTCGCATCTTGCTCGGCTTATAGGTTCCGCCTGTCATCAGAATTTCGAAGTGGGTAGCCTCGGTAGCTACTTTCTTTTCTCGTGCCTCATTGATGTAATCGAGGGCTGCTTCGAGACTGTTGAAAGGAGTAAGGAAGGAGCGGCCATAATACTTTGCCTTCTCTTCTTCAGTTACAATCTCACCACCTGTCTGAGAAACGAACAGGCGCTTCAGAAGCTTGTTCTCGTCAAACGCAGGCAGATCAGATGTGTATGCACCTGCTGTCTGTTGCTTGGTCATGTTTCTTTCCTTACCGGTAATGTCGTAGCTGCTGATACCATAATTCTTCCATGCATTGACGTATTCTTTCTCAACTCCGTTGCCAATCAATGGTGAATAGGCACGAGGCTTGAAGATTTTGTTGTCGTTGAAGTAACTGTCCAGGTCGCTGGTCATCTCCGTATTCATTTTGTTGGCTGGCAACGCCATCTTCTCTACGAAACAATAGTTGTATGGATAGAATTTCTCCGTATATTCTCCCATTCCCTGCAGATAGTCGAATGCCTTATAGTTCACATCACCGCTGATGTTGTTGTCGGTCTGTGCCGTATTTCCCCATATCACGGAGTTACCGCCAATCAGGGAGTTCTCTTCCTGGTAGATTCCGCCACCGATGGTTGCCTCGTTTCTGGCGATGGTGCATGAGATGACGTAGGCATGGTAGTTCTTGATGTCTTCATTCTTGTCGTTGGAACGGAGTGCATAGATGGCACCACCTTTCTGTGCCTTGTTTCTTACGATGACACTACCGCTTACGATGCTACCCTTCAGCAGCATGAGAGCACCGCCTTGGGTTGCCTGACAGTCTGAAATCTCACAGTTGCGGACATGTGCCATTCTTGGTACAATGGCTGCACCACCCATACTCTTGAAGCCCGATTTGTCGCTAGCATTACCGTCAATCAGGCGACAGCCATCTATGATGGTATTGTCTGTCAGGGCAGTGGTATTGTAGCCGTCATAGTCGCCTGTAGGCCATTTGCCGAAGCACACAGTGTGGTAGCCGTTCACCTCCTGGTTAACGGCAGAACCTTCTTTTACTTCGGTCTTCGCACTTAATACCGTCTGGTATAAGCTGATACAGTCGCGCTTGTCATTATCCCAATTGGCTGTTCCGTCTTTCAGCTTTCCTCCTTCCTGGTCACCCTCATAGTAGCCACCCATCAGGCATACTCCGTTAGGAATCAGGAAGGTGTAGCTCTGCGGATCGCTAGGGTCTGCCAGCGTGTTGGCATGATAAACAAATCGATTTCCTGTTTCATCACCCTGATAGCCTGCTACTTTTACATACACCTGATGTTTTTTGCTATTATCTGTGATGCCTTGGTTCGCTGTTTTAAATTTCTCGCCCGCAGCTGTCAGCACACTTTGCAACTTGTCTGCACAGGCAGCATTTTCCGGACTGTCTCCGCTTCGGTTTCTCCATCCGTTCTGGGTTACATAATAAATGTAATCCACAATATTTGCGCTGTTTGTCTTTTCCTGTGGTGCAATGTTGGCAGTATTGTCTGCCTCATAGGCACCGATATCAATGGCGCAGTCCTTGATTCGGTTGGTATAGTCCATGTCGGTTTCCGGAAGGATGATTCCATTTCCTACATTTGTGGTTCCACCATTCAGACACTTGTTGCCCGTCAAACCACCCGCCTCGTACAGACGGAAGTTGTTCTTCAGGCGGGCATTGCGGAAGCGGAAATTGTTTCCACTTTCGTAGCTCTTGTCCTCAAATGGGAAAGCCTGAGCCTTATCTCCTGTGAAGTTACCATCGCTTTCCTGGAATTTGCTGCTCAGATCATTACTGTTCATGTAGCAGTTGTGGGATGGATTCATCTTGCCCGATGCGGCAGAGTTTACCTGATCTGTGATGCTTTTGCCGTTGTTGTAATTATCATAGATGATACAGTTGTAGAGTGAGAGCTGTGAGTTAACTCCAGTATTGCTGTCCTGCCAGTGATAGATGCCGGTTCCGTTTGTCGCCATATTGTAGGCTATGGTATTGTTGTAGAACTTGGCACTCTCCAGGAAAATACCACCGCCACGGCAGGTTCCGTTATAACAGCGGTTGTTTGCCACGACAAGGTTGTAGCCGGTGCCTTGAATCATATAGGCGCCGCCTCCATAACTTTCACTGCTATTGGCATAACTCAGGTTTCTCAGCAGATAACTGTTCGAAATCTTACTGTTCTCTCCGTCCATATACAAACCGCCACCACGCACGCGACCGCCATGGTTGAAGTTGTTGACGATGATGAGGTTTTCCAGTTCTACTCCTCGGAATACACGCACACCTGCTCCTCCGTCACGGTTGGCACCAGGATAGTTGATGATGTAACCGTGACGTACAGAGAAGCCATCCCATTTGGCATACTCGTAATCCTTGTAGTTGATGTTGTCTATCAAGTTTCCTTTATAGCGTACGGCATTACCATCTGTACGTGAGGAGTTTCCGTCACCCGATGGTGACCAGGTAGGAAGACAGACGTCTGGCTGATAGAGAACATAATGGCGCTCTGTTTTCCCGCTGTTTATCAACGTTTTTGTAAAGTCATAATTAGAACCATCAGTAGGATTTTTCTCCTGATACCACATTTCCTTATCTCCGTTTTTGAAGTATACAGGCGATTCCTTTCTGATCTGTAGAATGGTTTCATACTTGGTCTTTTCCAGATTTTCGTATTCCTTACGTGCCGGCACGTATTGTGACAGCAGCGGATGACGGTCGTCTTCTCCAGGATAGCCTTCGTATGGGAAACCGCCTATTACCTCCACCTTGTCTCTGACAACAAAGCCTTTGTAGTCTGTATAGATGCCTGCACCTACCCAAACTACTACCCGGTCTTTCTTGTCTGTGATATCCTTATTCAACTCTGCCGCTCTTTCCACAGCATATTGCAGACCGCTGATGTATTGCTCCTCTCTGTTGTTGGTAATCTTGTTGTAGGTTCCCCAGCCTGAGAGATACTGATTGTTCAGATTACCTGAGTTTGTCCAGAAATCGCCGTAAGAATCTGTTTCAGAACGATACTTGCCTTTAGCTTGACTATAATCCGTATTGTCAATAGTGGTGCTAAGCAGCGTATTGTCACTCTGCGTTACATAGAAATTATTGCCCGTTCTATCCTTTGTGTTGTCACACATGGCATTACCGATGATAGCCTTGTCCCAGCTGCTTCCATCATATTCGGTATTTGATTCATTCAGAAGATCGAAGTCTGGGTTACCGTCCTTGTCGTCTTTGTTGGCATCGCTGTTGCTTTCATAGTCCTGGTTGTACGAACGCACGTAGATAATCTTTCCTGCTTTTGGCAGGAGAGCTTCGTATGCACCCAGGTCAGGAACACCACCTAGGTTGCGGTCTTCGCCGGTGATGTCCTTGGCTGTTGTAGTTGCATTGTTTTCTTGGGCGCTGTTGATGATTGCACCAGCCTCTGCAGAACTGGTCAGCGGGCGGAAGGATGAATAGCCTCCGTAATAAACGTTGCCGCTCATCTTGGCACCCACTTCATTGGTTGGGTTGCTGAAGTTTAGGGCTCCGTCTTTTCCCAGAGTGTTGATATCCATGCTGTTCTTGCATTCCGAATCATTCCATGTGCCGTTGATGTTCAGTTTGTTTCCTACAGCATACGAGGTAGCCTTCACAAGGTCGTAATCTGGTGCTACTCCCTCATTGTTGATGATGCTTACATGGTTGAGTGTGAGTTTGTTGTTGCTGCCTTGAGCCTTGTTCAGATAGATGATGGAAGGCAGCACCGAAGGACTTGGATTATGCGGATCCTTGCTCGTATTGTTATTGATGACGCAGTTTTCCAGTTCCAATTTCACATTCACGGCATCTGGCATGGTAGCGATAGCACCGCCATCTGTCGCCGTGTTGTTCTCAAAGATGCAATTCTTCAGCTTTACGGTAGTTGCTTGGCTGCTCTGGTCCATGCTGCCTATCAGCACGCCGCCACCATAAGGCATATAGGCAGTACCGGCAGCGTATGCATGGGTAAAGGCATAGCCGTCGATGGTGATGTTGGCACCCGCTTCGATGCGGACCAGATGGTAGAGGCCCTTGTTGAGTTCAGAACCATTTAGGTTTCCGTTCAGTTCGGTGCGGTATTTGATAGGGTCACGGTCTTCATCTTTCGGATTCGGATTCTCTGAATATTCCGGATAACCGCCATACACGGTAATTGGGAGTACGCAAGGTTGAATGTTAAAGGTGCATGACCTGGCGTCTGTTTCCTCGAACGTGTAGGCAATCTTCGGTTCGAAGATACCCTCACGGCTGCAGATTTCAAACTCCCAACCGCTGTTCTTCTCAATAGTGAAATCCTTTGGTGTAGTATTGCCCTTGGTAACTACCTTAACCTGTTCTCCATCCTTGATGTCGGCAAGATAACCCAATACTTCATCTACGGATGATGAGGTATAGCTCTTTTCCCACGACTCTCCCGTTCCGTCCACCAGTTCTCGTGAACGGTCAAAGTAGATGCGCAGGCGTTTTTGGGTATCATTCTTTTCGAATACAAGGTCTTGGTTGTCAGTCATATAGGCTCCTGCTGACGGAACCGAACTGATAGCCTTTCCGCTCAGGTCTATTTTTGGCTGATACAGGTAGGAAGATGGCAGGAGGGCATAGCTGATGCCCACGTTGCGCAGACGGGTACCTTTCACGGTTTCCCAGTAATAGTTCACCGTCTTCATATCTGTAAGAACGCCACGTTTCTCGTTGAAGGCTTCCACCGTGTTGTAAGGTGCTTCCTTGCCCATCACGAATCCCTTGCCAGAGTAATACGTGTTGATGGAGATGGTTCCGCTCTGATAGGTGCTGGTCCATTTGGCTGCATTTACATCCGAGATGGCGTTGTTGTAGAACTGTACGGTCTTTTCTGAAGGGTTGGCTGCATAAATCTGTGCCATGGACGCAGAGTTGTTGGTGCCTGATTTGTGCCGGAGCAGCGAGTTGTTCCAGATGACATTGTTGGCAAGCAGACCCTTTTCCTTGATATACACACCACCCGTATTGGATGACAGCTTGTCAGCAGGATCCGAGGTGTTGTTGGTATAGTTGTTGACGATGGTGTTGTTAATCACCAGTCCGTGACCATCCAGATACACAGCACCATTTCGGGTACTGGTATTGTTACTGATTACCGAGGTGGCAAGAATCTGATAATAGGCTTTCTCCGGGTTGCTAGCGTCACCATTCAGATATACACCCGCTCCCTGATAGGCAGAGCAGTTGCTTACCATGCTTCGGGTGATGAAGCCGGCTTCGTCTATATAGATACCTCCGCCCTGGTAAGCCGAGCAGTCGTATACCAGGTTACCTTCCGTCTGTCCGTTCTTGCAGTAGATGCCGCCGCCACGTGGCTGGGTGTTTGTGGTTTTCTTCATGCCAGGGTTGCAGAATCTCACGGTGCAGTAGCGCATTCGGGCTGACGGGTCATTGATATAAACGCCCGCACCACAGTCTGGGTCGTATTGGGCAGCGTTCGTTTCGTTATATTTACCTCCCTCAATGGTGAAGCCTTCAAGATATACTTCGTCGGTAAAGGCATTTCCTCCAGGCAGGGGAGCAAACCATACCACATGGTAGGAACCGCTGGTTTTTATGTTCCAGGCTTCGTCAGTGTTATTCCAATTAGCGTCGCCGCTTCCAGTGAATTCCGCACCTCTGATGATGGATTCCTTTTTCCATCCCCATGGCTTTAAATTCTTGGCTTTCTCTATGCGTTCTGAACGACTTTTCTCATTTCCCTCAAAGGCACCATAAACGCTGATGCCATTCTTCATCAGTAGGGATACCGGGGCTGATGAATCATCGGCAAGAATTCGGTCTTTTACCACATAGGTTCCGGCTGCTACCCAGACTTCGCCTTTCTCGCCTGGTGCCTTTTCTGCCAAATCGTTGATGGCCCACTGGATATCGTCCGTGGCATCATTCCATGTTGATCCGTCGCCCTTTCCCTCTTTCTCTGGCTTCACGTATCTGATGCGTCCTGCCTTCATTCGGGCATACTCGTAGGCGCCGATGTCGATGGTGCTTGTCTGGTAGCGTGTCCTGCCCATGATGTCGGTAGAGGTAGTTTCCAGGTTTCCTGCAAAGTTTTTGTAGTATTCCAGCTTTCCCTTGTTCAGAAGGGCAGAGGTCTCCTCAAAAGTGAAGGCGGTGCTGTATAATTGCTTCAGATTACTGCTGAACGAGAAGTCGTAACCCTGGTTCACGGCACTCTGCTTGAACCAAGGGGCTGGCTCTGTGCCGTGGTTCTCGTTGCTGATCCATACGTTTCCATTATCGTCGGTATTGGTATCGGAATTGGTTACCTTTACTTCCGGAAAAGCACAGAAATAGAAGGCAGGACGGGTGTCTTGCTTGCTGAGTGCCGTGGAATGCCAGAGCACGGTGTTGTATACCGCTCCGCCGCCATTGCTTCCTGATGCTCCGGCTGTGGTCAGGTCTACTGCCGATACAGTGTTGGCTATTACAGAGCAGTTGACGATTTTCGATGTGCTCGAAAGTCGGATACCGCCGTTTGTATTGTTGTTGATGTTGCAGTTGTAGACGGTGGCTGTTCCGTCTATCCACATGCCGCCACCTTCGTTCTCGCTGGTGCCTCGTTTGCCTGCTACATTATCAAAAAAGCTGCAATAGCTGATGGCTGACTGCTGGTTGGTACAGGAATTATCCACATAGATGGCACCGCCGCGCATGCCGTAGTTGTTCGCAAAGTTACATTGCGAAATACGGAAGTAACGGCTGCCGGCATTGTTGTCGTTGCTGGTGTTCACCACGTAGATGCCGCCGCCTCTGCCATTTGCAGAAGTGTTCACTCCACTGGCATTACCTGCAGCGATAAGGAAACCGGAAACAATGGTTGGCTTGTTGCCGTCGTTGGTGTTGTCCTGGGTTACGCCCATCTGGAGGGTCAGCACATGGGTGGCATTGTCGGTGCGGGTGGTGTTCTCTGGATAGATAATCAGCTGCTGGCTCGCCTTGTCGTTGGTGTCGATGTCGCCCACCAGAGCCGTCTGATACTTCATCTGATATTTGTGTCTGCCCGTAGGGAGATCGTTCTTGATGGTTTCATCTCCTGCAAAACCTCCATACATGGCAACGCCCGAAGGGAGAACGAAGCCTCCCTCCGGTGCCTTGTAGATGTGGCCGGTAATATCCTCATAGCCTTTCACCCAGATTTCATCGCCAGCCTTGGCTCGGCTCAGCGCTTTTTCCAGGGTGATAGCTTGAGTCCATGATGAGCCGTCACCACCGTCAGTTGCCTCAGCTGTTACATGATAGGTCTTGCTGCCCTGTGCGAACAGGGAGCTGGCACAGCTCAGGAGGATGAGGGCTGCTATGATTTTTCTGTATGTCGTATGATGTATTCTCATGCTGAAAAGAGTTTTATATGTTGAAATTGTTGATCGTGATATTTTCCTTTGTGAGCTGAGTGCCCGATATTTTTACATTGATCTTGTACCAGCGGGCTGGGATAAAGCCATCTTTCAGATTGCTCATGTCAAATGTTACGTTGTATTTCCCTGTCGTTCCTTCTTTCTCTGTGTCAAGCTTGAAGGTGAGGCGAGGAGGAATGGCTCCGTCTGGGAAGGTATAATGATATACTCTTCCGTTACGCTTGCTGATTTCCGAGGTGTTCACAAAGGTTGTGTGGCCGCTTACCGAAGTCCTGGAAGTTACTTCTTGGTGGTAAAGGGTAGGGAAGAGTCTTCCGCATCCTGCATCAGCTTTCGTTGTTCCTTTCGGTTCTCCGTGATAAGTAAACTGGCTTACTTTCACGTTGGTATATTTCAGATTTCCATCCTTGTCTTTCTCATAGGCTCCCTTGGCATCCCATTGGATGTCAATCTTGGCAGCCAGTCTGCCCAGTACCATGCGCCAGTATTGTTTGGTGTTGATATTGGCATTGATGTTCTGTTCTACTTTTATATCTCTGTCATTGGTGAGAATTTGCGTCTCTGGGTCCAGCTTGAGTGCATAGCCCGTGGCTACGCTGATAAACTTGGCTATGTCTACGGCTCCGTCTTTATGAGCATAGTCGTTGCTAATCTGTAAGTTGTAGATATGCTCGTTGCCGTTTGTGCCGTCTTCTGTTATCTTGTTCAGTTCCCCCTCCAGATCCAGTCCTTCTCCGTTACTATAGGTAACCCCATAAACGCAACAGGTGCCTAGCGGCAGATACATCGTATAGGTGCGAAAGCCGTTGGCATCAGGTCCTGATAGGGTTGAGGTGGCATGGGTGACGAGGGTTTTTCTGTCGAATTCTTCCTTGGTATAGGTATCGTAATATACCATTTTCTGGGGGGCTGCATCGTGTATTTCGTCGCCTTGCGTCTTTTCCTTATAGGCAACGATGATGGTGAGCCGGTCCCAGTCCACCATGTCGTTGGTGTCTTCTCCCGGATCTCCGATGCGTGTTTCTGTCTTATCGTCAGGCACAGAGAGGGTGAGCGAGATAGGTGCCAACGTGTCCATCGGTCTTACCTCGTTCTTTTCGCTTTCGCTGCATCCTGCCAGCATGATAAGCGATAGTATCACAAATATGTATTTCGTAATATGATTCATGTATCAATTCTTAATAGCCGTTGAATTCTTCACTCTTCGTTCTTCACTCTTCACTTAAATGTCAATATCGTGGCTTCCTCCTGGTTTCCAGTCGAGTTTCACGCTCACTCCTACGGATGCATTGGTAACAACCAGCGAACCGTCGGCTTTGAGTTTTGCCTTAATCAGCTTCAGCCTTCCGGCTTTCAGCGGCTCGTTCAGCGTGAGAATGGTTTCTGTATATTTGCCGTTTACCTTGGCTATGATGTGGTAGCGCCACTCTGCCTTGCTGGATGGGAAACTTACGGCATAGAGCGCATCGTGAGTCTGGGTTGAGGCTGTTGAAGCTTCGTTGATTCGCTTGGCTCTCACGATGGTGTTTCGGGATGTTGAGAAAATACTGTCGTTTACGAGAAAGTGGGTTGCCATTCCTTCTACGAATCCCCAGAGCTCGGCAGGTTTCACTTCTTGCTGGTTGATGACTACCGCTGCTGCACAGTTTGCCATATAGAGGGTGGTCTGCAGGTCGTGTTCGAAATCGGCCTCGTTGATGGTGAGTCGGGAAGTGAACAGACCGATATTGTGACTGTCGATGGTATCCTTCTGCTCCTGTTCCAGGGCGAGAGCCTTGCAGACTTTTGCACCGGTAATCTTCACGTTCTTTGCGTTTCCGGTATTGGCGAGCGAAAGGTTCTGGTAGTTGTTGCGAGGCAGATAGATGGTATAGGATACCGAGTTGGCATTCATGATGTTAGCTTCGTGACGGTAGAGATCATTTCCGATAAAGAAAGACAAATCGTTGTCTAGGGCATGGTCGGTGAAGACTGTGCCTAGTTCCTGTTTCAGCCGGTTGGCGATGTGTCGCTCCTCGGTGGTATTGAGGTCAATGTCGATGAGGGTATGAATCTGTGTATTGAGCCTCAGATTATACTTGATCTTATAGTCTTTGCCACACTTGCTCATGTCTTCATCAATGCATGAAGACAAACCGAAAGCGATGCTCAAAGTCATCAGAGCTATCAGAAATATTCTATATGATTCTTTCTTTCTCATTTTCCGTCCTCTATTAGGATTATAAACAGCTAAATCTACCCTACTGAGCTTTCGTAACTAGCGAAAGCTCAGTAAGGTAGAATGATTAAATATCTACATCAAATGTGATGCCTGTCTTCCAAGATAGATCTACTGCGAGACCTACGTTGATACCTGATGTTCTGAGGTCAGGAATACAGTTGTATGCGCTCTTTAAATCTTTGATGTTAAAGTTGGCTTTTGTAATATGGTCCTGAACGAATACGCGGTCAACGCCAGTTGGTTTTGTTGTAGCTGTTGAAGCAGTAGGGTCTAACTTACCAACCAGATAGAACTTTGCATTCTTAAGAATGATACCATCATTTCCGTAGAAGTCCATGCCTGAGTTGTTCTCTAACTCGATGGTTACATATACTTCTTTCTTAGTTGCATTCTTATTGTCAAATACGAGCGTATAATTTGCGTTTGATGCAGAAGTTTCGTTCTTGGCATACATAGGAGCATCATTCATAACTTTGTCATAGATGGTGTTTGCGAATGATTCTCCTGTAGTTGCAGGCTCATACTTCCAGTTTACTGATGCAGGCTGACCACCAATCAAAATGCCGGTTACTGGGAAACCTGTGGAATTAACAGTGACATCTTGGTCTTGCTCAAGTCCACCTTTTACTTTACCATTGTCTTTGAGAGTTCCCTGGGCACATTTTATTGTAGATTGCAATACAGCCACACTGTACTGTACAGGATCTTTCAAACCTACAGTTTTTGTTGAATTTGTAACTTCACTTTCTGAAAAATTAGTTTTTGCAGACCAATCAGCTCCAGTATTCTTTGTCCAATCATTATAGTCTGGAAATTCACTTAAACTAGACATGTCTTTATCAGAAACCATAGTCTTTGTGTTTACAAAATACGACAGTTCGGCAGGATAGCATATCTTTTGATAATTAATAGTGTTGCCAGTACTGAAGAGGTTGTTTTCTGGAGTGTTGTAAGCGAATGCTCCTGAAGTCCAGCTTAAAGCAGCAACGCCATCTGGCAGGTTGAGATTTTTCGGGAAGTCTCTGATAGTATTTATCTTATCCAAAGCATCTTTGCATTTTTTGTATATCTCTGCTGTTAATAGTTTGGTGGCAGGAACGTCTGCTCCAGGAGTCTCACCTGCTAAAGCTGCCTTCAGGCTCTCAATGCAAGCTTTTACAGATGTCTTTGAACCTGCAGTGAGCGTAATAAAAGCATTGTAGCGATTTTTTAAAAACTCTTGCTCATGTTTTGTAAGCCATGATGGGAGCGTTGTTTCGCTACCGATAGTTGCCCAAGTATAGATAGCGGAACCTTCTTGAACTTGTGCTTTAGCAATATCATTTAATGCACTGATGATAGCTATAGCATCTTCATCAGTTGTGAAATCAGCAGTGCTATTGATAGGAGTTAACTCATGGGATATGTTTGTAAGAGTTTTCTCTATTTTTTTATCAGCTTTCTCTGTAATATAACCAGCTTCGAATTTTGATTCTGTATTTTTACTAGCTTTACCATAGAAAAGCATATGGTTAGTTCCTACAGGAATCTCAATGTCACGGTAAAGTCTGCGATATGGGTCTTTACTGTATGCATTACCATCTGTACCAATGCTGATTGGCTTATCCGCATTGATAGTTCCGGCTGTTTCAGGATCATCACTGAAAGTCAGCAGAACGATGTCTGAAATGCCACGGAAAGGCTTGCCACTTTGCTGAGTCATCTCATCAGTCATACGTGTCACCTTCTTCGCCTGGTTTGTCGAAGAGTTACCACCATAAGGAATGTTTATGGCGAACTGGGTCTTTACAACCTGTCCTGTCGCACCTGAACCACCTGTTGGCTCAATTGAATCTGAAGAGCAGGAAACCATTCCTGCTGCACTTGCAAGAAGCATCGCACTTGCAAAGCTAAAAAATCTGAACTTCTTCATAGTCAAGTTATATTTTATTTGTTCTTATTTGTTTTCTCTGTCTGCCCGATGTTGTAAACCAGCGAGACTGCCACCTTGGTCGGCATAACGAAGGTTTTCGTCTTCTTCTCAATGGCGGTAGCGCATCTGCCATAACAGTTGAATTTGGTATAGCGTGTGACTCCCAATCCCAAACCTATTGCCGCCTCCAGATTCCAACGGTTTTCCTTGTCGAGTGCCCAGTCGTAACCATATACTACGCCCAGAGCTCCCAAGTCGCCTTGGAACCTATGCTTTTTGAGTTTCGGGAAAAGCCCAAAAGGGAAGTGTACACCACCCGCATTGTAATGTGAGTAGAGTAAATTGGCTCCAAAGAAGTGCCCCAGGAACGGGCTGTCGAGCCAATATCGCATCTCTGTTTGTACGGCAATGTGCTTCAGTTTCTTGTTCTTGCGAAAAGTAAATGGGTTCCAACCTGTGGATAAGTCCAGCGACCAGTGGTCTGATAACCTCTTTTCCACTCCAATATTAGGTGTTGTGGTAGCCCAGTATGCTAAGTTCGTTTTCAAGCGCCAGTCTTGTGCTGATGCTGGTGTAATGAATAGTGCTGAAACAAGAAGGAGCAACATGCGCTGTCCTTTGTCTGTATTCATTTGCTACTGTATTGTTTTGTTGATAGAAAAGTGTCTATTTTATTGTTTCCTATTTCTGTTTTTGTTATTAATCTAATTATTTTTTCAGCCACAAATATAGCGAAAAATGAGCAAAAGGACTTTCAAAAAAAGAAAAAACTGCCTTCATTTAAGCTTTGTTAACTATAAATTTATAAATCTACCCATTTTTACCCCCCCCCAATTTTACGAATTTTTACATTTGCTATTCGTTTTATTTCGAGTGCAAAGATACGTCTTTTCCGTTTTCTACCTATGCGATTTGTGCGATTTGCGTGGATTCGGGAAATAAAGTGCGAAAAATATCATGGAATCATTCAGGAGAATATCTCCGAAGGATAAGAACATAACTCCGAAAGATAGCAGAATATCTCCGAAGGATAAGAAATTATCTCCGAAAGATAGCAGAATATCTCCAAAGGATAAACCCAGAAAACAAATGTAGGGAATCCGATGACGAAGATATGGAAACTGGGGTGTGGTGACGAGGTGAAGGGTGAAGGGTATATTTTAAATCTTATATTATATTCTTTTTTTAGGGTTTTTCCGATTTTTGACCCTAGGGTACTTTTTTGATTTTACCCTTTTTTCCTTTACCCACGCGTACATATATAAAATAGAGTTTTCAAACCTTCACCCTTCACCTTTTTATTTAACATTTTGAGTGTCAAATAGTTACGGGTGAAGGGTGGTGAAGGGTGTTTTTCGTATTGTATAAACATATTTTAAGAATCTAGCCGGTTTTTATATATTTTAGCGTTTGTTTACGATTCCGAAATGGGTATCTTTTTTTTAGAGGTTCCTCTTTTTTTGTGATCTCTTTCTACAGAAATCTCTTAGAATCCTTGTCTAATCGGTATCCCTGGTGTATAAGTCGTTAAAATATTATCAGCGAAATAAAGTTAATGGCTATGGATAAGCGTAAACTTCTAAAATATAAGTTATCTTAAAAACATTATAACATTTTAATGTATTGTCAGCGAAATAAAGTTAATGGCTACGGATGAGCGTCAATTTTTAAATATAAATTAACTAAACTTTCGCATGTGGTTCAAGAACCTTTCAGGGCGTATGGGACAAAACTTGCGAAACTTGAGTAAATTAACTGAAAAAGCATTATAACCTTAAATAGTATTGTGCGCTTGCGTATATGCCTAAGTGCGTGCACTGGCGAGCGCATATATATATTAATGTAAACAGCTAAAATCTATTGTATAAAGTCTTTATAGATGTTAAAAACGGACTGAAAAAGCAACTTTTTTGCGAAAAGATTTGGTGGAATGAAAAATAGTTAGTAC
>JAJXAL010000093.1:0-16210 GCA_021628325.1 Segatella copri | reverse complement strand
ATAAGCGGAAATAGCTCAGTTGGTAGAGCACAACCTTGCCAAGGTTGGGGTCGCGGGTCCGAGTCCCGTTTTCCGCTCTTTTTTTTAGAACTCGAGAAACATACCCATTTATGAATTTATATTTAAGATATTTTGATCAGGAGACATTAGTTACTAGTGTTGATGATGCTATTGGTTTTTTAAAGAGTATTCCTGAGATTGAGATGGATGCGGAGCTAGAGGCAGATGTTCGTGAATATGCCGCTAGCGATTTGACGTATCCAAAAAGATATAAGGTACGCCCACGTGTTTATTTTATTGTGATAAAGACTACGGCGCAAACTATGCAGGATTTTAAGGATAAGAAAGCATTGCGTACTCCTACTCCTGCAGAGAGAATGGAGAATCCTGTTGTTGCCAGTTTGGCTCAAGAGGCTCCAGGCTGGTATGAAGGATCACTTGATTTCAAGCGTGTTGTGATGGTACCGGCTACAGGAAAGTTTGAGTACCGTGATACTCATTTCGTTGCGGATGTTAAAGCTGAATCAGGTTTGGATTGTTACAATCGCATCGTAGATTATCTGCGCGATTGTGTAGATTCACGCAGCCAGTTCCCATCTGCAAAAGGTAAGAATTTCCATTTCCGCTATCTGGGAATGTGGAAATAAAATATTCAGAAATTTAAAAGATTCGTGTCATGAACAAGGTTATGCTAATTGGTAATGTAGGTAAAGATCCTGACATTCATTATTTCGAAGCAGATCAGGCAGTAGCTCAGGTCTCTCTCGCAACTACAGAGAAAGGATATACTTTGCCTAATGGTACCCAAGTGCCAGACCATACAGATTGGCACAATCTTGTTTTTTATCGTGGGCTTGCAAAGGTAGTAGAGAAGTATGTGCATAAGGGTGACCGCCTTTATGTGGAAGGAAGAATCCGCTACCGCTCCTATGATGACAAGCAGGGTAGAAGACAATATATTACAGAAATCTATGTAGATAATATGGAGATGTTGAGTACTCGCCCTGCTACTAAAGAACAATAATTATTAATTTTTAGCTCAGAAATTGGATATATCCACCATAACTGATGCCTTCGGTGATGTGATGCTGATGCAGCCTTCCGCCGGGGTTATTGTAGCTGCTGTACTTGCAGCTATATTGTTAGGCATGTCTGCTTTTGCCAGTGGTTCCGAAATTGCTTTTTTCAGTTTATCGCCAACTGATGTTGCGGAACTTGAGGATGAAAAGACTGATGCCGATAAGAAAATACAGATGTTGCGTGATGATTCTGAACGTACGTTGGCTACCATTTTGATAACCAATAATTTTGTGAATGTCACAATCATCATGCTCCTTAATTATGTATTCGCAGGAATCGTAGAGTTTGGTCCTAAAGCTTATTGGCTTCAGTTCCTGATTATTACGGTTATTCTTACTTTCTTGCTTTTGCTTTTTGGTGAGATTATGCCGAAAGTGTATGCCCGCCAGGATCCTCTGAAGTTCTGTCGTCGGTGCGTAGGGGGAATTCTGTTTGCCAGAAAGTTGTTTTGGCCTTTAGAAACTATCTTGCTGAAAAGTGGAATTCTTGCAGAAAAGATTATACAGAAGGAAAATCATGTGCTGAGTGTTGATGACTTGGAACAAGCTTTGGAACTGACTGATAAGAATGATATCAAAGACGAGCAGAGCATGCTGAAGGGTATCATCCGCTTTGGCGATGAAACAGCCAAGGAGGTGATGACCAGCCGACAGAATATTGTTGATCTGGATATCCGTAGTTCTTATCCAGAAGTATTAAAGTGCATTGAAGAGAATAATTACAGTCGTATTCCTGTTTATCAGGATAATACAGATAATATTCGTGGTGTACTGTATATCAAGGACTTATTGCCTCATCTTACGAAGTCTTCCAACTTCCGTTGGCAGAGTTTGATTCGTCCTCCTTACTTTGTTCCTGAAACCAAGAAGATAGATGATCTGCTTCGCGAGTTCCAGGACAACAAGGTTCATATCGCCATTGTGGTAGATGAGTTCGGAGGAACATCGGGTATTGTTACTCTCGAAGATATTCTGGAGGAAATTGTAGGTGAAATCAATGATGAATATGATGAGGAAGAGAAGTTCTACTCGAAATTAAATTACAACACCTTTGTTTTTGAAGGTAAAACGCTTCTTTCTGATTTCTGCAAAATCCTGAATGTAGATGACGAAGAGTTCGAGGAGGTTGAGGGTGATGCTGATTCTCTGGCTGGTCTGCTCTTGGAAATCAAAGGCGATTTCCCAAGTATGCACGAGAAGATAGATTATAAGAACTATACTTTCGAGGTTATGCAGATAGAGGAGCGTCGCATCAGCAAGATTAAGGTGACGGTACATCCTTTGAAAGATAACGTGGAGGATTCTTCTAAGTAATCATCAGTATTCATCAATATCAGAATATAAAAAATATGGCAGTTGTCAATATACGAGAAGTTTATCCGGGAGTGAGTCTTGGTTTATGGCAGATGGATGAAACTGTAGAACAGTTGTTCGAGCAGTATTCTCATCTGCAGGCTTACCGCTCTCAGTTGGAAGAGAAATATAAGAACGATGGCAGGAAACTGGAGTTTCTTGCCATTCGTGCATTAATGTATGAGATGCTCAAGACGAACGGGGCTTCCAAGGGCTTGCTTTCTCATGCAGGTGACATTACCCACAACGAGGCTGGCAAGCCATTGTTCCGTGGTTATCATATCAGCGTTTCGCATACCAAGGGTTATGCTGCGCTTATCCTTTCCAAAAATCAGGAAGTGGCGGTGGATATCGAATACTTCAGTGATAGGGTAGAGCGCATCGCATCCAAATTCCTGCGCAAGGATGAGAAGGCGGAAGATCTCGATGCCAAGCTGGTGCATTGGTGTGCCAAGGAAACGGTCTTCAAGTTATTCTCTGAAGAAAAACTGATGTTTGAGGATATGCGGGTGAAGCCGTTTGATACGATGGCAGATTGGTCGTGTGATGTGGAGAATCTTAAGAGCAGAAAGATGGCGCATGTAGATTTCGAGTTAACCATGGAATTTGTATTGACTTATGCTGCGCTGTAATATCCTGTCCATCTTCCTGGCATTCAACTTGCTGGCTGGGGCACAGGATTGGAAAGTAGTGAGAGAGAATTCTCAGAAAGCTTTTCCGAAAACCGTGGCTGCGGGCAACTACAGTGGCATTGCTCATCTGCATGATGATATCTATGCGGTGGTAAGCGACAAGTCGGATAGTGCTCTGTACTTCAACTTCCGGATTCAGGTGAATCCCAAGACCGGCGAACTGGAACAGGTAGAGAACCTTGGGTTTGCCGAGAGAACAGATGGAACGCTGAACGACGGAAAACCTTGGCAGGGGCAGGAGAAAGGCTTTGACCACGAAGCCATCGTGAAGGCTTCTGATTCTACCTTGGTGATAACAAGCGAAGGATATTGCCGTTTAAAGGAGTATCCTGTTCTGCCTACTTCGGCTAATGCTCCCAAGATTAGCTATCAGCAGAACCTTTGGGAGAGCAGATGGCCTTCTTCTGATTTTTATCCAAATTATAATTTTGAGTCTCTGGCTTTTGATTCCATCCGGCAGTATCTCTGGACGATACCTGAGAGCACGTTTCGCAAGGACGGACAGCCTGCTACTCCTCAAAACGGTTTGGCCAACCAGCTTCGTTTGATGAGGTATGATTGGGGAAAGATGAAGGAAGAGAGTAGCAAGAAAGCCTCTCGTTACATGACAGCCTATGCCTATCAGATGGATCAACCTTCTACCAATAAGAAAGCAGATATCTATGTGATGGGTGTGAGTGAGCTTTGCGCCTTGCCCGATGGTCAACTTCTGGTTTTGGAGCGTGAGGCCTTTATCCCGAAGATCAAAATAGGTGCTTTCTGCAAGTGCAAGCTCTATCTGATTAATCCTTTGAATTCTGATGGGTTTTCTATGGAAGAGAAGTTTTCTGCAGATACTCCTTTCTTGAAAAAGAGATTGCTTACGGAATGGAAAACCGGCTTGTCGATTTCCAAGCGTTCCTTTGCCAATTACGAAGGTATGTGTCTGGGACCCAAGTTGGAAGATGGTTCCCAGGTTGTCATCCTGCTGTCCGATTCTCAGGATCAATATGCGGGAGTATTGAAAGACTGGTTTAAGACGATTGTTATCAGAAAGGAATAAAGATGTTATGTCGTAATCCTCAATCTCGTCCATAACCATCTAGGAATGAGTCGCCAGAGGAATACGAGGATATCATATCTCCAGTCTATTACCTTAACTTCCTTTCCGTTTTCGATAGCATTTACGATATGCTTCGCCACATCTTCCGGTTTGAGTTGCAGCGGATAGCTGCTGCCTGCAATGAGGTCGGTCTTTACGAAACCTGGTCGTATATCTGTGATGGCGATAGGGAGATGGCGCATCCGTGTCTGCTGCGACAGGCATTCTAGATAATGGTTCTGGAATCGCTTGGTGGCAGAGTAGGCAGGTGCAGCACCGAGACCTTTGGTTCCGGCGATGGAAGTGATGCAGGCGATGCGCGCTTTCTGGTTGTTATGATGATGAGTAGCAAACCAGTTGAATGCCGTATCCACCATTCTTGTGAATCCTAAGCCGTTGGTTTCCACAGTCTTCAACTCCTTTTCTATATCCAGTGTATTATTCTGCCAGCCAATGCCGGAACTATGGAAGTAGAGGTCCATGCCTCCCAACTTATCGATGAGTTCGAGAAGTTGGGCAGGAGCATTGGGAGAAGTCACGTCTATTTGCTGGTAGCTGGTAATGCCGCCCTGCGAAATCAGAGCCTGCAATCTTTCAATTCTTCTTCCGGCAATTCCTACCTGCCATCCTTTTGCAGCAAGCAGTTTTGCCACTTCCATTCCGATGCCCGATGTGGCACCCATTACAATTGCTTTCTTTGCCATATAGTCCTATTATATAAGGTGAAATCTTGATAGTTCTATTTATATAAGGTGAAGTTTGGTCTAAATTTATCTAAATATCTAAATCGCTTTTACTCTTCAGCAAGTCTTCCGCCTTCTTTACGCTTCCAGCTTTCAGAATCAGCTGTTTCACTTCTTCGTAGTCCGTATATTGAGGATTGCGTTCCATGAAGATGCGGCAGGCGCGGTCGATGAGTTTATGATTGATAAGCTTGGCATTCACCATCTTGTTGCCTTCCACCCGTCCTTGTCTGATCTGAAGGGAAGTGCTGATCATATCCAGAATCATCTTCTGCGATGAACCGGCTTTCATGCGGGTACTTCCCGTTACAAATTCCGGTCCCGTGATTACTTCTACGGGATAATCGGCTGCTTGGGCGATGGGAGCGTGGGGATTGTTGACGATGCAACCCGTAGGAATGCCTGCCTCCTTGCAATGTTTCAGGATGGCGAGCACGAAGGGAGTAGTGCCGCTTGCCGAGAAACCCAGCACGAAATCCTGCTTTGAGATATGTTTATCGCAAAGCTGGTGCCAGCCATTCTCCAGGTCGTCTTCTCTTGATTCCCTGGTTTGCGTAAGGCAGCCGATGCCTCCGGGGAAGATGGCTTGTATCTGCGAACCGTCGATGCCATAGGTGTTCTGCACTTCGATGGTATCGAGCGTAGCCAGTCTTCCGCCCGTTCCGCAACCGGCATAGAAGAGTCTTCCGCCCTTCTTCAGCTGCCCTTCGATAGCGTAAATCAGTTGGTTAATGGCAGGCAATGTTTGTTCTATTGCCAGAGCCACCTTCTTGTTTTCTGCATTGATATGAGCGGTGAGTTCATCTACGCTCATCTTTTCCAGATGTTCGTAGAGCGAGCTCTGCTCTGTTATTCTCTTTTCTTCTTTATTTGGCATATTACTTTATCTTTAGGGGGTAGATTTAATGTAATGAAGCCTAGATGGTCGCGGAGGCTATGGCTTGCAGTCATCTAGAGAGTTCTATCATGATGAGACCTATCATCCGATGGGCTCCTATTCTTCAGCCAGGAAATAAACCGGAGCATTGCGTGAACCTTCTTTTATCAGAAAACCGGATTTTTCCAGTTTCTTCAGCCAGTTGAGTGCTGTCTGTTTACGGATATGAAATTCCGCTTCCAGTACTTTTCGGTTGATGGAATGGTTATGCTTCAGATACTCTCTTATTTTCTCCTTCAATGCATCTTCCGAGAAAGGGTAGGAGCGGGAAGTATATTGAGATTTCTCGAAATGAGTATGATATTTCACCTGTTTCAGCAAGTCTGCATTGGGGCGAAACTTGATGCCTCTTACGCTTACATATTCTGCTCTCACTTTATTGTCGGGTTTCAGTTCATCCATATCCAGATCTACCGAGAGCGAGAGATAACCTATTTCCGGAATGTTGATACGTCTTCCCTCCTGCAGGTCTTCTTCTATGATATCACGCAGCTGCATGAGTACGGCTGCTACTTCTCCTTCACTCAGGCAGCTATGTCTGGCGATTCGGCTTATCATCTGTTTGTCTGTCATTGCTGTTTGCTCAAAGATATGGGCAAATCGGCGTGTCTCTTCATTCCCTCCCGCATTGGGAAGATAATGGATTTCATATTTTATAGCCATCGTATTCTTCTTTCTGTTTAGCGATACAAAGGTAATCTTTTATTCTTAAACTACCAAATAAAAATGGCACTAATATGGATGAGCGGTTTGATTGATACGAATGAGCGGTGTTATTGATGTGGGTTAGAACTGCTTATCAATAGGAATAAGCATCGTAAGAAGCCTTTATAAGTTGTCGGAAGAAGTAGGATAAGTTGTTGGAACAGTAAGTATATGTTGCCGGAAAAGGCACTTCCGTCAGTCGCACAACAGCTGTTGTGCGCTTGCATATCAGCTGTTATGCGCTTGCACAACACGTGTTGTGCGCTTGTAATCCAGCTGTTGTGCAGTAAGTAATGATTAAGCGTCTTTTACGGTTAATTATCTGTAAATAAACAATCCAATAGAATTGTAATCAAATAAAAATATGTATTTTTGTATCCGAATAGCGTATTTAAAAAGAGATCCGATGGCTTGCTGAATCGGAGAACAGATAGAAAAAGTAATATTCAGAATAGCTTATGAATAAAGAAAAAGACGATTTCTTCCTCCATTCCAACGAGGTGAATCATATCAACAGAGAAGATTACGATAAGATTGAATTATTGGTGAATGCGGCAAAAGCTTTTGCCCGCAGCACCTACCAGTGCGTCTATATCATCGACTATTTTCATCAGGACTTCATCTATGCATCAGATAACCTCGCTTATCTTTGCGGATTGGAACCGGAGCAGTTGATGGACGCAGGCTATCAGATGTATATCGACCATGTTCCGGATGCTGACCTGCAGATGCTGCTCGAAGTGAACAAGAAAGGTTTTGACCTTTTCAATGAATTGCCTGTGGGCGACCGTCTGGACTATACCATCTCGTACGACTTTCATCTTACCAATGGCAGGCATAGCCGATTGATTCATCATCACCTTACTCCGATACTTCTTTCTGATGATGGAAGAATCTGGCTTGCCCTCTGCACCGTATCATTGGCAGCAACCGATGAACCGGGACATATCATCATGCAGAAGAATGGTGAGCGTAGCTATTTTGAATATTCCACGTTGCGCCACAAGTGGGAAAAGAAAGAAGGCATAACCTTGAGCGAGACAGAGAGAGATGTTTTGAGATTGTCTGCCCAAGGTTACACGATGAATGATATTGCCGACCGACTGTGCAAGTCGGTGGATACGATAAAGGCTTGCAAGCGCAACCTTTTTGCTAAGATGGGCGTGAAGAACATTGCTGAAGCGCTGTTTCATGCCACGAACTATCAGATGATATAATCAGAATCATATCTCTTCCAACAATGGCGAGAGATAGAACTTGGGGAAGTATTTCACCTCCTTGCCTTCCGCAAGGTTCGCGAGGATGTTGGCACAGTAGCCGGCGGCTATGTATGCCCCGATGCCCAGTTGCGGGAAAGACTCCTCAGAATAATGTCTGATGGCTTCATCCACCCAAGGCACAGGCATCTGCCAGAACATTCCATACTGAGAGATATACTTGCCCAGTGAGCAACGGAAATCATCCGAACCTTTTTTCACTACTTCGCTGAATGGATAGCCTTTCGGTTTCTCTACAGCGAGAAAGGCAGCCTTGCCAAGATTGACGGCATGGATAACGGTGATGCCCTGCTCCTTACATTTCTCATCGAAAGCAAACGAGGCTTCGTTGTCATGCAAGGTTGCATTCACTGCATACCGGATGCCCGACAAGTCGCATGCATCCACATCTTCCATCGTCAGCGTATTCTTTTCTATGCGATAGATTTGAAATCTATCTTCCTGCCGAGGGCTTTTATGGAAGTCATGGCGCAAGGCACAGGAAGCTATCAAGCTTCCCATGTCTGCGCCACTAATCAACAATTTTATTGGGTTGTTCATTTATAGAGAGATTTTTGTTATTACACCATTACTGGATGCTGCAGACAGATTACATTCTGTTCTTCTGGCTTTCTCCAGCACCCGTACCCTTATATTTGCTTCTTGTAGTGTTGAACTTATACCGTACAGTAAGCGAAACTTTGCTTGTTGACAGTCCATCATACACCATTTCCTTTTTTTTGCCAAAATGAGCAATCATGTGGCTATCGTTTGTCCCGAACAAATCATAGATGAAGAGCTGAAACGACAAATGGTCTTTCAAGAAAGCCTTATATGCGGAAACATTCGTGCAAAACATTGGCTTGTACAGATACAGATTTTCTTCATGACCTTTCGTGATATACGACATCATCAACGTAAACATTCCTAATTTGGTGTTGAGGGTGTTGTCTAAACGGAATGAAGCCATTGGCTTATTGAGCGATTTCCCATCGTGCGTCTCCATATCAAACCATTGCTTGTCAACGGATGCGGTAAACGAAGGATACCAGATGCCAAACGAAGGGCGCAAGTTGATGGATGCCTCTACGTCATTATACGAATTCCCATTCACAGGCTTCATCAAGCCTATTGCTGGATTATCCTTATAAGTCTCCACTGTTGACATAATTGGATGTGAAGTATGACTGTAGGTCATGTCGTATGTCAACCATTTGTAAGCCAACTCGTAGTTGAGATTTCTGCTTATCTGAGATACCAGAAATGGATTTCCCGTTTCATACGTGTATCGGTTGTCATACTGAATGCCACTGCGCAAATTATGATAGGAAGGACGATTAATGTCGGCTGCATAGCTCAGCTGCATCTGTACCTTGCCCACAGGCATCGATAAGCTGAGCGATGGGAACCAATTGCCATACGACTTGCTTTGCCCAGGCACATACTTGCCATATTCATAGTAATTGAAGTCGATGTACTCGTATCTCATACCTGCCTCCAAACTCAGATTACCGAAATCTCTTGAATAGGTCAAGAATGAAGATGTCATACTTTCTGTAATACGGCTGTTGTCATCCGATACCAAGTTAGTTGGCACCACTTGATACTTTGAGGTACGATGGGTATTGGAATATTCACCACCCAAAGACAAATTACCTCCTGATAATGGGTAAGAAAGCACCAGTTTGGAAGCGAGCAGATGATAGTCCTTGTTAGTCAAGCTATGAGCCGTTTGGCTTTGTGCATTCATCCCCACTTCCTGGTATTGCTCTTTGGTAACATCGTTCTGATATTCCTTCGACCATAGCCAATCTGTATTGAAATCGATGCTGAGCTTACCAATTTTTCCTACATAGTAAATATTGCTTGAAAGATTATTCTTCTGCCAAAAGAAATCAGCATGACTATCAGAACTTTCAGACAAATCTCCGTCTTGCAATATCAAAGAACTCATATCGCCGTTCCATGTTTGTTTTGGATTTCTTAGAAAACCAAAGTTGGCACCTATAGAGTTGTTGGCATCCAACTGGTAGCTGGCATCCAATCGAAAGTTCATGGCTTCGATAATACCTACTTGTCTTATCTCACTTTTCTGGTTCCACGTCTTGTCAAGATAAGTCTTCTGCTGTAAGTCTTTATTGTCTGGCTGGTATTGTCTTGCTCCAAAGGCGTATGCGCCCAGCTCTAAGCCATTCTTGCGATAGCTCATATTCAATTGGCCAAATCCACCGAAGTTTTTCTTCTCATCATATTCACCAGTAGTCTTCGCATCGAATCCGAATCCTTCGCCCTGTATCTTCTTCGTTGTGATACGGATGACCGCCTTGGTGCTGGCTGCGTAACGAGCACCAGGGTTAGTGATGACTTCCACCGACTTGATGTTGTCGGAATGCAAACGGTCCAGCTCGCTCTTGTCTCTCATCTGTCGTCCATTGATATAGATAACAGGCTCACCGCGACCGAATACCTTGATGCTGCCATTCTGGGCAGACACGTTAGGGATGCGGTCGAGCAGGTTCTCCATGGTTCCTGCCTTCTCAAGTACGGATCCGACAATGGTTGTCGTCATTCCGCCATTCTTCAGGATAGTCTTAGGCAGGGATGACTTCACGACCACTTCGCCGAGCATCTTGCTGTCTTCTTCCATCTTGATAATGCCCACATTTTCACCAGTGCAATTCTTGCAGATTGTCTTATAGCCTACGGATGTCACCTTGATGATTCCACCGTTGCAGGAAGAGTCGATGGCAAAGCTGCCATCCTCTCCACTCACTGCGCCCTTGACGAAAGCCGAGTCTGTTCTATTCAATAATACTACATTGGCAAACGCCAAAGGTTCTCCCTTGGTATTCATCACCTTGCCGGTGATATTCTGCGCCATCATCGGAGTCATAGCCGAGAGGCACAACGCTGTGGTAAAAATTACTTTTTCCTTCATATTGCTACAGTTTTGCTTGTTTTTTTATTTTTCTGTTGCAAAAGTATAGCTTTATAGGAAAAAACCTTTGACACAAAAGTGTATTTCTCAAGAGTGTGGCTTAAGAATTACACTTTTGTGTATAAAAAGAAAGGATAAATAGCGTTTGGTGATAGATTTTTAATGAATTTACCTTATTTTTCCATCACCAAATCAGCGAGCACGATGGCGGATTCCTTCTCATCCCTTGGTGCATCCTTTGACTTCCATGCCACGATGAAGCGGATTCGGGCAGCGGTTACCTTGTAACCTTTCAACTCCCATTTGCCTAGTTCCTCCTTCATCTTGATGGAGAGCTGGGCTATGTCTCTGCCTGTTGATGGGAGACAGAGGCAATGGTCGTGGTAGGTTAGCGGCATACCGCTTCTCAAGGAAAGGATAGCATCCTTGTGAGGCTTGGAGAAGCCCAGGTTTACATCCTTGTGTGAGAGCTGGAGTACTATTTCGTTGGGCTCATCGTAGGCTTGGGCATCATAGAGATGCTGGGCACTTTTCAGACTGTCGAAGAGATTGCCGTTGGTGTGGATGGTTAGTGTACGCTTGGCACGGGTCATGCCTACATAGTATCGGCGCAGTATGTCGTCTGTAGGATGCTCGGGATGGGTAATGAGCATCAGTACATGGTCGAACTCATGACCTTTTGCCTTGTGGATGGTGCTGACCACGATGTCTGATTTCGAGATGTCACTGAAGTCTTCTACTGATGATTCGAACACGAACTCCCTCAGGTCGCTGTAGTACTTGGCACGATTGGTCTGCTCAAATACCTGGAGGCTGCGGCGCAGATATGGCAATGCCTGGCTGGTGGCATATTTTTGGAATGTCAGCTGCTTGGTTGTTTCCCAAATATCATCAGGGATGATAGGGGATTTCGTCTCCTTGATGCCTTGGTCTATCTTCTTCAAGAAGTATCTTACCTCTGCCAGATTCCAGAAGCGCAAGCCGTCCATTGATTGCACCAGCTTGGCCTTGATGCCATGACTGTGAAGAAGAGCCAGCATGATGACAGCCTCCTCGTTGGTCTGCGTAAGGATACTGATGGTTTCGTTCTTCTTGCGGGAAGATACATCGGCTTCTTTTGAAGCGTTACTTCCTAGTAATCGCGTAACATCTTCTAGGATAGGCTGATACATATAAACCTTTTTCTCCTGAATCTCGTATGGATGCTTCACGATTCTTACTTCTCCATCTTCTTGACTCATGGAGATGATAGGGGTAGATTTGATTCGTTGGCGGATGTTGCGGGCAAAGTCGTTGGCAGTATCCACGATGTGGCGAAGGCTGCGGTAATTCTCGGTCATCTCGATGAAACGACTGTGCTCTGTCTGGGTCAGTTCATAGAGATACCGCGAGTTGGAACCTCTAAACTCATAGATGTTCTGGTCATCATCGCCTACGGCAATCACCCTCATCTCTTCGTTGGCTTTCATCAGAGCAGAGACAAGGGCGTAGTCATCCTTGCTCATGTCTTGCGCCTCGTCGATCACGAGCACGGTCTTGCTGATGCGATTGGGCTCCACTTCTCCATTGTTGATCATTTCGGCGGCTTGCTTAACCACATCTCCAGCCTCATCCAGATTGCCAACCCTGCCCAGCAGGTCGAAGCAGTAGGAATGGAAGGTCTTGATTTCTACGAAATGGGCGGCATTGTCTATGAGTTGCATCAGTCGCTGCTTGAATTCGGTAGCGGCTGCACGAGAGAAAGTGAGCATCAGGAGTTGTTCGTGCTTTACATCTTCCAGCAGCAGGAGAGAGGCAAGCTTATGTACGAGCACACGTGTCTTGCCGCTGCCAGGACCGGCAGCGACTACGATGCAGCGAGACTCGTGGTCGTCGATGATTTCCTTCTGTCGCTTGGAGAGTATTCCGAAGAGTTTCTTATACTTCGAAGGTGTTACGTTGCGCTCTATCTCAGTCTCCCGGTTGCCCTTGAAGTACTTTAAGATGAAGCAATGGTAGTCCATCTGGAAATAATCCTGCACATATTGCAGGGCGGCATCGTAATCCCTTACCATCAGGTTGGCATATTCGCCCACGATGTGAATCTGTTGAATCTTCTGCTTGTAGAATTCATTGAGCATGCGGTAATCCTCCTGCTTATAGTGGAGGCGAGGTTCCTTGATGCGTTTAATTGCCATTGCATTGTAGAGTACTAGGAATCCTCCTTCCAGCTTCATGGCTCCTATCTTGGAGAGATAGAGCAAGGCTTCCTCCACGTCTTCCAACTGTATGGAAGAGAAGTCGGAAAAGAGTGACTGGTTGCTGGATTTCAGATCGTTCAGAAGTTCGACTACCGAGAATTGAAGAGGCTTCTCTTTTGAATCTACAGAAGAGCTATTGTTGCTCTCTTCTGTTATAGTTTTACTGTTTTCTTCAGCCAGGCTGTATAGTCTTTCGATAATGAATCGGCAAACCTCAATTCGTCTTTCGAATCGCTTGATGATGGTCTCTATGTCCTTGTCTCTTGTCACGATGAGATTGCGGACGCCGTCTTCCTTCTTGTGCGCATATCCCTTCACTGCCAGGAAGTATAGCAGTGTGCGGATTTTCTTTTCTGTAGAAGTGTTGATGCCGTCGTGTACGGCATTATCATTGAGTTGTTTGTATGTGATATGCAGCGATTCATCCGGGATATGTTCCAGAATGTATCTTTCCAGTTTGGCGAAGTTCTCCAGCATCTGCTGAGGCTTGCGTTGCTTGTCGCTGATGTCTTGCAGATAGGCTGAGATATCACGGGTATCGGCAAGGATGCCTTCCTGTCGCATTCTGTCAACGGAAGAGATGACGTCTCGCTTGCTGAGTCCTAGGATGTCGGCGAGGTAATCGATGCGGGATTCAGCCTCGCTATCCTGTGCCTTGGCTATATGCTTCTGGGTGATGAGCGACTTGATGATGCGGATGGCATTCTGCATCTCATCTTCAGAGAACAGGGGTGATTCGGTGAGGCGCAGTCTTGCCTCGTCCATGTTCTTGACAGTGATACCTGTGGCATAGACGTGCGGAATGTTGTTGCCACGCTCTATGTATCCGCTCTGTTCTAGAGCAGATAGGGCGGTGCGAACACGGGTTTCTATGTCGGATACCGAGTCATCCCAACCGGCTTGGCGGGCTATCTCCAGTGCCGAACAACTTACATGTGGACGCTGCTTGGTAAAATCCTTAATGGTTTTCCATACCTGTTGTATCTCGCTGATGCTCAGTTTGGTTTGGTTGAGCAGGATGAAGTGCTTATCTAAGTCCTCGTCGCTATAGAGTACATAGCATTTGGCATTGAGGTGTGGGTCTCTTCCTGCACGTCCTGCCTCCTGTACATAGTTCTCCAGAGAGTCGGAGATGTCGTAGTGGATAACCAGCCCCACATCGCTCTTATCTACTCCCATGCCGAAGGCGGAGGTGGCAACGATGATTCTTACCTTATCGCTCATGAAGGCATCCTGATTGTGTATCTTCTCATCGGCATCCATCTTGCCATTATAGGGCAGGGCAGATATGCCGTCACGTGTCAGCTTTTTGGCGAGTTCACGGGTTCGCTTGGTGCGGGATACGTAGATGATGGTAGGGCAATCTGCCTGCTCTACCAGCGAGCGCAGTAGATTGTATTTGTTGCCGTCACTATCTACGTGGATAACGGAATAGTGCAGGTTAGTACGTGAGGCTGATGAGGCGAAGAGCTGAAGGTCGGTGCCCAGCCAATGCTTGAAATAGTCGCAGATGTCCTGCACCACCTTCTGTTTTGCAGTGGCTGTGAAGCAAGATACGGGTATCAGGGTTTGACCATGGTTGCGGGCCATTGCATCCTTGCCAAACTTGCGTTCCTGATATTCCTTGATAAACTTGCCGATGTATAGGTAATCCACACGGAAGTCTTGTCCCCATGCAGAGAAGCAGTGAGCTTCATCAATGACGAATCTCACCACATGCCGTGCCATCAGAATGCGCTCGATGGTTTTGGAGCGCAACATCTCTGGTGCTATATATAATAAGGTGGCATCTCCGCTCTGTACTCGTTCGATGGCTAGGGAGCGGGAGATAGGGTCGAGGAGACCGTTGATGGTTACGGCATCGGTGAAACCGCGGTCTGCGAGGTTATCTACCTGGTCTTTCATCAATGATTGCAGAGGCGAGATAACCACGGTGAGTCCATGTATGGTTCTGCCATCCATCAGGGCTGGCAACTGGAAGGTGAGCGACTTGCCGCCACCCGTAGGAAATATCGCCAATAATGACTTACCATCTACTGCTGCCTGCGATGCCTGTTCCTGCAGCGGTTCGCCGTCATAGGTACGGAAGGCATCATAGCCGAAGAGCTGTTTCAGGTTGTGATGAATGTCGAGCATGCGGTTGCAATACTCGCAGCCATCGGTGCATTGGGTATGGCAGAGCATATAGATGATATGTTCTACTTCGGGATAATGGAAGAGTACCCAACCTGGGGTTACAGATTGGTAATCGTCTGTGCCTATGAGGGCCAAGGCGTATGCCAAGCCGCAAGGAGACTGGGCTGCAAGAGCCGGAATGTCGGCATGGGCGCAAATATGATTTTTGTATTCAGAAAGAATGAATTCTGAAACTTCTATGATTGCATCATCCTTTTCGATGGCTCCCACATACATCAGAAATCCTCTGAATTCCTCTTCATTCTGGAGCAGCAAGGTGAAGATTTTCCTCTTCCTTTCTGATAATTGATTCCATGCAGCGATTTCATCCATCAAAAGCTCCTTGGCTTTCTCGCAGTCGTTGACAGGATTGTTCATCTGCTCGCTCATCAGTTTGTCGTCCTTTACCAGATGATGGTAAGGGCGCTTGGGGAAGAGGAGTGGGGAGAGATAGAGGGTATCTATCAGTATGCCGTTGAGTTGGAGATAGCGGGCATCGTGATGAATGAGGTTATGCCCGCAGATATAGTCAACCTTTCCTTCTTGCAGGAACTTGTTAAGTGCCGTCTGTGATGCTTGGTGAAAGGTGGCTCCGTCATAACGCAATGCTCCGATGTCGTGTATTTTATGGTCTTTCAGTCCCACTTCGGTATCTACGAAGGCAATGTTCCTGCTTCTGGCATCTTTCTTCTTGATGTCAGAACTTACGGTGAGATTGTTTTTCCTTTCAAAGAGGCGACTGAATATTGACATAATCTTCGATGTTTATATTTCCACCGCAAATGTACAATTATTATTTGATATATGCAAATAATCAAGTGCTTTTATCTTCTTAGAAAGCAGTTTTTATACAATTCCAAGAGGCTCATGAGGATATCTTCAAGGCTGATTAATATGCTCCTAAAATCTTCCAGTCGTCTATGAGTTTGAACAGTCGGGGCATGGCTGGCTTGTAGCTGTCGGGATAGGTGAGGGAATAGACGAAGAGTATTCTGCCACTCTTGATGAATT
>JAJXAL010000092.1:0-16296 GCA_021628325.1 Segatella copri | reverse complement strand
ACTTTCTTAAAGAATTCTGCAGTTGGGCATTATGCACCAAAAATTGCGAAGATCCGAAAGTTTTTTCTAAAACTAATGCCACTATTGCCACACCTCAAGTTAACCAATTGTTTTTTAACTATTTAAGCGTGGCAATAAGGGCATTTTCTATTATCACCTATTGCCACCTATTGCCACACTCGGGCGAAAAACGGGGGATTCTCAGCGAAAAAGCAGAGGAATACTTATTGTTTTCGCAGAAAAACATTAAAAAAGTGGAGAAAAAGGCTTGCGGTTTCGAACATTTTTTTGTATTTTTGCAACCAACAGGAAAAATTCCTGCCGATTCCACCTAGAAGCTTACGACTCCTGTGAAACCACTTTTTATATAATTTTAATTCCAAAAACCTATGACACAAGCAGATTTAGTCAGACTCTACTTCAACAAAGAAAGTGCTTACAACTCATGGGACTATTGCTTCAACCAGCAATGTCCACTGGCTCAGGAATGTGCACACTATCTGTCCGTAACCTACAAAAAACCGGAACAGACCAAAGGCTACGCCATCTATCCCGATGCCTACCACGACAACAAGTGCGAACATTTCCTGCAGCTGCAGATGATGAAAATGGCATACGGCTTTATGAATATTCTTGAAGAACTGAAGCGTAAAGACGAAGCCAGTTTCAGAGTACACATGACTTCCTACTTCGGAAGCAAGACTTCATACTATCGCTATAAATTAGGACAGACAGGACTCGTGCCTGAACAGCAGCAGTACGTGCTGAAATGGTGCCAGCAACATGGATACACCAACATGAGGTTCGACCGCTATACAGAAGAGGTTAACTATTAACAGCCGCACGCCGATAAAGAATTCAACCCACGTACATGGTCACTCGTACCCATGTACATGAGTATCCGTACCCATGTACACGGGTACGGATAACCAACACGTTGGGTACGAAGGACCGAGACGACGGGTACGAATACCCGGCATAGTCGGGTACATTTGCCCAACGCTTTTGGCAAAGTTGGGCAAAACCATTAATAATCCTAAGTATCACCCTATCAACAAATTAGCAGAATTATGAAGTTTACTATTACAAGAACCAACAAGCAGAACAAACTGATGGTCAGTTCGAAAACCGCAGAACGGTTTCTGGAGCGCATCGCTAAAGATGATGCCAAGCTGAGTGTCACCAATTTCAGAATGAGTGTGCCGCTCATGGAGGCCGACTACCAGTACTACAAAGGCATCAAGGAATGGCAGCACGTTTATCCTGCCGGAGAATTCAGCAAGGATGAGAGCGGCAATCTCGTCTTCCAGAAATCAAACGGGCTGGTGATGCTCCACTTCATCAACCTCATGTCGGACCAGGAAAAAGATGCCGTCAAGAAGACGGTCAGTCTGCTGCCGATGACCTTCGCCGCCTTCGAAGGAGCCGACGGCAGAAGTCTCATCGTGCTCGTAAGTATCTGCAACGAAGAAGGAAAAATCCCAACAAAAGAAGCCGATGCCGAGTTACTCTACCAGTCTGCCTACGAACAGGTGAAGACACTCTACCAGTCGCAGGTACAGGCAGCCATCAAACCCGAAAAGCCATCATTGGCATCCAACTTCATGCTCACGCTGGATGCTTCACCTTATTATAACAGCAAGGCGGTAGCAATGCGCATCTCCCAAAATATGAAGAAGGTTGCCTCAGCCCCTAAGGATGTAGACGATTTGAAGACATACGATGATTATGAGTTTCTCTACCGCAAGGCAGCAGAAGAGACGAAGGAAGAGATGAAAAAAGCCAACATATCATGGCAGAACGATGAAGACCGGTACCTTGCCGGTTTCTCAGCCATCGCCACCAAGCTCTGCATCATGGGCCTCAGCGAAGAAGAAGCTTTCATTCATATCCGCCGAAACAACTGGGGACATGTGACAGAAGAGAAACTCCGCCAGATAGTGGGCACCGCTTACGATACCCATTCCAAAGACAGGAAGACGGAGAAATCAGCCTCAGGCAGAAAGGGCCGTGCCGACATTCTGCAGATGATCAGATACCTGGAGAGCCGGTACCAGTTCCGCTACAACACCGTGATGAAATATACCGAATACCGCCCAAACAATTCGTGGGTTGGCGATTTCAGACCGGTGGATGCCCGTGTGCAGAAAAGCATGACGCTGGATGTTCAGATAGCAGACATCCACGTAAGCATCAAAGATGTAAGGAATTTTCTAGAATCCGACCGCATCAGAAACTACAGTCCAATAGAGTCCTATCTCTATGACTGTCTGGGAAAATGGGACGGCAAGGACCGCATCCGTGCCTTGGCACGAACCGTACCCACCAACAATCCTCATTGGGAAGACTGGTTTTACACCTGGTTTCTGGGAATGGTTGACCAGTGGCGCGGCATGTATCGCCGTCAATATGGAAACAGCACCATGCCGCTGCTCATTTCCAAGCAGGGTTACAACAAGAGCACCTTCTGCCGCCGTCTCATTCCTACCGAATTATCGTGGGGCTTCACCGACAACATGATTCTCTCAGAAAAGCGTCAGGTTCTGCAGGCAATGTCACAATTTCTGCTTATCAATCTCGATGAGTTCAACCAGATTTCGCCACAGGTTCAGCAGGGGTTTCTGAAGAATCTGCTGCAGTTGCCTACGGTGAAAATCAAGCCTCCATACGGCAGTCATGTCGAGGAGTTCCCCCGTCTCGCCTCCTTCATCGCCACGAGCAACATGACCGACATCCTCGCCGACCCATCCGGCAACCGCCGATTCCTGGGTGTAGAGCTGACGGGACCGATAGATGTGAGTGGCAGACTGAACTATGAGCAGCTTTATGCGCAGGCGATGCAAGCTCTGGAGTATGGTGAAAAATCCTATTTCGATGCCAAGGAAACCGCTATCATCATGCAGAGCAACAAGCAGTTTGAGCAGATTTCGCCTATCAAGCAATGTTTTCTGGAGGTTTTCGAGCCTGCAAGTACCCCGGAAAATGGCGAATATCTGATGGCAGCCGCCATTTTCGACATTTTGAAGCAGAAATTCGGCTCTTCTCTCCAGGTTTCGAGCATACAGAGATTGGGCAGAGAGCTCCAGAATATCGAAGGTTTGCAGAGCAAGAAAACGAGGTTCGGCACTGAGTATCTGGTAGTTAGTAAATAGTCCATTCCCTTTCCCTCTCATTTTCTCATAAAAAAGGCGTGGTAACGCGTGGTATTAAGTGGTAATAGAAAAACCGCTTATTACCACGCGTTATTCACTTATAATCAATCAGTTACACAAAGCGTGGTAAATGTGGTAATAAAAACAGCAAAACATTTCCGTACAAGAATCATACTTCATCACCACTATTGTTCCCCATTCTATCTTCTCTTTCTTTTTGCAATCTTACCCAAAGCATTGATAGAATCCAGATAATCTTCCTCTACTTGGGTCAAGGTTTTAACCTGATACTTTCTATATTCTGCCAAAGCCTTATCCATAGCCTCCTGATGGCTGATGCTACCAGAACCTTTCAGCAATGGGCGTCCAGTAGATTGCAGGATGGTATCGAGCTGTTTCACGTAGTCCATCATATAGACAGGACGATGTTCCAGAGCCATGATTTCTGCAAAATCGAAATATCCGGAAACAAGATTGTTGAGAATCTTCAGTTCGTTTTCATTCAGATAATTTTTGGCTATCTTTATATCCTTGATGGCAGGTAATTCCCCTTCAAAAGTTTTCAAACCCATAAATGGCTGTTCGGCATCAGCTCGTTCATAGATGACCTCAGCAGCAGTATGTCCATGAGCAGCATAATGCAATTTGTTCTGCACTATCTTGAAGAATAGCTTCGAGGCATCAGTTCGTGGATCATAGTCAACACTTGTAGCATAGATATCGAGAACCTGACGATAAAGTACTTTCTCTGAAGAGCGAATATCACGAATGCGGTCTAGCAATTCTTTCCAGTAACTGCCGCCACCCATATTCTTGAGTCGCTCATCATCCATTGTAAATCCCTTCACAATATATTCATGGAGTCGCTCTGTAGCCCACTGGCGGAAGCGTGTACCTTGAATAGATTTTACACGATACCCCACAGAGATAATAACATCAAGATTGTAGTATTTTACCTCTTTACTCTGCGTTTTCCCCTCTAAAGCACCATGTTGAGTGGTCTGTCGGAATTTCCGACAAACCACTTTTTCATCCAATTCTCCTTCTTTGAAAATATTGGAAATATGCTCACTAATCGTAGCACGACCTTTATTGAATAATTGCGCAATTTGCTCAATATTCAACCACACGGTTTTATTCTCCAATCTCACGTCAAGTCTTACACCTTCATCAGATTGGTAAATAATCATTTCGCCCAAATCCGTCTGCACTTCATCCTCCCATTTATATCCACAATCCATACAGAGATGAATCATCCCTTCAGATTGCACATTCAGAGAATTGCATTTCGGGCAAGTTATCTTATTATTATTTGCTTCCATCACTTTCTTGATTTTTATTCATGCCGATGCCGAGCTGAATTATCTATGAGAACACAGTAAAGGCGAGGCGGTCAAACTCCGGGTCACTTTTCAGTAACAGTTCTCTATCTTCCATTCTTTACAAAACATTGTATTTGGGTACAAATTTATAGATTTTCTCTGATATTCCACTCTATTTCGGAGTTAAATAAAGAAAAATAGCCCGATTTCGCTAAAATCTTTACTGATGCTGGAAGAAGAATTGGGAAAAGTAGGAGTAAACTTCTTTTTGCTTTACCATTTCAATGTATTGACAATTGTGCCGAAATCATGAACTTCATTATGCGAACTCATCCACTTCATTTCACGAGTTCATGTACTTCATTTCACTAGTTCATGTACTTCATTTCACGAGTCCATCTGCTTCATTGAGCTAAAACATACGGCTGAGTTGGCTGAATGAGACGGCTGCGATGGCCGAATGAGTCGACTGCATTGGCTGAATGAGTCGAATGCGATGGCTGAATGAGTCGAATGCGGTGGCAGAAGGAATCGAATCCGGCGGCTGGAGGAGTCGAATCCGGTGGCTGAAGGAGTCGAATACGATGGCAGAAAGAGACGAATTCTTTGGCTGGAGGAGACGGAACATGAACCTTTGAATTGTTTTACACGATACCTGACGTTACAAGGAACATGATGGTCGCTATCTCAGTCACTATGTCCAGTGTTTTTTGGTTTTTCTTCACTATAGGTATTTTTGTGGTTGCAGGAGGTGTAGGAATGATGGTTGTACAGTGTTGTGGAAAATGACAAGCCGACAGATCTTAGGCTTTCGCTTAAAATCAGCCGGATGTCTCATTGTGTACAAATCATAGGAAACGCCCCTATAGGCTATCAATGATATTGAATTCTGGATGGTCTTTTAATATATACTCCCTAATTTCTTCGGGTTCATCAATATACAATTCACTATCTTCCGAAGCACCAATAAGTAAATCTTCCCTTCCTCCGTCATCATACAAGAGGGTCAATTTTATATACGCATGATTGAGTTTTTTGATTTCTTTGGTTGGTATCTCAAGTGAATAATGTCCTGTTTCAATAATTTCATTTGGAAATATTGTTTCTTTACAAGGCGAAGTAAACCTAAAACAGAAGTCGGATATAAGCATTGGTAGAACCATCCCCTCTGAAGGATTATAATGTCCCTTTATTCCACTTGGAAAATCAAAGAAGTATGCGCTAACTTTATAATCTTTACAAAGTTTTTTACCCTCGTTCTTTATCCATGCCTTAAATGAATACCTAACCGTCTCTGAGTATGGTGCACGTTCATCGTCAGGCTGCAGTGAACCATTGATAAGAGTAAGTTTGGGAGAATGGTGCCTATACATAACATCCTTTACCTCATAGTCTTCCATAGGCTCTGACAAGAAATTAAAACGCTTATAGTACCTCTTGTCTTTAGCCATATGAGGTGCTTGGGAACTGCGAGGAATCTTTACTATATACAAAGATTGCTTTAAATCATTGTCTTTGCGAACTGGGTATATCTTCACCCCATCAATTCTTGGTTGAATGCTGTTGATAATATTCTCTAACCATTCTTTTGTATAGACCATACCATCTATATAGGTTATAGATTGGGGCTTATGGTCACTTTCTGCAAGTCCATAAACAATGATGCCTCCATCTGAGTTTGCAAAAGCAGAGACATCTTTTGTGATTTCTGCCCTTTTCTTATCATCTTTAGACAATGCACCATCTCTCTTATAATCAAGATGAATGTTTTCCTCTACTTCATCTTGTATAAGCTGTTCTACATCTGAAATCGTATATTCTTTGAGTGAATAGAAATCCATTGTATATTTATTTGTTGGTTAATATATGAGACTACCTTTAAATCCTAAAGAGACACTATTTTCCCTAATACAGAATCGTAAATAAAATTACTGATTCTGTTGTTCAAAATGAGTTCTACAGCCTCACTTATGACACTTAATTTAACATGGAACCATTCTCTAGGGGAGATTATGACCCCTCTTTCATCGGGAATGTTGATATTAAGACGTACTTTATCGAAGAAAGTATGTAACCTATCTTCAAGCTCACGTGGATGCATATTAAAGCATCTGTAAGTTTCAACAACATCAACTCCTGCATATAAGTAAGTCGGTTCTTTGCTTGCGTTCTTTATTCGCTCCGACACCGTATTAGTTGTACTGCCAATTTTATATACGTCAGACAGTTCTTTAAGTTGGGCGTTATGGCTTCTTAAAACATAAACATATCCAAAAGAGGTATCTTCTTCTGTTATTGCTTCTGCAACCATTGTAGGTTGCAACCTTTCACTTATCGAATACCCATCTTTTTGCAGCGCCTTATCAAGAGACCTATAAAGCATGTCTGAGGTGGTTCCGTTATCAAATATACATAATGTTCTACCATCATATCTGGCCCTTTCACCACTACTGTAGTTGTATGTTGAAACAGAACCCTCTACAGACTTAAGGAAAAGAATAATGCCACCAAGGACATAAAACCTTTCAGGTTTCAAATCCTCAGAATGATAAACAGCAAGTTTCCTTACTCCAGACTCAAGCTCTTTATGTAATGCATCAAATATGGGCTTATATAGTTCAAAGTCTTGACAGAATTGTCTTCTTGAAATATATTCTGGTGCAATCCTATCTGATTTTCGAACATTCTTTAAATCAAATATAGACTCATCCATGTCACCACTAAGTAGATTGAGAGGATCATCATTAAGATAGTCATCTAAAGTAATGGTAGAAACGCTGGCTCCATTAAGTAGCCCATACATATCATACGGCTTTAGTTCTTTTGCCATTTCAGCATTAGCCCTTATAGCTTTAAGCCTATGGTACAACTGAAATTCCTTAACGTCAGTTGACGAATCCTTAGGCTCACGATTATACTCTTCGAAAAAATCTACAATTTCTTCGAAGTTATTGAGTAATACAGAACGTTTTGCCTTCGGCTTGTTTGCCTTGGGTTGTTTTAGCAAGCCCAAGGGGTCATTTTCCGAAAGAAAACTTAAGAAATCTGAATTAGTATCTGTCATTTTTTTCTATAATTCTACGTTTTGCATACAACAATACTTCAGCAAGACGACGTTCATAAGCGTCGTTGCTGTCAAGACTAGGTTCACGTTGCATTTTTTTTGCAAACTCAGTGACTTTTGGCCATAACACCTTAGCTTCGTCTTCGGTAACATCAACACGCATAGATTTTATGTATGTTTGTATTGACTTAAAGACCTTGGCGTCAAGATTCTTGGAAAGTATCTCATATGCATCCATAAATGGATTAACAGAATATATCAAGTCAAGATTTAGTTCGGTGACATTTATCATTTTGTCTGCAAACTCCAAGAACTTCTGTCCGTTTATATCTTTGACATCCTTATGCGAGAGTACAGAATCGACTACGATATATGTACTGAGCTCATGAGTTTCTTCTTCTGTCAAATCTGGGATAACCTCACGAATCACTTTTGGAATGAGTCCGTTGTTGATAGTCTCAGCAGGTACCTGTTGACCTATTGCGTGCTGCACATTAGGATCTTGAAAGATACGAGCCTTAATATCGACAAGATCATTCTGTATAATGTCCTTAACTTTATCGGATCTGATTTCACGAAAACCATTTATGTACATAGTGTATCCACTTCCATCATCTATTTGGCTATCAGAATTACCATCATAGCCATTGGGATTTTTGGGCTTGAAATTATACTTGGGAGCAATGACCTCTTCCATCAATAACGATGCAGAAATCGCCTTAAGTATGTTATTTACACTTTCGACTATTTCTTCTCTATTAGCATTTGGCTCAGCTACAAGATTTATGAACTGAGCATGTTCTTTATTACAACTATCACGTGTACATCTTCCAATAATTTGGACAATCTCGGTGAGGGAGCCTCTATAGCCTATGGTTAATGTTGTTTCACAATAAGGCCAATCAAAGCCCTCCTTTGCCATTCCTAAGGCGATAATCATATCAATATCTTCTGGTCCTTGAACATTACGGAGATAGCCCATAATCTTATCTCTTTGTTCATAGTCAGTATCATTTACTAAATCAGCGATTTTCAATTCGTTATCATCAGCTGTCTTGATATGATAAATTCCATATTCGTCAGTATACTCATAATTGCCTATACAAGACAATATATGATCAACCTCCATATATTTTTCCTTTGTCGATTCTGCAGAATTCACATTGGGTATATATATGATTGTCTTCTTTGACAAGTTCAATACTTGAGGATTTTGCAGGGCATTCAAATATACACCATTATAAAAATGGAAGCCTATACCTAATGACTTTAAGTACTTATATCCATTTAATTGCTCATAATAGTTATATGTTACTTTTTCAAACTGCCGTTCATCAGATGGACGAAGAACCGCTACGCAATCACCTCTAAAATAAGAGCCGGTCATAGCAAGGATGTGCGCATTGGTTTCTGCCATAATAGACCTCAACAATTCACCAAGTTTGCTATCTGTTTCCGCCGATACATGATGAAATTCATCAATAGCAAGAAGACAATCGTTAAATTTGTCTTTGCCAATCTTCTCATACGCAAATCGAAGTGTCGAATGAGTACATATCAAGATGTTCTCCGCTCCATCATTCATGAATTCAGAAAAAGTCTTGGTTTTCAGAGAATCGCCACCTGGGGTACATAAATCGTATTTTCTATTTACAACCCAATTGGTATGGAAGCCATTATCTTTGAGGTTGGTACTTGCAAAGGACTTTCCTATGGAGCGTTCTGGTACAGCTACTATCACCTTTCTAATAAGATGATGACGCAATTTCTCCAGTGCCACGAACATCAAAGCACGAGATTTGCCTGATGCAGGAGGAGCTTTTAAGAGCAAGTACTGTGAAGAAAACTTCTCGTAGATTCTCTTCTGCATTTCTCGCATTCCCATTTCGTTCGTGGAAATACTTTTCCCTGTTTGCTGGTATGTAGCATTAAATATATTGTTCATTTTCAATCATTTGATTATAAATATTTTTTAACCACATTAAGCGTTCACCATCAGATTCAAATGGTTGACTTCTATAAAGAGAGTCAACGGTTTCGTCTATCCAATGATGGATCTTAATCAATTCTGGTGGCATATTTTTATACATTTCTCCAAGAGAACGATCACAATACTTCTCTCTTACTTCAAGCAAAGTTCGAGCCAGATTATTCAGTATACCTTTTTGTCTTTTATCTATCTTTGGCGCAGGAAAGGTATTGTAGCATAATTCACTAGAGTAACGATAACGGGTTTCGTGGCCTCCAGCAGCATTCTTTGCCCATATCATATGCATTCTTGATTCGAGTAAAGCCAAGACCCATATTTCACAGTCAAAGATAACATTGACATTGTTATTCACTATAGCTTTGGAGTCTAATATACCCATCTGGAAATACTCTCTATTTTCTGATGTTACACATGGTACTATAATAGAGATTTTCCCTTTGCTAGTAACATTTTGTTCTCTAAATGCATGAGGATTCTCCCTGCTTTTCTTTCCAGATGTTGATTTTGCTCTTTTTTGTCTAACTAACTCAACCCTGTCTCTAATTCCTCCAATCTTTAGAGCTTCTTTTACGTTATCGCTAGTAATCCATAAACACCAACTGGGCTCTCCTGAAACAAACTCATCGCCGCCGTATAATGGCTTGATATATGGTCTTGCTTCGGGATATTTGCTTATAAATTCGTCAACAGCCTGAGAATCAAATGTAAGAATATTAGCAGCCCCATCTGGCATATTGCCTTTTCTCATAGTTGGCAAAATCGATGAAATCGGCCCCTGAGTATTCGTTCTTTTGACAATCCTTATGTCTATATCAGGAAGCAGGGTTGCACCAATCTCCTTGCATTCAATCTTGTTAGTATTATCATATAGGAATTTCCTCTGACAAACATTCTTCCCTGCAATTCCTATTATCACAACTGTTACTCCTACATTAACTCTCGAAGATGTCTTCCACTTGAAAGAACGATAGGCAAATGTATATTCACAACCCAATTCGTTTATTTTGTTTAACAAATTGGTTGCTTGGCTTCCTTGTGAAACAGAGTTTGTTAATACAAATGCAGCATTTGCTTGACTTCCAGATATTAGTTGAGCAGCTTTTACAAGCCATGCAGAACAATAATCTGCGTTATTCAAAACATCCGTACCGAAAACCTTATGCATTGCGGTTTTTTTTCTGACATCGAGCTTATTGCATCCCTCAAATCTAGGACTTCCAACAATATATGTACATTCTGTAGGAGAAATATAATCTGCCCAATCTTCCACTAATTGGTCACCAATTGTAACATTGAGTTCATCGTATATGTCCTTTATTGATTCAAATGAAAGCAGTCCTAAACGACATAGTTCTTTTGTGTGAACAAATGTCAAGCCTAATCTCGTTAGGTTGGCCGTTAGACTATTACCTACTAATGCCACGAATTGAGACAATTCAAGTGGTCTGTTACAAGATATGTTGAACTGAGACTCTATGTCTCTAAGTTGCTGTAGCAGACCATTGTATGCAGCGACAAGATAACACCCTGGACTATTGGTTGGATCGAATATGGTAGTATCATATATTTCATTGACAACCTGAAAGACATTTTCATTTGTGGATGTATTTGCCCTTTTCTGCATCTTGCCAAGAAATAGAGGCTGTAAAACCTTTTCGACATTGACAAAGGATGTTTGATATCCAAACAGACCTGCTTCATCATTATCTGCCATCCTATATATCAATGAAGGCAGTATTTCTGCATCTATTAAATCTGTATCAAACTTGATAATGGCAAAAATATACCTATATGCTTCTTTTGAAATTACAATATGAGGGTACTCATTAGTAACAAAAGGGCATTTCTTTTTCAAGAAATACTCAAATACGTCCGACAACTTACAGCTATCAGTTTTAGAGTATACATTTAATTCTTCTGTTATGTCATCCAACTTGAGAAGACTTCTAAAATGAGCAATGTACAAGAGCGAGAAAATAAAATTTCGAATATCATCCTCTTCGTTGTCATTCAATTTTAACTCTCGATATAATTGTTCTACTAGAACCTCAAATTCAAGAGTCTGATAATGATCACTCTTATTTACATCCCAACTATATAATGGTTTGAGGTATTCTAAATAATTACATAAATTCTCATATTTGCATTCTATTTTTCCTATTTGATTATTGTACAAGACGATTACAGATGGCTGAAGCACAATAATTAATGGCATGGATCCATATGATTGATTGGAAATTTGAAGTTCAGCCCCACTATCATTACATATAATGACAGCTCTTCTGTACACATAGAAAGGACCACATTCACCGTTGTTAATCTTGTCTGTGATTTTGTCAATTGTAACATTGACAATCTTATATGCGGATAGAATACTCCTTACCGCCTTGGCATAACTGACAAAGCAGAAAGTGCTAAACTTATTATATAATTCGTTTTGATCAATCATGGATTCTCATATAATTGAAAATTGTTGTTCCTATATATTCTGCCATTTTAACAGGGACAGCATTGCCTATCGCCTGTTCTATATCCGTCTTTGCTCCAATGAAATTGAAACTTTCAGGAAAAGTTTGAATATAACTTCTCTCCTTAGAGGTAAGAGCTCTTACTTTGGTAAGGTCTTTTGTTTTGTCAGCAGGATGACACGTATAACTTTTAGGCATTGGCCTATTAACACCTCGTATAGTAGCACTTGCCTCATACACAGAAAAGATTGCTCTTCTAGCATAACTGCGAGGATGCATATAATAGAATTCGGTATCTAATTGATGTTTACCAAGATATTGTGCCAATGTTAGCCGTTCGCTTGATAATCCGTCTTTTAGATCTTTTAAAAGAAAATCATCTGGAGTATCCAATCTACCAATAACAAAATATCTACGCCTCATTTGAGGCACCCCCATGTAACTTGCATCCCATACATGCTTAGTTATACCATAACCTGCAGCTCTAAATATGCCTAATGCCTGTTCAAAAACAGGAGACTTTTCTATGTTATAAACGTTCTCCATAACAAACCAACGAGGCCGCACAGTTTCAACAATGCGGCTATAGGCAACGGTTAAGTTTGCTCTTTTTCCTTCAAAATTTCGCTTTCCTGCTATCGAAAAATCTTGACACGGAGGACCACCTATTACAATATCTGGATCATATTTGAATAGTTCATTAGTTATATCATCTATAGCTAAATCTTTTTTACAAATCGGATGATTGAAATTTGCACGATAAATATCTATAGCAGGTTGCCAATTGTCATAAGCAGCAACTACCTCGAATCCCGCATTTTGGAATCCGAGGCTCATGCCTCCACAACCCGCAAATAAATCAATCAGTTTCTTTTTCATCGATGTATGTTAATAAACATTTTGCAATGTATTCTGCCAGTTTAACAGGAACAGCATTGCCAATTGCTTGATTCAAATTTGTTTTTGAAAGATTTCCCCATCTAAAATCTTTTGGAAATGTTTGTACCCAACTTCTTTCTTCAGGTGTCAGAATCCTAATATCAGAAGTAAGCGGTACAGGATCATTGGGATGCCCGTGATATCCTGGGGGGATTGGTCTATCAACACCACGTATTGTCATGGAAGGCTCATCTATACTGAAAATACCTCTACGTGAATAGGAACGAGGAACTCTAAAGTAGTATTGAAAACCTAAAGTATCTCCAAAGTAATCACGCATGGTCATACTTTTCTTTGATTGTCCTTCAAGAAGAAGAGCATCTAGGAATCCTTCCTTTTCACCCAAACCGCCAAGAACAATATAGCGCCGTCTCTTTTGTGGCACACCACATTTGCTGGCATCTATAACCATACGACTTATCCCATATCCAGCATCATGAAACATATCTAACACTTGGATTAGTTTTTCACTCTTTTGGATATTAGGAACGTTTTCCATCAAGAAGTATCTCGGACGCAATTTCGTTATAGTAACAGCATAATCTATGGTAAGCTTTGCCCTACCAAGACCTTCGTCTCTATGGCCAGCACTTGAGTAATCTTGACATGGTGGACCTCCAATAATCACATCGGGGTGTAATTGTTTCAATTCGCTCAAGTCCTCTGTATCTCCGAGGTCTCTTTTTATAATAGGATGTTCAAAATTCTGACGATAGATGTTTATAGCTTCGTCCCAATTATCAAATGCTGCTACAATCTTAAAGCCTGCATTTTGAAAACCGAGAGAAAGTCCTCCACACCCTGCAAACAGGTCAATGACCTTATATTTTTGTTTCATGTTACTTTTCTGTGTTATTAAGAAGCTCCTTTACATCAACGTTCAAGAGCTTTGCTATCTTATCCAATGTATTTAAGTCTGGCTGAATAGAGTTTTGACACCATTTGCTTACAGTACAAGGCGATTTATCAAGCTCATTTGCTAGCCATTTCCCAGTCTTGTTGTTCTCTACTAGCACGACTTTTATTCTATTAAGATTAGCCATATCGTTTATATTTATTTATGTTTAGTGCAAAGTTATATAAATACGACGAGAAAGCAAAATAACTTTATTTTATTTAACGTTAAATAGGGCAAAAAAGCCTATTATATATACTATTTGGTACATACAAGGATTTTAAGTTTCATATACTCTTGATTTTCGACTTATGTCTTAGACATAAAAGGAAAATTGCCGTTGTTTTTCATATTAATTTTGTTTTCTCATACTTTCATTTTGGAGTTCCGTAATTTTGTTGTTCCCATTTTGTTTCTTACGTCATTTCGCCATTCCAACCAATATAGATTATCTATACTTCACGAGCAACCAATAAGATTTCAAGAAGAATATTTCGTCTTGTTCAGCTCAAACACACATTCCAACTTGCCCTTTTTACAACTTTAATAGTCGCTGATAGATATCACTCCAACACCAGTTTTATCACTTCCTTCATGTCTTATAATACCTGTTTTTTTCATTACCGCCAAATCCTTTCTCCGTTCTTGAAGTCTCCGACATGGTTACCGACAAAGTCTCCGACATTTATTGTCGGTAATCAACTCCCTACAAAATGATAACATACTAGTTTTCAATACTTTTCCTTACCGACATGTCACCGACATTTATCTCCGACATTTACATCGGCATTACCGCCACTATTACCGCCACATTACCGCCAAAACAATATTTGCACCGACATTTTACACCGACATTTACACCGACAAGACAGCAGCAACCTTCAGCGTTCACAGACCAACTGCAAATTGATTACTTTCCCCAAATTATCCCAAAAGAAAGAAGAAGAAGAAGGAGATCATCGTAAAAAACAGGTTTACACCTTATTATATAAAGATAGCACCTCGACCGTACTAAACATACAGTCAAGGTGCTAGAGTACAAAGATTCTGTATTTTGAGATTAATCTTTCAAACAACCAATTGGCACAACATAGACGCCATCGTCCCTGCGAACTGCATAACGAGATGTACCTGTTAGAACCATGAGGAAAGATGGGGATTTCATTTTCGTATCATCGATTTTAGAAGCCAAGAGCTTTAGATTCTTTGCTCCTTCTTCGATATTCTTCTCACCACCCAATTTAACTTCTATCAGTCCATAATTCCCATTACGCAAATGAACTACAGCATCACACTCCAAGCCATTACCATCACGATAATGATACACTGTTCCATCAATAGCATCGGCATAAACACGCAAGTCTCTGATACACATTGATTCAAAGAACAAGCCCATTGTACTGAGGTCATTCACCAAATCATTTGGACCTATACCTAAAGCCGCAACACCTATAGAAGGATCAGAAAAATATCGGGTATCCGAAGTGCGAATAGCCGTTTTACTTCGCAAATTTGGATTCCATGCCAAGGAATCTTCCAATACGAAAATTTTCTTCAATGCTTCTATATAGGAAGCCACCGTATTGCGATTGGTGGCTACAACATCATTATTCTCCAAATCAGCACAGATAGTATTTACCGTTACCTGAGCACATTGGTTTCTTGCTAGAGAACGCAATATTCTTTTTGCTCTTTCCGGATCACGGCTCACATTATCTACACGAGAAATGTCAGAGTGTACCACGGCTTCATAATATCTATATGCCATATCAAGTGCTACCTCCTTACTAACCATCGTTGCCTTTGGCCAACCACCCCTACATATCAACCATGCCAAAGAATCAATGTTGAGAGGATTAGTTGCAAAAACATCTGCTATGGGATTGGCAAACAATTCTTCTAGACTGACTTCGTTTGTAGAATCGCCAGATTCAGAAAGACTCATTGTTCTCATTGTCAACCATGCAAATCGACCAGTCCCTGAATGGTGAATTTTGCTTGTATCAACAGGGACTGCAGAACCAGTAAAGATGAATTGCCCTAGTTCATCCCTATGATCTACCTCAAAACGGGCAGCATCCCAAAGTTGCGGGGCTAATTGCCATTCATCAATAAGACGAGGCACTTCTCCTGAAAGCAACTTTTTGGGAGAAAGATTTGCAAGTTCCACATTCTGCTCCATGTATTCAGGATCATCCATATACACAACGCTCTTTGCTTGCTGCTCTGCAGTTGTCGTCTTTCCACACCACTTGGGACCTTGTATCAAAACGGCACCACTCCCCAAAAGTCTTCGACTTAACATTTTATCTGCTATTCTTGCCTTATATTTCTTCATAATCATATTTTTTGAACACCGCTGCAAAGATAATCAAAAGTTATTGAATACTAGCATTTTAAACGTTAAATTATGCAAGTTGAGGCATTTTCATTGTGCAAGTTGAGGCATTTTCATTGTGCAAGTTG
>JAJXAL010000091.1:15263-16373 GCA_021628325.1 Segatella copri | reverse complement strand
CAGGATGCAGTCCGGAGTAATCCGAGGGCCCCATCAGGAATGAGTTCATCACTCATCATTCAACATTGTCAATTCATCGCCCTGAACGGATACTTGCTCATCCTGCCCGCTTCCTTCTTGTCTTCCCACACTAATCACTAAACATTAATCACTAATTACACTAATCACTAACAACAATGAAAAAGGAAACAATCCAGAAAGTCATCAACTTCGTCATCACCGTCCTCACTGCCGTCCTCAGCTCCTTCTGTGTGCAGAGCTGCAAGTGATAGCGTCTGAACACGAATTACACGAATCGAACGAATACATCCTGTTTAAGCACGGAAAATTCGTGTCATTCGAGATATTCGTGTTCAATTAAATATCTGTTCAAGCACGGAAAATTCGTGTCATTCGAGATATTCGTGTTCAATTAAATATCTGTTCAAGCACGGAAAATTCGTGCTATTCGAGATATTCGTGTTCAGTTAAATATCTGTTCAAGCACAGAAAATTCGTGATATTCGTGTTCAATTAAAGATCTATTCAAGCACGGAAAATTCGTGCTATTCGAGATATTCGTGTTCAATTAAATATCTGTTCAAACACGGAAAATTCGTGTCATTCGAGAAATTCGTGTTCAGTTAAATCAAAACACTTTGCGTTCGTATTCCAATCCGTCAGAGTGGCCAAAATTATAGAGAATACCGAGTTTAAAACCTGTAGCTTTGAGATAATTATATACTTGACTTCGATGGGAATCATTGAGTTCTGAAACAGCTTTCAGTTCAAGAATAATGTCACCATAACAGACAAAATCAGCTCGATAAGTCTGCTTTAGTTCATGTCCATCATAGAAGACTTTAAGTTCTTTCTCACGTTCAAAGGGGATGCCTCGCTTAGCAAATTCAATAGCCAAGGCTTCCTGATAAACGGCTTCAAGGAATCCTGAGCCCAATACATTATATACATGCATTGCAGCCCCAGTGATGTTATATGATTCTTTACTACGGTATATCATAATCTCTATATATTTTTTTTGAACACGAATTACACGAATCGAACGAATACATCCTGTTCAAGCACGGAAAATTCGTGTCATTCGAGATATTCGTGTTCAGTTAAATATCT
>JAJXAL010000091.1:0-15163 GCA_021628325.1 Segatella copri | reverse complement strand
ATTCAAGCACGAAAAATTCGTGTCATTCGAGAAATTCGTGTTCAGTTAAATATCTATTCAAGCACGAAAAATTCGTGTCATTCGAGAAATTCGTGTTCAGTTAAATATCTGTTCAAAGCACTTATTCGTGTCATTCGAGAAATTCGTGTTCAGTTAAACCCTTTAAAATCCATAGAATCCAATGAAGAATCAAAGAAAAATCGATTTGATCGTGGTACATTGCAGTGCCACACGTATTAACCAGGACTTCCCAGTAGAAGCCTTAGAAGCCTGCCACAAGGCCCGTGGTTTCCACTCCATCGGTTACCACTATTACATTACGAAGGATGGCGTGGTCTATCCCTGCCGTCCAGAAAGTGAGGAGGGCGCTCACGCCCGCCACTACAACGCCCACAGCATCGGAATCTGCTACGAGGGTGGTCTCGACGAGAAAGGCAAGCCTGCCGACACTCGCACTCCAGCCCAGAAAGCATCTCTGGAAGACCTCCTCTACAGTCTCGTCCTCGACTATCCCGATGCCGAGATTCTAGGTCATCGCGACCTCCCCTGGGTTCGCAAGAGCTGTCCTTGCTTCGATGTCAAGGAATGGCTGAAGGAAATCGACTTCCATCTCTAGAATACCCGAACAGTTCCCAGATATTCGTGCTATTCGAGTTATTCGTGTTCAAAATCATCCCAGCTTGTAAGTCCTAAAAAGCTTATGGGTTGGGATTTTTTCGTTCTCAAAAATGAGAATACCCGTTGCTTGCAACGAAAAAGATCCGTGAGATCCGTGTGCGAAAATTCAAGTTTCTGCTTATCGTAAATCAATCCTCGCTGAGGAGTTTCTTGATTTCCTCATCGGTCTTGGTGAGTTTGTCTTTACAGAGTTTCACCAAGGTTTTGGCACGTTTCAACTGCTCGGAGAGCTGATCAATATCGAGTTCATCATTCTCCATTCTTTCTACGATTTCTTCAAGCTCTCTTACGGCTTGTTCGTATTTCATTTCTTCTTTTTCCATACTTATTTCAGTTAAGAGTTGATAGTTTATAGCGGCTTCGCCGTTTAGCAAGACTGCTATAAACTATTAACTATAAATTATAAACTATCCCGTAGCTATTAATTATAAACTATCACATAATTTTTGCCTTCACGCTGCCCTCGGCAAACCTCGTTTCGATGATGTCGCCAGACTTCAGTTGCGAGGCAGAACGGATGCTTTTGCCATCTTTCAGCGTGATGCTGTAACCACGTTTCAGCAACAATTCGGGGTCTTGTGCCTGAATGCGCTGGGAAAGAAGTTGCAGACGATGACTCTCGTTGAGCATCTTCCTTTCCAATATCGGCTGAATATTCTGAGAAAGAATCTCGAAATGGCGCTGGGCTTCCGATAGTTTCGACTGGACAGTTGTACTTAAACGGCTCATCAGACGGTCGAGATAGGCTCCCTGCTTCGTCTTCACCAGCGAAAACTGGACAGGAATCGTGTTGCTCAATCTGTCGAGCCTCATCTTCTCCACCTGCAGACGGTGCTTCACATTCTGCACGATAGCCTCCTGCGCATTCACCACACGGGCATAAACCTCGGTAAGATGGTTGACGAGGAAGGCGGCAGCGGCTGTAGGCGTCTTCACACGCTGGAAAGAAATCATATCCAGCACACTCTCGTCCCTTTCATGTCCTATTCCCGTAATGATAGGCAGCGGGAAGTTTGCCACATTCTCGGCAAGCGCCAGGGTGTCGAAACCCGAGAGATCGCTCGTAGCACCACCGCCTCGGATGATGACTACGCAGTCAAACTGTTCCCATTCGGCATTGATACTGTCGAGGGCAGCAATCACGCTCTGCTCTACCCCCTCGCCCTGCATCGTAGCCGGAAAGAGGCGGGTTTGAAACTGCAGACCATAATCGTTATCGGCAAGCTGGTTGCAGAAATCACCATAACCTGCTGCCGTAGCACTGGAAATGACGGCGATGCGCTGGCAGAACATCGGGAGCGCCAACTCCTTCTGCAGTTCAAAAACGCCCTCTGCTTTCAGCGTATTGATGATTTCCAGCCTCTTGCGCGCCATATCGCCCATCGTATAGTTAGGGTCAATATCATCTACTATCCAGGAAAAGCCATAGTTCTCATGAAACTGAGCGTGTACCTTGAGCAGCACTTTCATTCCGGCATGAATGCGCTGTCCGGTGATGCGCTCGAAATTCGGTTTGATGAACATCCATCGGTTTCGCCAGCAGGAGGCATGCGCCTTGGCAATGGGCGTATTAGACCGCTCATCCTTCTCGATGAGTTCCAGATAGCAGTGCCCGCCGTAGCCCTCGCGAGCCTCGGAAAGTTCCGCTTCCACCCAATAGCTGTCGGGTAAGGACATCGAAATGACGTCGCGGACCATCGAGTTCAATTCAAAAAGGGACAATCGAAGTCGTTCCATGCTGTTTACTGTTTAAAGTTTACAGTTTATAGTTGAAAGTTTATAGCTAGCAGAGCAAGTTTGCCCTATTAACTATAAACTATCAACTATTAACTACTTAATCGCTTTCCCCGTCTGATAAGCCTTCCAGAAATCAGGCACACCATATCCGAATACATTATCGGGATGATGCTGATTATTACCAGCCAATCTCACGAGTTTCATAATCTGCTTAGCCGTCTTCTGAGGCAAAGCCTGCCAGAGACACGCTACCATTCCGGCGATAAGCGGAGATGAGAAAGACGTTCCGTTATCATTGATGATATTTCCACGGCCCGTAATCACACAGGTAGGACTTCCGTAAGCCATCACATCAGGCTTGATTCTGCCGTCAGCAGTAGGTCCCACGGCACTGAAAGCCGCATTCTCGCCCATTTCGTTTACGCTGCCCACGGTAAGGATATTGCGTGCATCGGCAGGGAAATTGATTTTCTTCCAACTTCCCATTCCGTCGTTTCCTGCTGAATTGACACAGATGATTCCCTTGTCAGCACACATCGAAGCGGTGCGGGAGATGAGGGTAGAATTGCCGTCCTGCTCATTATAATGATGGTTGGTAGACGCATCATCGAAGCCATGATAGCCTAACGAAGAGTTGATGACATCCACGCCACAACTGTCAGCATATTCAGCCGCAAAAGCCCAGTAATCCTCTTCTGCCAGACTCTCTGTGCGCTCATCTTCACAGCGCACCAGCAGATATTGAGCCTCAGGCGCCACTCCCACGAATCTTTCGGGTTCGTTGGCAGCCATCGTAGAAAGCACCATCGTTCCATGCTCCATCTCGGCGAAAACATTCTTGGATTGAGGAACCACAAAGTCCTTAACACCCGCCAGCTTTATATCATGCAGCGCCGGAATCTTATCCACATTCATGAATCCGCCGTCGAAGACAGCAATCATCATTCCCTTGCCCAGATGTCCGGCAGCATGAAGCCGCTTGCCGTTGAGCGACTGGATCTGCGCATCGGCAGCACCATATTCGCCTACTCCACCAGTCCAATCGTTCAATCCCCTGCGAACGCTACTTCTGACGCGCTGACTGACAGAATCGGGAGCAGAGAAGACCTTCATCTTCCGGGTGATGAAATCGAGTTCATCCAGTTTCCGTAGTTCCTTCTCCTTATGAATGCGGACCAGCAGGGTATTGTTCCACTTGCTCTTGCCCACAATCTCGATGCCAGCCTCGCTTACAGCCTGCTCATAAGCAGGAGCCACAGGCAAATCGGTAACATCGATGGGCAGATTCTGCCTCTTTCTGCGCTCTATGGAACGGGGAGAGAGAAAATCTGCAGGGCGACTTACCGAGAAGGGAGTGTGACTGAGGTCTTTGTCTCTGAGATAAAGACGATACATCATACACTTGCCTCCCGGATACGACACCATATCGGTTTCGGCGATGCGGGGCAACCGCATCAGTTGCTCAAAATTGCTAACCCTGTCTTCGCGAGCAAACAAAGAAAGAGCGGTCATTAAAAATGCATAAAGCATCAAATATTTTTTCATCATTATATCGGTAGTCCGGTTTGTTATTGTTGTTGCTGCAATATTTCTGTATTGCATTTATTAATCAGTTGAATTGTTTATTCTGAAGTGCAAAAGTACAGAAATTGTACGAAAACACCAAAGGAAAAGGGAAGTTTTTATCATGAAATGCAAGTTTTTCTCATATATATAATAAGGTATCAGATATTTTTTGTACTTTTGCAGACAAGTAGCCGCTGCAATTGCATTCTGAAAGAAGCAGGGCGAGCGGCTATGAGGAAAAAACAGATATAAATGGAAAATAAACAAGCGACATTAGAATTAGGAACCAAGCCGGTGGGCAAGCTGCTCGTTCAGTATGCCTTGCCAGCGATGATTGCGATGACCGCATCCTCACTCTACAACATCGTAGACCGTGTATTCATCGGTCAGGGTGTGGGAGCCATGGCCATTTCAGGTCTCGCCATCACCTTCCCCTTCATGAACCTCACCGCCGCCTTCGGAGCCGGTGTGGGCGTAGGAGCGTCTACCGCCATCAGCGTGAAGTTGGGACAAAAAGATTATGCCACAGCGCAAAACATTCTGGGTAACACGATTTCACTGAATCTCATCATCGGTATCGGATTGAGCATCATCTGTCTGCTCTTCCTCGACCCTATCCTGAGATTCTTCGGAGCCAGCGACCAGACGCTCATCTATGCTCATGAGTATATGGTCATCATCCTGCTGGGTAATGTGGTGAGCCACATGTATTTCGGCATGAACTCCCTGCTCCGAGCAGCGAGCAAGCCCAAGCAGGCGATGTACGCCACCATCTTCACGGTGGTGATGAACGTGATACTCGATGCGCTCTTCATCCTCGTCTTCAAATGGGGAATACAGGGAGCCGCCATCGCCACCATCCTTTCGCAGCTGATGGCACTGTGCTGGCAGTTCAAGCTCTTCAGCAACAAGAACGAGCTGCTGCACTTCAAGAAAGGCATCTACAAACTGAAGAAGAAACTCGTGGATAATATCCTCGCCATCGGCATTTCGCCTTTCCTGATGAACGTGTGCGCCTGCATCATCGTCATCTTCATCAACAACCAGCTGGTGCGGTTCGGAGGCGACCTCTCCGTGGGAGCCTACGGAATAGCCAACGGTATTGCGATGGTGTTTATCATGTTCGTATTCGGTGTAAACCAGGGAATGCAGCCTATCGCCGGCTACAACTACGGTGCACAGAAGCTGGATAGATTGATGCGCGTACTGAACCTGAGCATCATCGCCGCCAGCGCCATCATGGTGACGGGTTGGCTGATTGCGATGTTCCTGCCTTACTACTGCGCACGACTGTTTACTACCGATAAGCAACTGATAGACTTGGGCATCAAGGCGATCAGAGTAGTGATGTTCTGCTTCCCGGTCATCGGATTCCAGATGGTTATCACCAACTTCTTCCAGTGCATCGGAAAGGTGAAGATCAGTATCTTCCTCTCCTTGTCGAGACAGTTGCTCATCCTTCTGCCGCTCCTGGCTTTCCTGCCGATGATATGGGACATTGATGGAGTATGGTACAGTATGCCTATCTCCGACTTCTCGGCAGCAGTCATTGCCGCAATCGTGATGTCGTGGTACATGAACAAGCTGAAAAGACAACATAGAGAAAACATGAAAGTTAACAGTTAACAGTTAACAGCTAAAATTTTATACTTATGAATAAGATTATCATAAACGTAGGTCGCCAGATAGGTAGCGGCGGCCATATCATCGCCGAGAAGCTGGCGGAGGATTTCGGTTGCAAATGTTACGACCGTGAGCTGCTGAATCTTGCCGCCAAGGAGAGTGGATTCTCTGAGAAATTCTTCGAGCAGAACGATGAACAAAAGGGATTCTTCAAGTCTCTCTTCCATACCCATCTGCCCTTCCTGAGCGATAACAATTTCTATCACAACGACTTCTCGCAGGAAGGTCTGTACAAGTTTCAGAGCGACGCCATCAGAAAGGCTGCCGATGAGGGCAACTGCGTGTTTGTGGGCAGAACCGCCGACTATGTGCTGCGTGATTACAAGAACGTGATCAACATCTTCATCACCGCCAACATCGACGACCGCATCAAGGCAGTATGCAAGCGAAAGAACATCGACAGAGCCAGCGCCCGCAAGTTCATCGAAAGCCACGAGGAGCAGCGCGCCTCTTACTACGATTACTATACAGGCAAGAAGTGGGGACACAGCGAGAGCTACGACCTCTGCATCAACAGCAGCCATCTGGGAATCGAAGAAACAGAGAAGTTTATCGCAGAATTTATCAGAAAGAAGTTCGGACTTAGTGATTAATTAGTAGTGATTAATTTTAGGGACATAAAACATTAAACATCATATAAATGAAGAAGATTATGCTTTTGGGCTCAGGCGAACTGGGCAAGGAATTCACCATCGCCGCAAAGCGAGCAGGACAGTATGTCATCGCTTGCGACAAGTATGACAATGCACCAGCCATGCAGGTAGCCGACGAGCGAGAAGTGTTCTCGATGCTCGATGGCGACGCATTGACCGCAGTGGTTGAGAAACATCACCCAGACATCATCGTGCCTGAGATTGAAGCTATCCGCACCGAGCGCCTCTTCGACTTCGAGAAAGAGGGCATCCAGGTTGTGCCTTCGGCACGTGCCGTGAACTACACCATGAACCGCCGTGCCATCCGCGACCTGGCTGCCAAGGAACTGGGTCTGCGCACAGCCAAGTATTTCTATGCAAAGACTTTCGAGGAGTTCAAGAACGCAGCCGACGAAATCGGATTCCCATGCGTAGTGAAGCCACTGATGAGCTCCAGCGGTCATGGTCAGAGCTATGTGCACAACGACGATGAGCTGATGGAGGCTTACAAGGAGGCGATGGAAGAAGGTCGTGGCGACGTGAAGGAAGTAATCATCGAGGAATTTATCGACTTCGATTCTGAGTTCACCCTGCTCACCGTCACCCAGAAAGACGGTCCTACCCTCTTCTGTCCACCTATCGGCCACGTACAGAAGGGCGGCGACTACCGCGAGAGCTGGCAGCCATTCCAGATTCCAGAGGAGGCTTTGAAGAAGGCTGAGCATATTGCCGGCGAAGTAACCAAGGCATTGACAGGTGCCGGTCTCTGGGGCGTAGAGTTCTTCCTGAGCAAGCAGGGCGAAGTCATCTTCTCAGAATTGAGTCCTCGTCCACACGATACAGGTATGGTAACCCTCGGTCACACCACCAACCTGAGCGAGTTTGAACTCCATTTCCGTGCCGTGATGGGCTTACCTATCGCCGGAATCCACCTGGAGCACATCGGCTGTTCTGCCGTCATCCTCTCGCCAGAGGAAAGCACCGAGCCATTAAACTACAATATGCTCGATGCCCTGAAGGAAGACCACACCCGCATCCGTATCTTCGGCAAGCCAGAGGCTCACGTAGGCCGCCGCATGGGCGTCGTACTCTGCTACGGCGAGAAGGGCGATGACCTCAACCAGCTTCGCGACAAGGCAAAGCGTCTGGCAAAGACTGTATTGGGAACCGACCCATACATGAAGAAATAACATCATCCCCCATTAAAAAATACCGAGAGGGCAGATTTGTTACCTGCCCAGCAACAAAGAATACAGAAAGCGAAAAGTTAACTGTTACAGTTAACAGTTCGTTTTCTGTACTTCTTTTATTGAAAACTCGCCCACACTATTCCAATGATTTACAATTCATTTCTATACATCACCTTATTTCCCTTCCTCTTCTTGCTGCTCCATGCCATCAAGAAGGAAGCCATCAAAAAGTATTTTTTGTTGGCGATTTCCTATGCCCTATACTACTATTACAACCAGTCATTGGCAGCTATACTTTTGGTGGTAACACTCATCTCATATACTTCCGCTCTATTGATAGAAAGAAATAAGGGAAAGGAGAGAACAAACAGCACCTCAAACAACAGAAGCAAACTCATTGTTTATTTAGGAGCCCTTCTCACCACCCTCCCCCTGCTCTTCTACAAATATACAGACTTTATCCTCACAGAGGTGCTCTACATGGATAGCCTCTCATCTCACCATACCCTCATAGTACCACTGGGTATCTCTTTCTTCACCTTTCAGGCATTGAGTTATCTCTTCGATGTTTACAGAGATAAGTATCAAGCAGAGCATCATCTGCCCACCTACATGCTCTATATATCCTTCTTCCCATCCATCACGGCAGGTCCTATCAACCGATACGATGCCCTGAGATGCCAACTGAGCCAGCTGGTGCGTCCTAACTATCAGCAGTTGGCAAATGGTGCCAAGATGATAGTGTGGGGTATGTTCTTGAAGACGGTTATTGCCGACCGTCTCTTGCTCTACGTGAATCCCGTGCTGGATGGCTATATGCAGCACAGTGGATCAGAACTGCTGGCAGCCTCCGTCCTCTATTCCATCCAACTATACACCGACTTTGCCGGCTACTCTCTCATAGCCATCGGTTCGGCTTCCATGCTCGGCATCCGCTTGCAACAGAATTTCCACAATCCCTACTTTGCCCATAGCGTCACCGACTTTTGGCATCGTTGGCACATCAGTCTCTCCCAATGGCTGCGCGATTACATCTACATCCCCATAGGCGGAAACAGATGCAGCAAGGGGAGAACCTATCTCAACATCATTATCACCTTCCTCATCAGTGGCATTTGGCATGGGGCTAACTGGACCTTCATACTTTGGGGAGTTCTTCACGGATTCTTCCAAGTGATGGAGAAGATGCTAAGCTTCACCAAAGAGAGTAGAAATACCGAGCACAAAGTTAGGCAGAGAATGAGGAGAGGAATAAGCATCCTCATCAACTTCCTGCTCATCAACTTCCTATGGATATTCTTCCGAATGCCAAGCGTGGGCGATGCCTTCCATGTAATCGGCAAGATATTCACTGAGCAAGACATGAACTTCTGGGTATTTGAAAAATTCATCCTCTTATTCATCTTGATGGTATTCGCCAAAGATCTCATCGTTGAAGTAACCCCAGGTCAAAATCCATTCCATCATCCGAAGCTCTGGGTGAGATGGTGTACATACGTCGTGGTAACTACCAGCATCTTCCTCTTCGGTGTATTCGATTCGGGGCAATTCATCTACGCAGGTTTCTAAATCGTAAGCTGAAATAAACGTAAGTTGAAACAAATCGTAAGCTGAAATATGAAAAAGTTCTTAAGTAAAATCATGGTCTTTCTTATCTTGCTGACCATCATATATATCATCACGGCACAAACCTTTCATTATCTCGACCTTCAGGTAAAAGGCGAGAGCGGCAGGATGCGCTATATCCACAATGAGTTGATAGCCGACTCCATCATCATGGGGTCGTCGAGAGCCTTGCATCACTACGACCCAGACATCTTGGGCAACTATTATAATGTGGGAGAAGACCGCATGGGCATCATCTTCAGCATGGGCAGACTGCAACTACTCAAGCAAAGACGCATGCCCCACATGCTCATCTACGATGTAGAACCAGACTATGACCTGCTGCAAGATGACAACAGTACCTATCTCACCAACCTGCGCCCCTATTACCACCGACCAGGCATACGAGAGATTTTCTGGGACGTGGACTCCACCGAGCGCATCAAGATGCTCTTTCCTTTCTATCAGTATAATTCGAGGTTACTCAAGCTGCTTGCCGACTGGCGTCATCCAGCCATGAGCTATACCAAGGGTTACTCTCCCTACGAGGGATGCCAAGCCATCGAGAAGGAGACCTTACCCCAAAACAAACACGACAGAAAGAAATATGAATATCTGCACAAGTTGATAGCCGAATGCAAAAGGAGCCATACCAGCCTCATATTCACAGCATCGCCACAGCTATCCTACCAAAGCGACTCAGTATTTCGCAGGTTCAAGCTTATCTGCCAACAGGAAGGCATCCCATTCCTTAACCATTATTGCGACACTGCCTACACCCATCACAGGGCATTATTCCACAATGCCAACCATCTGAACCGTGAAGGTGCAAGCCTCTACTCCAAGGAAATTAAGAAGGAAATGAGCCATCGTAAGTTCAATGCCAGCATCAAGTTGCCCAAGAAGGATAAGCAATAAGCAATAAAATAAGAAAAAGAGCGTTATCAAATAAAAGAATACAACTTTATGAAAGAATTAGGTAGAATCATCAAATTACATACCATATCCGACCCTAGAGGCAACCTGACCGTATCAGAGGAGAACATCGAGCTTCCCTTCGACTTGAAACGTGCCTACTGGATATACGATGTGCCACAGGGTGGCAACCGAGGCGGTCATGCCCACAAAAAGCTCCAGCAAGTCATCATCGCCGTGCATGGATCATTTACCGTATCCCTAGACAACGGCAAGGAGACCAAGAAATACCAGCTCAGCAATCCTGGCATGGGGCTCTATCTCGGCACAGAGATATGGCGCACACTGGATGATTTCTCCGAGGGAGCCGTATGCCTGGTGCTTGCCTCTGAACTTTATGAGCCAGAAGACTATCTGTATGAATACGATGAATTTCTGAAATACATCCATACCACACATAGCACAACATCAGAGCCATGATAGAAATCAAAAGATATACCCCAAAAGACGCTGCCGAATGGAACAACTTTGTTTGGAAATCCAGACAAGGCACCTTCCTCTTCGACAGAAACTATATGGACTATCATCAAGACAGATTTCATGACCATTCCTTGATGTTCTATTATAAAGGACGCTTGTATGCCATTCTTCCTGCCAATGAAACTGCGGATGAGGACAAGAAGATTCTCTATTCTCACCAAGGACTGACGTATGGAGGCTTACTGACTTGTTCCAAGGTAACAGCAGAAGTTTGCATCGACATTTTTCAGGCTCTCAAGGACTATCTCCTGCAAAATGATTTCCAGTTATGTATCTACAAGGCAATGCCATGGATATACCAGAGCATCCCTTCGGAAGAGGACCTCTATGCTCTCTCCTATATTGGGAAGGCAAAGTTGATAGCTAGAGAGATTTCCACTACCATTTTTCTCAATGCCCCCTTACGATTCAGCGAGCAGAGAAGAAGAGGCATCAAGAAAGCTGTGAGCCATGGACTAAGTGTTGGATTTACAAAATTTCCAAAGGACATCACAGACTTTTGGGATTTATTGGACAAGAATCTTTGGCAGAGGCATAATACTCATCCTGTACACTCGAAAGAGGAACTGCAATTACTTATGCATCGTTTTCCAGACCACATTCTCTGCTTTGTGGTAAAGAAAGATGAAACGATTATTGGTGGAAGCATCGTATATACTACCCCCCAAGTAATTCATACCCAGTATATCGCTGCCAACGAATTGGGCAAGGAACTGGGAGCTTTGGATGCCCTCTTCGACTTTATCCTCCACAAATGCCCATGGAATGTCCCATACTTCGACTTCGGCAAATCCACAGAAGATGCGGGCAAGTATCTCAACAAGAATCTCATCCACCAAAAGGAAGGATTCGGAGGAAGAGGGGTCATCTACGACACATACCAATGGGAAATCTAACTGAGCAGAGATAAGAATAAAGCCCACCGATTTGGTGGGCTTTATTCGTATAGATTAAGATTCAATACTTCTTTTACAAAAGCACTACGGTTACGCCTCTGGCTGCCTGCGCACCCATAACCAGTGCCTGCTCAATATCGGCAGTCTTGGAAGGACCGCTGATGAAAGTACCGAAATTGTACTTCGGATCCATCTCAATACGGGCATAAGCCTCATGCATATTGTTCACAATCTTCTCTTTTTCGAGGAATATTACAAGGTATTCCGAGATGAAAAGCACCGCTTTCTCCTTCATGGTCTGAGGAATCCAGATGCAACCATTCTCGGCAACACCCACTTCACCACGAACAATACCCACATCAGTACCATTCAGGTCGTTGGCCTCAGCCACGGTATCAGGATTCTTCTGGGCAATCGTGATTTCTGGCAGATGAGAGGCAAAGACCTTAGCTTCCGGATAAGCCTTCTTCACCAGTTCATCCAGACTCTCACCCTCCTTCGCTTCTATCACATGGCCACCTACCGATTCCGTCATCTCAATAAACTGTTTCAGCGTATCCTCATACTGGATACCCTTCACATCTACGGCAGGCATATCGAATTGAACATGCGTATTCTTACGCAACTTGTTCAGGAAATCTTCTTTCTTCATTTTACTTTTCCCTCCTTCCACAATTGATGAAAACTCTTCTTTGCAAACTCAGGCATGGCGTGACCGATGCCCCAGGCATTCCAATTGCTGAAGTGCGTGCAGCATTCAGGAATCAGATTGGCGAGTGGCGCAAACTTCAAAGCTGTGGTGTAGAGCGCAGGACGGTCAAAGAGATACTTCATACCATTCGACATCGCCTTCTTCACAGGATCAGCCTTGCCCAACTTCTCCAGACTCTGGCGCCATACGTAAATCTGCGAACCCGGTCCTACCTTAGAAGGACAGACATTGTCGCAAGACAAGCACAAGGTGCAGGCAGAAACATTGTCGCTGTACTTCTGAGGATTCTTCAGCATACCCAGGTTCACACCAATAGGACCCGGAATAAAATAGGTGTAACTGTAACCGCCTGAACGACGATAAACCGGACAGGTATTCATGCAGGCTCCGCAACGCATGCATTTCAAAGTCTGCCAGTGGTCCTTATCAGCAAGAATATCGCTTCTGCCGTTATCCACCAATACTACATGCATCTCGGCACCCGGACGAGCCTGACGGAAATGAGAAGTGAAGGCGGTGGTAGGCTGACCGGTTCCGCAGCGGCAAAGCAGGCGCTGGAATACAGCCAATGACTTATAATCAGGAACCAGTTTCTCAATACCCATCGCTACGATATGGAGCTTAGGCATGGAAGTGGTCATATCCGCATTACCCTCGTTGGTGCAAACCACACAATCGCCGGTGGCAGCCACACCGAAGTTACATCCGGTCATACCTGCTCCAGCTTCCATAAACTGGTCGCGGAGATGATGACGGGCACAGCGGGTCAGGTAAGTAGGATCGTAGTTGCCGATTTCCTTGGAGATACCCTTCTCCTCGAACATCTTACCTACCTCCTCACGCTTCAGGTGGATGGCAGGCATCACGATATGGCTAGGCTTCTGACCCAGAAGCTGGATGATGCGCTCACCCAGGTCGGTCTCCACCACGTCAATGCCGTGCTGCTCCAGGTAAGGATTCATTTCGCACTCCTCGGTGAGCATCGACTTCGACTTCACCATCTTCTTCACGTTATGATCCTTCAGGATACCGAGCACAATCTCATTGAATTCCTGTGCATCCTTTGCCCAGTGAACCTTCACCCCACGGCTCTCCAGATTCTTGGAAAACATATCGAGGTAATCGGCGAGATGGGTAATCGTATGCATCTTGATTTCAGACGCATGCTCACGTAGGTCTTCCCACTCAGGAAGTTCCTGCGCCATCTTATCTCTCTTCTGACGAACAGACCAGAAGGTAGCGTCGTGCCAGGTGGTCTTCTCTACGTTCTGCGTAAACTTCGCAGCTCTCTTGGAATGTTCTGTACTCATAGTCCTGCAGCTAATATTTGAACAACATGAATAAACTTGATCGGCATATTCTCTTTCTTGGCGATTCCAGCCATGTGCATCAGACAGGAAGAATCCGGTCCGGTAACAAACTCGGCACCTGTAGCCATGTGGCGCTTGATCTTGTCCTCGCCCATACGGGTAGAAACGGCAGGTTCCTCAATAGAGAACATACCGCCAAATCCGCAACACTCATCCTTGCGCTCCGGTTCGTGGATGGTAATGCCTTCCACCATATTTAATAAGTCAATGATTTTGTTGAAAGGCTTGATGTGGCGCTCAGAAGGAGATGACAATCCCAGTTCGCGCACACCGTGACAACTGTTGTGTACACTCACCACATGCGGGAACTTGCCCGGCACATGATCCACCTTCAGCACATCATGAAGGAACTCCACAACATCCATGATTTTCTTTGAGGAAATACACTCGTGCTTACCCTCAAGGATTTTAGGATAATACACCTTTACGTAAGCAGCACATGATGCTGAAGGAGCTACGATATAATCGTAATCCTTGAACAGCTCATCAAATGTCTCTATGACCTTCTCCGACTTTTCCTGAAAACCGGCATTAGCCATTGGCTGGCCGCAGCAAGTCTGTTTTTCGGGATAACCCACGTCTAGTCCGTAATGCTTAAGCAACTTGTATGTAGCCACACCCGCTTCAGGGTAAAGGGCATCCACATAACAAGGGACGAATAATCCGACTTTCATTGTTGTTATATTTATCTTGTTTGCTATTTTTTATTCTTTTTCTACATGACTAAAAGCCGCTGCAAAAGTAACAAAATAATTGCAAAAATACGACATTCTAGAGAAGAAATAATAATAATTGATGTTATTTAACTGTAAAGATTTGCAGAAAATTTGGAATAACCAAATAAATAGCGTAACTTTGCATCTAGAAATAGTGTGTCTACCATTTGTGAACTAACACAAATACAGTTTAGTTGCTAAAAACATAAATAACAAGACATATAAAGAACAAACTTATAGTTATATTTAATGATGAAGAAACAGCTTAAGAAAGTCCTCGTTCTGGGTTCCGGTGCTTTGAAGATCGGCCAGGCAGGTGAGTTTGACTATTCCGGTTCGCAGGCTCTCAAGGCTTTGCGCGAGGAGGGTATTAGTTCCGTCCTCATTAATCCAAACGTTGCTACAATTCAGACAAGTGAAGGTATTGCTGACAAGGTTTATTTCTTGCCGGTGACACCTTTTTTTGTAACTGAAATTATCAAGAAGGAGCGTCCTGACGGCATCATGCTGGCTTGGGGTGGACAGACGGGTTTGAACGTTGGTACAGAACTTTACCTCAACGGTGTGCTCAAGGAGTACGGTGTGGATGTGTTGGGTACTTCGGTAGAGGCTATCATGAACACGGAAGACCGCGACCTCTTCGTAAAGGAGCTTAACAAGGTTGACCTCAAGGTTCCTGTAAGCCACGCTTGCGAGAACATGGAGGAGGCTGTGGCTGCGGCACGCAACATCGGCTACCCTATCATGATCCGTTCTGCCTACGCGCTGGGGGGTCTCGGTTCTGGTGTCTGCAAGACCGAAGAGGAGTTTAAGGAGATTGCTGAATCTGCCTTCACTTTCGCACCCCAGGTACTCGTTGAGGAGAGCCTGAAGGGATGGAAGGAGATTGAGTTCGAGTGCATCCGTGATGCCAACGACCGTTG